>JBJXFN010000044.1:0-31373 GCA_046155535.1 Burkholderiales bacterium
GGATTCGGCAAAACCGATGTTGTTGAGAGAATCGCGCCTGAGAATTCCGAGCGCTACAGCAGATACGGTGGTCGCGCTACCACACCACCGCGAAGCGGTTTAGTTCAACTTGATTTATCCGCCAAAATGGCGAAATAACCGGCCGGACAGGCGGATAATCTGGCCGTTCCGATCCCGTGGAACCCGCTTGCCAGGCTGCCCTCCGATGGCATACTGGATATATGAACAGGTATCACCATCCGGGCAAAACCGCCTTTCCACCACTGTTCTCTACCCGGCTTCTGGATTAGGTGCGGGAGCGCATCCGGTATCTGCACTACAGCATACGCACGGAGAAGGCCTATTGCTACTGGACCCGTTGGTCCGTCCGTTACCACGGCCTGCGCCATCCGCGTGATATGGGCGCGCAGGAAGTTGAGGATTTTCTTGCATTTTTTTCCACGAACCGACGCGCGCCCGCTGCGACGCACAAACTTTTGCGGCGCACTTGCTGGAATCCGGTACCGACATCAGAACTGTGCAGGAGTTACTCGGGCATTCAGACGTCTCGACGACGCAAATTTACACACATGTCCTGCGCACCGGCCCTGCTGGCGTGCGCAGCCCGCTGGATCAGCAATTCGCCGCGGCCATGTGAACACCCGCATGGATTCAGGCGCGCAAGTCCCCAATGCTTGCCGGCACCGCCAGACTGTGGCCCAATGCACCCGTTTGAGACGACGCCTACTACTGTGGATACCGCGCCTTCCCACTGGAGCACCGGCCTGCACCGACTGCTCCAACAACAGAAAATCACGCAGGTGAGTTGCGTGCCGGATGCCGGCCATGCGGCACTGATTCGTTTGTGCGAAGCCGATGCTTCGCTTTCGCTGGTGCGCCTGACCAACGAAGCCGAAGGCATTGCGCACGCGGTCGGCGCCTGGTTGGGCGGCGGCAAGAGTGTGCTGCTCATGCAGTCAAGCGGTGTGGGCAACTGCATCAACATGCTGTCAATGCTTTCCACCTGCCAGATTCCGCTCACCATGCTGGTAACGATGCGCGGCGACTGGGCGGAGTTCAATCCGTGGCAGGTGCCAATGGGCCAGGGCACGGAGCGCGTGCTTGAGGAAATGGGTGTGCTGGTGAACCGCGCCGATCACGAAGAAGACCTCCTGCCGCTTGCCGAAGGTGCGCTTCGAATCGCCTACAACACCTTGCGTCCGACCGCGCTATTGATCGGGCAGCGCCTGCTGGGCGCCAAGACTTTCGACAAATGACATCGGCCGCGCAATGACTTCCCATTATCCCGACCGACGTGACGTGGTCCGCGCCCTGCTCGCGGACCGGGGCAATCTGCTTGTGATTGCCGGGCTCGGCGCCCCGGCCTGGGACGCGACCGCCGCCGGGGATCACCCGCTCACGTTTCCGCTCTGGGGCGGCATGGGCGGCGCGGCAATGATCGGCCTGGGACTCGCGCTAGCGCAGCCGACCCGCCCGGTGCTGGTACTCACCGGCGACGGCGAAATGCTGATGGGGCTGGGTTCACTCGCCACCCTGGGTGCGCAGCGCGCGAAGAACCTCGCGGTCGTTGTTCTCGACAACGAACGCTACGGCGAAACCGGCATGCAGTCCTCACACACTGCCTTCGGCGTCGATCTCGCCGCGGTCGCGAAAGCCTGCGAATTTGCGTCGGTGTCAAACATCACATCGCTCGAACTGATCTCCGGCCTGCGCGCCGGGATTCATGCCACCGCGTTACCGCAGGGCAAAGGTCCGGTGTTCGCGCAGATCAAGGTGGCACCGGACAAACTGCCGCTGGTGCTGCCGCCGCGCGACGGCGCGCATCTGAAAAACCGTTTCCGCGAAGCCCTGCTCGGAAGCGAAGCGCATTTCCAGCGGTAACGCCGCGCAAGCGGTCACGCCGCCGGATTCGGGAAGCGGTACTGGATGTCGCGGATGTCGTTCAAGGTGTCAACGTCCAGGGGGTGTTGCGCCGCCTCGATATTTTCCTTGAGTTGCGCCATCGACGTTGCCCCGATGATGGAAGCCCCCAGGTACCAGCGGCTGGCCACATAGCCCAGAGCCAGTTGCACCAGCGTCAGTCCGCGCCGATGCGCGAGTGCCGAATAGGCGTCGACCGCTTCTGAAACCATTGGCTTGCGAAACCGGATTCCGAGTGAATCGAATAGCGTGAAACGGGCTCCGGCCGGCTTCTCGCCGCCCCGGTATTTGCCGGAGAGTATTCCCGCCGCGAGCGGGCTGTAGGCGAGCAGTGTCATGTTCTCCCGGAACAATGCTTCGGCAAGGTCGTTGTCGACATTGCGCGACAGCAGGCTGTAGCTGTTCTGCAAGGTCACCGGGCCCGGCACGCCGAGTTCTCTGGCCATCTTTTGAAATTCACAAATTCCCCAGGACGTCTCGTTGGACAATCCGTAGTAACGGATTTTTCCGGCCTTGATCATGGCCGCCATGCCGACCACCTGTTCGTGTATTGACGGGCCGCTTTTTTCCTTCGATGGGTCGAACGTTGTCGCGCCGAAGTTCGGCACATTGCGCTGCGGCCAGTGAATCTGGTAGAGGTCGATATAATCCGTCTGCAGGCGCGCGAGGCTGGTGTTCACCGCATCGGCGATCACTTCCTTGGTGAGGTCCGTGCGCCCATCGCGAATCCAGTCGCGGCGCCCCGGTCCGGCTACCTTGGTTGCCACATAAAGCCGATCACGTTTCTGGCGGACCAGCCAGGTACCGAGAAATTTTTCGGTGCGCCCCTGGGTTTGTGCGTTTGGCGGAACCGGATACATTTCCGCAGTATCGATGAAGTTGATGCCTTGCCCAATGGCGTAGTCGAGCTGTTCATGGGCCTCATCTTCACTGTTCTGTTCTCCCCAGGTCATGGTACCGAGACAGACTTTGGAGACGTTCATGTCGGTGCCGGGGAGAGTCCTGAATTGCATGGCTTGCTCCAATTTGGTGATCGGGCATCTAGGGTAGCCGAATTGCCTGGTTCCGGCACTGCATCGCCCGTTCATGCTGTCACGCCACGTGCACGGTCTCACAAATAACCAAATCGAATATCTAATGCCAAACAAATCATAAGTAGAGCATATGCGATCGGTTAACCAGGCTGCTATTCTGCGCGGCCCTGTACTCAAAAAACACCGAGGAGATGGCCATGGCTGCAACCGAAAATGCAAATCCTGTGAAGAACGGCGTCAACGTCAAAGCATTGCTCGGCGCACGCGAAGCACTGACCAAGGCGCCAGAAGCGGCAAAATTCAAGTGGCGCGCATCCTGCAACTGGGTGAACGGCACGCTGAGCCGCTCAACCGTCGAGGGTTTCTACGGACTCGGCGGTGAGCAGAAGCACAAGAGCAAATTCTCCTTCGATTCCGATCATCCGGAAGTGTTCGCCTCAGAAGATCGCGGCGCGACCCCGGTGGAGATCGTGCTGGCCGGTCTGGCCGGCTGCCTCACGGCGGGGATCGCGGCGGTGGCGCAGGTGCGCGAAATTCAGTTGCGTTCGGTGTCAGCAACGCTGGAAGCCGGCATGGACATCCGCGGCATCCTGGGCGCCGACCCCGATGTGCGCAACGGTTTCGACGGCATCAAGGTGACCTACAAGATCGATGCCGATGCCTCGCCCGATGACATCAAGGCGCTGGTCGCCCAGTCCCAAAAACGCTCGGCGGTCTACGACATTATCACCAATCCCACCAACGTTACGGTCGAAGTCCAATAACGCCGGCACGGCGATCCGGCGCCGCAGGCATGCGTACCACTACTGTCGTTATTGGCGCGGGTCAGGCCGGGCTGGCCATGAGCTGGTGGCTGGCGAAACGCTCGATCGATCACGTCGTACTCGAGCGCGGCGAGGTCGCCAACTCGTGGAAGACTGAGCGCTGGGATTCTCTCACACTGCTGACGCCCAATTGGCAAAGCCGGCTGCCGGGATACCGTTACCAAGGTGGCAATCCGGATGGTTTTCGCGGCATGCCGGAAACCATCCGGTTTCTGGAGGACTATGCGGCCGCCTTCTCGGCGCCGGTGAGAACCGGCACCCGGGTCACCTCGGTGAAAGTCCGGGACGGCGGCTACGAAGTCGTGACCGAACGGGGTTCCTGGCAGTGCGACACCGTGGTACTGGCGAGCGGGGCCTGCAACACTCCGACGGTGCCGGCGGTTGCCGCGGTAGTACCGGGTTCGATCAAGTGCCTCACGCCATTGCAATATCGCAATCCCGCGCAAATCGAAGAAGGCGGCGTGTTGGTGGTTGGTGCGTCGGCATCCGGTGTGCAGATCGCGGACGATATCCAGCGGTCGGGCCGGCCGGTGACCCTGGCGGTGGGGGAACATGTGCGGGTGCCCCGCGTATATCGCGGCAAAGACATCAAGTGGTGGATGGACGCCAGCGGCGTGCTGGATCAGCGTTACACCGAAGTGGACGACATTGTCCGCGCGCGCAATGTTCCTTCGCTGCAACTAGCCGGATATGCCGACCGCCGCAGCATCGACCTGAACGCCTTGAGTACAATCGGCGTAAAACTTGTCGGACGTCTGGCCGGCATCCAGGATGGCAAGGCACAGTTCTCCGGGTCGCTGCGCAACGTGTGTGCGCTGGCCGACCTGAAAATGCAGCGCCTGCTCGACACCATCGACACATGGGCGCAAGACAACGGCATGACCACGCACCTTGCGCCGCCGCAGCGCTTTGCCGCCACCAATGTGGAAGAATCCCCTCCGCTGCTGTTGAATCTCGCGAGCGGACGAATCAAGACCGTCATCTGGGCCACCGGTTTTCGTCCGGATTACTCCTGGCTCAATGTGCCGGTCCTCGACTACAAAGGCCAAGCGCGCCATGACGGCGGTGTTACCGAGGCCCCCGGCCTGTACCTGATTGGTCTGCCCTTTCTGCGTCGCCGGAAGTCGAGTCTCATCGACGGCGTCGGCGACGACGCCCGCGAACTGAGCGAGCATCTGTCGGCTTACCTTCGAGAGCCGTCCGCCGCTGCACGCCCGGCGTTGCAAACGATCGAAGACTGAATTATCCGGGTCAATAATGCGGCGGCACTTCGTCGCCGGCCTCGGCGGCATCCGAGGGCAATGCGTCCTGCATGCGCCGGTACAGCACGCGCAATTCCTGCTGCAGCAGGTCCATTTGTTCCTGTTGCCGAAAGACCGTGCGGTTCAGTTGCTCGATCAGCTCTTCGTTAAAACTGAGCTTGGTTTCGATTTCGGCAAATCGGACGTCGATGTCAGTTTCACGTAGCAGGGTCATGTTGTAGGCATCCGGAGTCGGCGAGTCGAAAACCGAATCATTGCACAACGCGGCAGCCGCGGAGGCTTCCCGCTACGCCTGCGCCGGCACACCGGTCGCCGGCCTTCTACGTTAGAATCCGCCCCTGCTTTCACCCATCGCACTCCGCGTCATTGAAAACCCCAAAACGCATCGAATCCCTGGTTGAAGAAGGACTCGTGGACGAAGTCATCGGCCAGCTCATGAGCGGCAAGGAGGCGACCGTTTACGTCGTGCGCTGCGGCGAGGCGATACGCTGCGCAAAAGTGTACAAGGACGCCAACAAACGCAGCTTTCGGCAGAGCGTGAAGTACACGGAAGGCCGCAAGGTCAAGAACAGCCGCCGGGCGCGCGCCATGGAGAAGGGATCGCGTTACGGGCGCAAGGAGCAGGAAGATGCCTGGCACAACGCCGAAGTGGATGCGCTTCGGCGCCTTGCCGCCGCCGGGGTGCGGGTGCCACAACCTCACAACTTCCTCGACGGCGTGTTGCTCATGGAGATGGTCGCCGACGAAAACGGCAATGCGGCGCCGCGGCTCAATGATCTGGCGTTCACGGCGGAGCAGGCCAGTGTGCACCATCGCACGCTGATCAGACAGGTGGTGCGCATGCTCTGCGCCGGCATCGTGCATGGCGACCTGTCCGAATACAACGTGCTTGTCGGCGCCAACGGCCCGGTAATCATTGATCTGCCGCAGGCAGTCGATGCAGCGGGCAATCTGAGCGCAGGCGCCATGCTGGAACGCGACGTCGAAAACCTCACCCGCTTTTTCGGTCGCTTTGACCCGGCTCTGCGTGTCACGGATTACGGCAAGGAAATCTGGGCATTGTATGAATCCGGGGCATTGCACCCCGAGGTGGAGCTCTCGGGTCGATTCGAACGCATCGAACCGCCGCCGGATGTGGACGGCGTGCTGCGGGAAATCGACGATGTCGTCCGGGAAGAAGAGGCGCGCCAGCGTTACAAGGCATTAATGGAGCAGTAAGGCGGGTGGCGTCTTCGCGCCGGCATTGCGCGCTTTACATTTCTTTACACCGCGGAGAAATTCCCGCAATCCCGGATGAGTAACCTGTCTGTGTCGGGCAATGTTGCCCGCTCTCACAGGAGATCTCCACATGGAAGCCCCAGTACCCGCAAACGAACCTTCACGGTCCCGCTGCAATCATTCCGGTCATTGCGCACCGCGCGCCGGCCGGGCAATCTTCTTCCTGCTTGCACTGGTCGCCGCCGGATTCATCGGTGCCTATGCCAGCAAATCGTTCGCCCACGGCTCGCACCCTCTGATGGTCGCAAACCTGGACCCTGCTCAGATGGACGAGAATATCGAGCGCATGGTCAAGCACCTTGCGGTCGAAGTGGACGCAACACCGCCGCAACGCGAAAAACTGACCAGCATCGCGCAGGCTGCCGCACGTGACCTTGCCCCGTTGCGCGGGAAAATGAAGGAAGCGCGCAAGCAGGCGCTCGATCTTATGAACGCGGATAACATCGACCGCAACGCCATCGAAATTCTCAGGGCAGAACAGATTGCCCTGCTGGACACCGTATCCAAACGGGTGATTCTGGCGCTCGCCGACGCAGCCGAAGTGTTGAATCCCGACCAGCGCCGAAAACTGGCGGAACGCTTGCAGCGCTACGGCCATGGCAGGCACCATGGCGGCTGGCACTCCCGCGGCTGATCGCGTCTGACCCGGCCCACCTTCGGGTGGGTCAGTCATTCGCGATACTGTTCCAATCCGCTTCGACAATTTCCTCCCGGACGAGTAAATTCGTTCCGCCCATGCCTGTTTCCATATCTCATGCCAACCGGATTCTGCTCATCGAGGACGATGCGCGGCTGGCCGCGATGGTCAGCGAATATCTCAGCGGGGCCGGATATCGCGTCACGGTGGCCGATAACGGTGCCGGCGGATTGGAGCAGGCATCTCGCGAGGCTTTCGATGCGCTCATCCTCGATCTCATGCTGCCGGACATGGACGGACTGGAAATCTGCCGTAGCATTCGCGTGCATTCCGCAATGCCGATTCTGATGCTCACCGCGCGGGGAGATGCGATGGACCGCGTCGTCGGGCTGGAACTCGGCGCCGACGACTATCTGCCGAAACCTTTCGAGCCGCGGGAATTGCTGGCACGGCTGCGGGCGATTCTGCGGCGCGGCCAAGCCGGCCTGGCGGCAGATATCCTGCGCTTTGGCAGACTGGAGATCGATCGCGGCGCCCGCGCAGTGCGTGTGGATGCGCAGCCACGCGAGCTGACCGGCCATCAGTTTTCCCTGCTTCTGGCGCTCGCCGAGAACGCCGGACGGGTAATGTCGCGGGAGGTGTTGATGGATCAATTGAAAGGTGAACCTCTGGATGCCTTCGACCGCTCCATTGACGTGCATATCTCGCGCATCCGGGCAGCCATCGAAGACAACCCGAAACAACCGCGCCGCGTGGTCACTGTGCGCGGCAGCGGTTATGTTTTTGTGCGGCTCCAGGACTGAACATGCGCCGCCTCTACTTTCGTATCTACGCTGCCATGCTCGCGAGCCTTGTTGTATTTGCGCTTTGCGTGGGCCTGCTCTGGCGGACACTGAGCGATACGGACCGCAGCTGGCCGGCGATCGAGGCCGCCGGTCAGTTTGCGGCCAATCTGCTGCCGCCCGCCACCGCTACGCGCGCAGAACAACAGACCGCACTGGAAAGAATTGGCGCCGGACTGGACATGCAGATCACGTTGTTCGACGCCGGTCGCGCGCCGATCGCCAGTCTGGGAAGCGCGCTTGCGCCGCCGCCGGAAGATTTGGCGCGCGGCGGATTTCAAACGCGGCTGCACGGCGGTCCGGGCTGGTCAGTGCGATTACCGGATGGCCGCTGGCTGAAGTTTCACAGTGGCAACCTGGAGCATCGGCGCGGTGGGCCCGGAATTGCCATCGTCTCCCTTCTCGCCCTGCTGTTCGTCGCGGTCGCCATCGCTGCCTACCCCGTGGCGCGCCGACTCACGCGCCGGCTGGAACGCCTGCAGGCTGGTGTCGAAACTCTGGGGCGGGCCGATCTGTCGGCGCGGGTCCGGGTCGAAGGACACGATGAAGTCGCCCAATTGGCGGAAAGTTTCAATCGGGCGGCAACACGCATCGAGAATCTGGTCGGCGCGCACCGCATGCTGCTCGCCAATGCTTCGCATGAACTACGCACGCCCCTCACCCGCATCCGCCTGGGCATCGAATTGTTGAGGGCCGACACGGACCCGGTGCGCAAGGTGGCACTGGCGCGTGACATTGCCGAGGTCGATGCCTTGATCGAGAGCATTCTGCTCAGCAGCCGGCTGGATGCACTGACCGAACCACAGGTCCGGGAAGAAACGGATCTGCTCGCGCTTGCCGCGGAAGAATGCGCCCGCTACGAAAATTGCTCGGCTGGCGGGGAATCCGCCATGGTGCGCGGCGACCCTGCGTTGCTGCGCCGGCTGTTGCGCAATTTGTTGGAAAACGGGCTGCACCACGGCCGTGCGCCGGTGGATGTGACAATCACCCGGGATGACCGTCGCGCGATTCTGCGCGTGCGCGATCATGGCAGTGGCATCGCCGAATCGGAAAAGGAGGCAGTCTTCGAACCCTTCCATCGCGCCCGGAATTCAAACACCACCGGAACCGGTCTTGGACTGTCTCTGGTGCGCAAGATTGCCCGTCATCATGGCGGCGATGCCCGGATCGAGAACACTGGACCGGACGGCATGACAGTAGAAGTGGCATTTCAAGCATGTTGACTGCGCGGGATCTCGCATTGCCCTCAAACCGAACCCGTTGAGTTTTGTTTTGCCGACGGGAACGGCGATCAAGCCACAGCCGCCATCGCCATCAATCGCTGCCCGAGCAAGGCCACGCCTTCGCGATCGTCGTAAAGACCGGATCGGCGCGCAACGATCTGCTCGCGAAAGTTCTCGCGCAGGTCGCGTTGCCTGCACAGCCGCTCCACCCGATCCACATATCCCTGTTTCGAGTCGGCCACCCATTCGTCCCATCCAGCCTGACGCAGTATCCCGCTGGCAAAGCGCCCCCGCATGTACTCGCCTTCCCAGGCTACGATCGGGGTGCCGCGCTCAATGGCCTGCATCGCGGTGTTGAATCCAGAGAACCCCACGCTGTCGAGGAACACGTCCGCCCGATCGAGCAGCGCGAAAAATGCAGGATGACTCTGCCAGGGAATGAAGCGGACAAATTCTTCGAAGGCCAGGCCAGCCGCGACGAAAGCCGACCGTAATCGCTGCTCCAGGAGCGTGGAAAGCTGCCCTTGTCCGGATTGAAAGAACAGCAACTTGCAGGGGCGAGCGCGACGCGCGATCTCCACCAGCAGATCGTCGTCGCACGGGGCATATTTGAACGGGGTGCCGGCGCAAAGAAGCACATGGTCGGATTCCGCGATATGCCACGCCGACAGATCGATCCGGCTCGCCGCCGTGTCGAATGGCTGGTAGCAACAGCCCAGGCGCGGGAGTGCAAAGAGGGTTTCCGTATAGTGCGCCTGAGCACCTTCCGGTTCGAAAGCCGCGGCACTGATGAAACCGTCCATGGTCGGCAAACCGGTGGTGATCGGATGGCCCCAACTTGCCATTTGCACACGCGCCAATCGCAATGCGGCCAGTCGTACCGTCGTCGAATCCATGCCAATTTCCGGATAGATCAGCACGTCCAGGCGAGAATCCGAAATGGCCTTTGCCCAGGCGCCCCAGTCTCCAAGACCGTAATGCAGTTTCGTTACCCGTCGTGCCGCCCATTCGGTCTCGCGATCGCGCGTAGAGCCAGTATGGAAAACATGAAGTTCGAATTGCGCCGGGTCGAGGTGTTCGATCCAGCCGCGCAAAATCGCGTGCCAGACGGAATGGCTGTGGATATGTGCCGACACGATGCCCACGCGGCACTTCGTGCCCACCGCTCGAATCGGCGCCGGCACTCCCACTTTTTTCGCCCAGCCGTCCATCAGCGTCGTGCATAACTGCCCATATCGGGCGAGCATGTCGCGATGGTTTTGCACGATATACGCGGCATAGAAGGGCTGCTGCGCACCGACCGCCGCAAATCCCTCCACGCGCGGGTTGGCGCGAAACCAATCCTCGAGTGCGGTCAATTCGCGGCGGAAGGCCTGCGGAGCGGAAGACTGCGCGGTCTCGGTGGGCGGCACTGCCTGGAATTGCGCCATGACCAGACCCCAGCGTGCCCTTACATGCGTCCCGTCCAGTCGTATGGCGGCCTGGTAAGCCGTGCGCGCGGTCTCGACGTCTCCGTCACCAATCGACGCGTTCGCGTACCAATAATGTGCATCGGCATCCTGCGGAACCACCACGAGATAACTGCGCAGCAGGGCGGCCGCCTCGCTCCACCGACGCTGGTCGATGCGCAGCATGGCGAGATTGTAGGAGGCAGGTGCAAACCCGGGCTGCAACCGGAGTGACTGTTCCAGGAAGTCTGCCGCTTCCTCGGCACGACCGCGGTCCTTCAGCAGCGCCCCGAGATCACTTGCCACAACATGGCCGGGCTTCACCGCCATGGCGCCGCGCAGATGCTTCTCGGCCTCATCAAGTCGTCCACGCTGTCGCAGAATGTTGCCAAGCTGATACTGCGCGTCAGCCAGCCCCGGATCGTCCAGCACCGCCGCCGACAATTCGCGCAGAGCCTCATCGATACGCCCGCCTGCCAGGGCGAGCAGCCCGAGGTGCATCAGCGGCTCCCCGCTGCCCGGCTTTGAAACGAGTGCGCGGCGAAAGGCTTCCGTCGCGTCGGCCTGACGCCCGTCCGCCAACAATGCCCGGCCGAGCGCTGTGTGCGCGTCAGCGTGCGCAGGCGCCAATTCCCCCGCACGTCGAAGATATTGCAATGCCTCGGGAGTGCGGCCAGATTCGAGCGAAATCAGCCCCAGCACGATCAGGCTATCGACGTCTGCGGGGTCGATCTCGAGCCGGGACCGGGCTGCCTTTTCCGCCTCGACTGTCTTGCCCGCACGATATTGCTGGAACACACCCGTCGACGGCTGGCTCGGACCAGAGGTCCTGCCGGCAGCCTGTGCAGCGAAAGACTTCCTGCGCAGCCAGTCGAACATGCGATTCAATTCCGCGGCAGGAAGAAATGCGCGAAAGCAACCAGCACTTCGGCAAATATCCACCGCAAGGGCGATTCTCTCAAGACTTTCGCCAAGGGGCGGCGAGAACGAATGAATGTTCCAATCGTGCGGCGGGCAATGTTGTGGATATCGACGGATTTTCCCCCGGTTGCCAATCTATCGCCGCGCGGAGACAAGGTCAATTACCAGGCATTGGAGAGTGCTTTGGCGACCCCAGGCGCAATGGACTTCCCCCCGGCCCGCCCAGGAATCGGACGGGCTGGTGTCCCGGGTTGTCCCAGCCAGATGCGCGGGCACTCGGATGCAACGTTACCGTACAGGTGCCTCAATGATCAGCACCAATTCCGGTTCCACAGAAGTTCGACAATGACTCGCCCGCATTGTGTCCAAGACAAATGTCTTTTCTATCGCTATAATGCCCAGATTATTCGGATATTAAGGACTTTTGTCCAGGACGATATGGGTATTCGCCGCATGACCAAAGTCACTGCCAGCATCGGAACCGTCGAACGTGATACGGGCCTGTCGAAAGACACCCTGCGAGTATGGGAAAGACGTTACGGGTTCCCGAAACCTTCCCGCGACCTCAAGGGCGAGCGCGTCTATCCCGCCGACCAGTTGGAAAAGCTTCGCGTCATCCGTCGCCTCATGGACAGCGGACTGCGTCCCGGTAATGTCGTGGCGGAGTCGCTGAGCCAACTCAACGCGCGAATCAAGTCTCTGCCACAATGCGCACCTCGACCTGAGGGCGAGCTCACTGTCGCCGGGGAGGCGTTGAAGCTGCTCAAATTGCACCAGGTCGCCGAATTGCGTCAGTTTCTTCAGCACGCGCTCATTCGCCTGGGATTGCAGCGCTTCGTATTGGAGCTCGTCACTCCACTGAACGAAATGATCGGGAACGCCTGGATAGAAGGCCGAATACAGATATTCGAAGAACACCTGTATGCCGAGCAATTGCAACATCTTCTAAGGCAAGCCATTGGATCGATGTCCCACGTTGAACAGGGACCACGCATCTTGCTCACTACACTGCCGGGCGAACAACACAAATTGGGCCTTCTGATGGCAGAGGCTTGCCTTTGCGCCGAAGGATCGTCATGTATTTCCCTAGGGATCGAGACGCCCGTCTGGGACATCGTGCAAGCGGCGCGCGCACACCACGCGGATATCGTGGGATTGTCCTTCAGCCAGGCAATGGCGGCCAACGTCGCGCGCGAGGGGCTCGCGGATCTTCGCAAGCAACTGGATCGCAAGATTGAGGTGTGGGCTGGCGGCAAGCTGTGGGAGCGTGCCCGAAAGAGTTTGCCCGGCGTCACTACGATGTCTTCGCTTGCTGCGATACCCGCCGCACTGCAAGCCTGGCGCGAGGCGCACGGCAATGGCTGATTATCTGGCGGCAACGGCAATCCGATGGGCCGAGCAGGGGTTTTTGCCCGACATGGCGATTCGCGCGGGGATAAGGCGATTGCTGAAGGATCGTTTGGCCGAAATCAATGTGGAAGATACATCGGCCTCACAACGTATCGACGCGTTCATAGCCGCCTTGCGCGAAGCGCCTGTTGCGCTGATGCCGGAAAAAGCCAATGAACAACATTACGAGCTACCGGCCGACTTTTTTGCCGAAGTGCTTGGTCCACGACGCAAATACAGCTCTTGCTGGTGGCGACCAGAGGTCAATACCCTGGAGCAGGCCGAAGTGGCGGCGCTGGTCGCGACCTGCGAACGCGCTGGCCTTGCCAACGGCCAGGAGATTCTCGAGCTGGGCTGCGGATGGGGTTCGCTGACATTGTGGATGGCGAGGCTCTATCGCGGCAGTCACATTACGGCGGTTTCCAATTCGCTTTCGCAGCGGGCATACATCACCGCAGAAGCTGCGCGGCAAGGTCTCGACAATGTCGAGGTCATCACATGCGACATGAACGACTTCAACGCCGGGGGTCGCTACGACCGCATTGTGTCAGTCGAGATGTTCGAACATCTTCGCAATTGGCCGGAGGCGTTTCGTCGCGTGAGCGGATGGCTGAAAGACGATGGAAAATTTTTCATGCACGTGTTCGTTCATCGCGCGAACCCCTATGCGTTTGTGCCCCGCGATGCCGGCGACTGGATGAGTCATCATTTTTTCTCCGGCGGAATGATGCCCAGCGATGATCTCGCGCTGCGGTTTCAGGAGGATCTGCGGTTACTCCAACGCTGGCGTTGGGACGGAACTCACTACGCACGCACTGCGGACGCGTGGCTGGCGAACCTGGATGCGCGGCGCGCGCAGGCAATGCCGGCGCTTTCCGCCACCTACGGTGTGCCAGCGGCCAGTCAGTGGCTGCAACGCTGGCGCATCTTCTTCATGGCCTGCGCCGAATTGTTTGGCTACCGGGACGGTCAGGAATGGTGGGTCAGCCACTATCTTTTCGAGCGGCGCAAATGAGAACAATGCGCACCGACGGCACGGCATCCACTACCGGAACCGCAAGCCTGTTCGTCAACTTCATCGCATTTCAGATTGGCTGGTTCTCTTGTGTACTCGGCGCCGCACGGGGCTGGCCGTGGAGCGGCACCGCGGTAGCCGCCGTAGTTGTGGCATATCACCTGTGGCGCGCGAAACAGCCGATAGAGGAAATCAAGCTGGTGGCGATTGCGGTTGCGATTGGCTTGGCCTGGGACAGTCTGCTCATCAATCTGGATCTGGTGTCGTTCAAGTCCGGCAATCTGGTCGACTTCGCGGCGCCCCAATGGATTCTCGCGCTTTGGGCATTGTTCGCAACCACGCTGAACATTTCGATGCGTTGGTTGCGAGGCCGCTGGATTGTCGCAGCTCTGCTTGGCGCCGCCGCCGGGCCGTTATCTTATTGGGCGGGCATGCGTCTGGAGGCACTCGCCTTGACCAACCAACTGCCCGCCTTGCTGGCATTGGCGATAGGATGGGCGGTGATGACGCCAATTCTGCTTGCCGTGGCGCGCCGGTACGACGGCATAGGTGCTCATCATGATTGATTCCCAGACCCTGTTGCAGATTTCCCTGATCGCATTTGCTTCAATCCTCGTGTTGGCATCGGTACTCTGGCTCGTCAGTCTGGCGCTCGACGATGTCAGTATCGTCGACCGCGCCTGGTCGATTCTGATCCTGTTGCCCGCCCTCTGCGTCATCACGCTGTTGCAGCAGACCGGTCCGCGAGCGGCTCTGGTGATGGCAATGGCCGCACTGTGGGCCATGCGCCTGGCCGGATACATCACCTGGCGCAATTGGGGCACAGGCGAAGACCACCGCTATCGGGAAATCCGGTCCCGGAATCAGCCACATTTCAAATGGAAAAGCCTATACCTCGTTTTCGGCTTGCAAGGCGTGCTCGCCTGGATTGTGTCGGCCCCGCTGGTGATCGCAATTGCCGGCGCCCGACCGCTGGGCTGGCTCGATGCCTTCGGCATAGCGCTTTTTTTCATTGGCTTTGTTTTCGAAACCCTGAGCGACTTTCAACTGGCCCGCTTTCGCGGCCAACCCGCCAATCGCGGCAAAGTCATGGATCGTGGTCTCTGGCGATTCACGCGGCATCCCAATTATTTCGGCGAGTTCTGCGTCTGGTGGGGTTTCTACCTGCTTGCCCTTTCCGCCGGGGGCTGGTGGGCAGTCGTGTCGCCGTTACTCATGTCCGTGTTATTGCTGAAGGTGTCGGGGGTGACTCTGCTTGAGAAAGATATCGGATTGCGTCGCCCGCAATACCAGGATTACATCGCCCGGACCAACGCATTCTTCCCCGGCCCCCCTCGCAAATGAAACGCCGTCTGATTCGAAAGTCGATGCTTCGCGCGCTGTGGATGGGGCTTGTTCTCACTGCTGCCTCGCAGTCCACGGCCGCCATGCGCGATTTGGAATTCCAGGTCTTTCTGGACGAGCGGCCGATTGGTTATCACCGGTTTACCCTGCGTGGCGAGGGCACGGAGCGGCAGTTGACCAGCGAAGCCCGCTTCAACGTGAAATTGTGGTTCATCAATGCCTATCGCTATGCACACGATGCAACCGAAGCATGGCGCGACAATTGTATTGAAACGATGACGGCCCGCACCCAGGACGGCGGCAAAAACCTGGAAGTAATCGCGAGCCGGGACGCCGGACATCTTGCCGTGACCTCTCCGCGAGGCCGGGACGTCATTCAAGGCTGCGTCATGAGTTTCGCGTACTGGAATCCGGAAATACTGCGCCAGTCACATCTGCTCAACGTCCAGACCGGCGAATACACGCCGGTTCGAATCGACGCACTCGGCGAAGAGCAAGTCAAGGTACGCGGTTCGATGGTGACGGCCTCCCGCTACCGTATCAGGGGCCCAAAATTTCCGATTGACCTGTGGTACTCGGCCGACCGAACGTGGGTCGCGTTGCAATCGACCGTCGATCGCGGCCGCAGCCTTCGTTACGAATTGAAATGAGCCGAAAGTGCAGGCGAAGACCAGATGAACTGCATACGACTGTTGGTATCAAGCTTTTTTGCGGCGATATTCGTGGGTTGCCAGAGTAGCGCCATGAAGCCAATCGCGACGGTTGCCGATGTCAACCTGGAGCGCTTCATGGGAGACTGGTATGTGATTGCCAACATTCCCACGTTTATCGAAAAAGGCGCTCACAATGCAGTGGAATCCTATCGGTTGGATAGCGACGGCACCATTGCCACCACATTCACATTTCGCGCCGGCGCTTTTGACGGAGAGACAAAACGCTATCACCCGCGTGGCTACGTGTTAAATCTCAAATCGAATGCCGTGTGGGGCATGCAGTTTATCTGGCCCATCAAGGCCGACTACCGGATAAGCTATCTCAGCGAAGACTACACCCTGACCGTGATCGGCCGCGAGCGTCGTGACTACGTCTGGATCATGTCCCGCACGCCGGACATTGCAGAAGCCGACTACCAGCGGCTGCTTCGTTTTGTGGGCGACCAGGGGTATGACCTGGCAAAACTTCAAAGAGTGCCCCAGCAATGGAAGTGAAGAGAAATCCCCTCGCTCCCGCGGCGCTCTGGAACACTGTCACTTCCTGGCTCGACAACGCCGCAGCAGAGCGCCGGGCGGAAGTCGATCATCCCCGCCGCATTGACTGGCCGCGCCTGTTGCCGTTTCTTGGCCTGCATCTGGGTTGTTTCGCCGTTGTCTGGGTCGGCACCAGTGTGACCGCCATTCTTGTGGCGGTGGGATTGTATGCGTTGCGCATGTTCGCCATTACCGGTTTCTACCATCGCTATTTCTCGCACGGCGCGTTCCAAACTTCGCGGGCTTTCCAATTCGTTTTCGCAGTATTGGGTGCCACCGGCGTGCAACGGGGCCCGCTTTGGTGGGCATCACAACACCGCCACCACCACGCCCATGCGGACCTTCCGGAGGATAGTCATTCACCGCTCCGGCACGGTTTCTGGTGGAGCCATGCCGGCTGGTTTATGGCACGGGAGAATTTCCCGACACGTACCGAGAGAGTGCTGAATCTGGCTCGCTTCCCGGAATTGCGCTTTCTCGATCGCTACGATGCGTTGGTGCCGGTACTACTGTTTTTTGCCCTCTATCTGACTGGGATCAGCCTGGAGGTATTCGCGCCAGGCCTGGGAACCAGCGGGCTGCAACTCGTGGTATGGGGGTTCTGCATTTCCACGGTCGCCCTTTACCATGCCACTTTCACGATTAACTCCCTGGCCCATGCTCCCGGGCAACGGCGTTACGCAACTCGCGACACCTCGCGCAACAGTTTCTGGCTGGCCCTGCTGACTTTTGGTGAGGGTTGGCACAACAATCATCATCACTATCCGGGCGCGGCCCGCCAGGGGTTTTTCTGGTGGGAAATCGATGTCACCTATTACATGCTTCGGTTGCTCGCTTCTCTGGGCATCATCTGGGACCTCAAGGAGGTACCGATGGCAGTGCGCGATGCTCGCCGGATTGCGGGACGCGATCCATGAAGATTGCGATCGTCGGCGCCGGCATTGCCGGCAATGTCGCCGCCTATCATCTGTGCCGAAACCACGACATCACGATGTTCGAGGCGGCCGATCACGTCGGTGGACATGCGCATACGCATGCCATCGAGCAATCGGGCCGGCATTTTTTCGTAGACACCGGTTTCATCGTGTTCAACGAGCGGACCTATCCGCAATTCACTTCCCTGCTTGAGGAACTGGGCGTCGACACACAGGAAAGCGCCATGAGCTTTTCCGTGCGCGACGAATCGAGCAGGCTGGAGTACAACGGAAGTTCGCTCAATGGACTTTTCAGCCAGAGATCGAATCTGTTGCGGCCATCTTTCCTCGGCATGGTACGGGACATTCTCCGATTCAATCGCGAGGCCCCCGCCCTGCTGAACTCTCCGGGCGCGGAAATCGGTCTTGGCAGTTTTCTCCAGCGCGGGCGCTATGGCCGCGCCTTCGTGGAAAATTACATTGTCCCCATGGGCGCAGCCATCTGGTCCACCAATCCCGAAACCATGCTGGGTTTTCCAGCACGCTTCTTCATCCGCTTCCTGCAAAACCACGGCATGCTTTCCATCAACGACCGACCCGTGTGGCGTGTCATTCGCGGGGGCTCCGCCCGTTATGTCGAGAAGTTGACCGCGTCATTTCGCGAACGCATCCGTCTGAACTCCCCGGTAGAGAAAGTTTTGCGCCATGAAGGGGGAGTTTTCATCAAGGCGCGCACCCGTGCGGAAGAACGGTTCGACGCCGTGTTCATGACCTGCCACAGCGATCAGGCGCTGAAGCTGCTTCCGGACGCCAGCCCGCTGGAGAGGGAAGTGCTCAGTGCGATTCCTTACCAGGAGAATCAGGCGATTCTGCACACCGACACCAGGATGCTGCCCCGAAACAAGATTGCCTGGGCTGCATGGAATTATCACAAACCGAAACAAACCGGCGGGCGCGTGGCATTGACTTATAACATGAACATCCTGCAGGGGCTGAATGCGCCCGAACCTTTGCTGGTCACATTGAACCGGGAAGACGCGATCGACCCAGCGAAAATCATCAAACGCCTGACTTATCATCATCCCTTGTTCACTCCAGCTGGCGTTGCCATGCAATCGCGGCAGGCAGAGGTCAACCGGGGGCGGAGGACATACTTTTGCGGTGCTTATTGGCGCAATGGGTTTCATGAGGATGGTGTGGTTAGCGCACTGGAAGCGCTGAATCATTTTCGAGCCGAACAGGCGTCGATTAACCTCCCGTTCCGGAAAAGCGCCTGACCCGCCCGGATGGAAATTCGATCCATGAATCCGCTTGTCAAGCTTCTTGCCCCGGTCACCCGGATTGCGTTTGCGCCTGCAGGGTGCCCCCGAGGATGAACAGTTGCCTGTACACGGGAACCCTGCGCCACCGAAGGTTTGCGCCGCGCCCGCATCACTTCGAATATCGGCTGTTCATGATGTTCCTGGACCTTGGCGAACTGGATCAGGTGTTCCGCGGTCGCTGGTTCTGGTCCGCGCATCGGCCCGCCCTGGCATGGTTGCGGCGCCGGGATTACCTCGGCAATCCGGAACTTGGACTCGACGAGTCTGTGCGCAGGAAGGTGGAAAAGGACACTGGCATTCGACCACAAGGTCCCATTCGAATGCTGACCCACCTCAGGATGTTCGGCCATTGCTTCAACCCGGTCAGTTTCTACTACTGCTATGACAAGACAGGTACCGCAATTGAGTCATTGGTGGTGGAAATCACCAATACCCCCTGGAAAGAACGCCACACGTACGTGTTGCCGGCCCGCGACAGCACATTGCACTTTCGCTTCGGAAAATCTTTTCACGTCTCGCCCTTCATGCCAATGGCGCTGCAATATGACTGGCGTTTTAATGCTCCGGCCGCGCGCCTCGCCGTGCACATGGAAAACCATGATGATCGCGGCAAACTTTTCGATGCCACACTTTCTCTGCAAAGACGTGAGATCGGAACCGCTTCCCTTGCCGGAATGCTGGCGCGTTTTCCGTTCATGACCTTACAGGTTGTCGGCGCAATCTACTGGCAAGCATTGAAATTGTGGGCGCGTCGCACTCCGTTTTTCGCCCATCCATGAACCCGGCTGATTCGACCCTGGTCGCGTTGTCGCGCCCCCGCGCACGGCCCGGTTTTCTGGCCGGCATCGCCCGGCGCATCGTCCATGCGCGATTGGCCGATTTGCGCCACGGCAGGCTGGTGCTTCATGAACCGGGCGGCGAGTTCGCCTTCGGCGACCCCACCGGCGGAGCTGAGGTCCGCATCACGATAATCGACCCGGCCTTCTACGCCGAGCTCGCCTTCGGGGGCTCGGTCGGCGCAAGTGAGTCCTTCATGCTGGGGCACTGGAAAACGAACGATCTGACCGCACTCGTTCGTTTGCTGATTCGAAATCGGGCGGCGCTGGACGAGTTGGAGGGCGGTCTTGCCCTGGTGTCCGCGCCGCTGCGTCTCGCGGCGCATTGGCTGCACAGGAACACGCGCGCGGGCAGCCGGCGAAATATTTCGGCGCACTATGATTTGGGAAACGACTTCTTCCGCCTGTTTCTCGATGAAACGCTGATGTATTCGTGCGCATTGTTCGAGCGACCGGAGATGACGCTCGCCGAGGCATCTATCGCAAAACTGGAAGCGGTTTGCCGGAAACTGCAACTGGGGCCGAACGACCACGTGCTGGAAATAGGCAGCGGGTGGGGCGGGTTTGCCCTGCACGCAGCCAGTCGTTACGGTTGCCGCGTGACCACCACCACTATTTCCCCCAGCCAGCACTTTCTGGCGATTCAGCGGATTCGCGCAGCCGGATTACAGGATCGCGTGACGGTACTGCGCAAGGACTACCGGGAACTCACCGGATCGTACGACAAACTGGTGTCCATCGAGATGATCGAGGCCGTCGGTCACCAGTACTACGATGATTTTTTCCGTATTTGCGCCGAGCGGCTGGCGCCCGGCGGAAAAATGCTGCTGCAAGCCATTACCATCGCCGAGCAGCGTTTCGAGCAGGCGCGTCGTGAAGTGGATTTCATCAAACGCTACATTTTCCCCGGCTGCTGCATTCCGTCCGTCTCGATTCTTGCCAACGCGGCAGCGGCCTCCGGCAAGCTGGACATTGTTGCGTTGGAGAATATCGGCCCGCACTACGCCACGACGCTGGCCCAATGGCGCCGGAATTTTCTTGCCAATCTGGATGGCGTGCGTGCGCTCGGATTACCCGATAGTTTCATCCGCATGTGGGAATTTTATTTCTGTTACTGCGAAGCAGGCTTCGCGGAGCGAGCCCTGCATGATGTCCAAATTCTTCTGGAACGTACGTCCTGAGGTCCCCGCCGTTTCATCGAATATCAGGTGTCCCGCATAGAATTGGATCTTTGCAATGTCCCACCCAATGCCGCTTGAAATCGTCCACTTTGCCTTCTATTTCCCAGTCATCAATTAGACGGGACTGACAAACGAAAGGGGCAGTTCCTGAGCTATGCGGCCGGGGCGTCGTTTCATATCCCCTGCATGCGCCTCTGATCGATCCATCCCGGGTATCCTGATCCGCAGGGTCTGGTTGCCTCGTCGCGCGAGGCAATTCTTGCTCGGGAAGTCAACCTCGGTGCGCAATTCCGAACTTGCAAAGCCTGGGGCGCGTTGGCGGCCCCGAATCCCGATCCGGCGGGATCAGCGGCCGTTTTCGTGGTCAGCCCAGGCGGATCGATTCCGCATGCCGTTTTCTGGCTGGGCATTCCTCTTGTTATGATGGCCATGGCGATTGCGTCTGGACGACCGGTTCCGGAAAGTATCCGTAATCGGGGCAGACGCGTGAATTCCCGAAAACCCTTTCACAATCAATAGTCGTTCGCGAGGTTACATGATTGAGTTGCTTTCCGATCCCCAGATCTGGGTCGCCTTCCTGACGCTGACCGCACTCGAACTCGTGCTCGGTGTGGACAACGTCATCTTCATTTCGATTCTGGTCGACAAGCTTCCGCCGGCGCAGCGCGACGTGGCACGCCGGATCGGACTGTTCATGGCCATGTTCATGCGCATCGGACTCCTGTTCCTCCTCTCCTGGATTATTGGGTTGACCGCGCCGCTCTTTACACTCTTGCAGAACGAGATATCGGGCCGCGACCTGATCCTGATCGGTGGCGGCATCTTTCTCTTGTGGAAAAGTACGAAAGAAATCCATCAGTTGCTGGAGGGGGAAAAAGGCGTGGGGTCGGCCGCCGTGCAGGCTACGATGACGGCGGTCATCTTGCAGATTACCGTGATCGACATGGTGTTCTCCTTTGACTCCATCATTACCGCCGTAGGACTGGTGGACCAGGTGGAAGTCATGATCGCGGCTGTCATCGTTTCGGTAATGCTGATGATGGTTTTTGCCGGGGCAATCGGGCGTGTGGTTTCGGCACACCCCACCATCAAGATGCTGGCCCTCGCTTTCCTGCTGGTCATCGGGATCGTTCTGGTGGCCGACGGATTCGATCACCATATTCCGAAAGGTTATGTGTATTTCTCCATGGCTTTCGCGGTTGCCGTCGAAGTCCTGAACATCCGGATGAGAAAGCGTGCGGTCCGACCCGCCGAACTTCACGAGCGATATACCCGGGACGATCGATAAGTCCCGAATCCGGCCTGCTGTCAAAAGCCGGAATAGAAGACTTTCTAGAATTTTTCGCCGGACACAAAAATGAAACGCCCCGACCGTTTTCACGGTCGGGGCGCTTTTGCTGCTCAGGCAGTCCGGCCGGATTAGCGGCCCACACTCCTAATGCAATGGGTGGATCCGGTCTGCCGGCCGGTGTTGCCTTGGTCGTTGCACATTGGATCACCTCCTTTCAAAGTTGTGAGGTTCCAGTGTAGCAATAAAGCGGTGAACGGTGAACTGTGATCGGTGAACGGTAAAGACGTAAGGGGCGAGAGGCGAGGGAGACAGATGGCCTGTCCGAATTTGGCATTCTCGGTTCAGGGAGGACCGTCTACTGTTCACCGTTTACCGTTTACCGATTACCATTCACCGGCCATCCGCTACATCGGCAACGAAAGCTGATCCCGGTCCTGGATAAAAATGCGCTCAGCCTCGGGCACGTTGTCTTCCCGGCAGAGGTTGTCGGCGCGCACGCCGATCAGCCGCAGCCGTCGTTCGAAGTTCACGCTTTTGAGGCACTGCCCGGCCGCCCGGCGAATCGACGCAGCATCCCTGACATGGGTGGGAAGCGTCAACACCCGGGTAACTATTTTAAAATCCTCGAAACGCAGCTTGACGCCGATCGTGCGGCCTCGATAGCCCTTCTTCTCCAGATCCATTGCCAATTGTTCGCAGAGCTGCGACAGAATGGCGCCGAGTTCATTGCGATCCTGGACGACGTGCAAATCGCGCTCAAAGGTAGTTTCCCGGCTGATCGATTTGGGCTCCCGATAGGTCACCACCTGGCTCTCGTCGATGCCGTTGGCGGCCTCGTGTAGCCAACGCCCAAAGTGAGAGCCGAATTGTTCCACCAGCCAGCGCGCATCGGCGATGGCCAACTCGCCGATGGTTCGAATGCCAAGCGCTTCGAGTTTTTGCGCGGCCTTGGGACCGATCCCGTTGATCCGGCGGGTGGGCAACGGCCAGATGCGCGCAGGCAGGTCGGCAATGTCGAGTATCGTGAGCCCGTCGGGTTTTTCCAGATCGGAAGTCAGTTTGGACAATAGCTTGTTCGGGGTGATGCCAATGGAGCAGGTCAATCCGGTGGCGCGCCGGACCTCCGTCTTGATCCAGCGCGCGATGGCGCGCAGTCCGGCGCGCGGATCACCCGGCTCGATTTCTTCGACTCCGGGGATGTCCGTGAGGTCCATATAGATTTCGTCGATCCCGCGGTCCTCGATGGTCGGCGCCACTTCCGCCACCGCCGCCTTGAAAAGTCGCGAGTATTTACGATATTCGTCGAAATCTGCCGGCAGCAGCACGGCATCCGGGGCGAGCGCCGCAGACTTCATCAATCCCATTCCCGAAAATACGCCGAGCGCGCGCGCTTCGTAAGTAGCAGTCGTCACCACGCCGCGCCCGGCATAGGCGCGCAGCGTGCTGAAGCGCCGGGAGCCATCCGCCTGTACCACCGGCTGGTGCGCGCGCCGGCCACCCACCACCACCGGACGCCCGCGCAATTCCGGATATCGCAGCAACTCCACCGATGCGTAGAAGGCATCCATGTCGAGGTGGGCAATCCAGCGCCGGGGAAACGTTGACATGACCGTACCTGTCACAGGCTATCGTTCAGTACTTGTCCCAATGCGGATTCGGGCCGAAGCGTTTGGCCAGAAACTCCACGAACACACGCACCTTTGGCGGCACATACGTCCGCTGCGGCCAGACCGCATGAATGCCGAGTTCCGGCAGCCGATAGTCGGCCAGGATGCGCCGCAACTTCCCCTGCCGCAGCCAATCGCCGACATAAAAGGTCGGCGCAAGCAGAATACCCAGGCCCTGCAGCGCGGCCTCCCGCCCGGCGATACCGTTGTTCATGCGCAGGTTGCCCTGCACCGCCACCGATATTTCCCGCCCGCCCGGCGCAATGAAGCGCCAGACGTTGGCCTCGGACGCATACAGGTATTGGATGCAATTGTGGGTGGCCAGATCGTCCACCGTTTGCGGTTCGCCGAATTCCTCAAGATACGCGGGCGAAGCGCATGCCACCTGGCGACATGGCGAGAGCTTTCTGGCCACCAGCGAAGAATCCGCCAATCTGGCAATTCGCACACCGACATCGAAACCTTCGGCATGCAGATCAACGATGCGATCATCCATCCGTAGATCAACATGAATTCCGGGATAACGTTTCAGAAACTCCGGCAACACCTTCGCAAGATGCAATACGCCAAAAGACATCGGCGCATTGACCTTGAGGCGTCCCTTGGGTTCACGCTGCAGTCGTGCCACCGATTCTTCGGCCTCGACAATCCGCTCCAGGGCACCGCGGCTGGCTTCGAACAACTCCGCCCCCGCTTCGGTGAGACTCAATCGCCGCGTGGTGCGGTGAAGCAGGCGAACACCCAGGCGGTTTTCCACCCGCGACAAATACTTGCTGATCACCGCGCGTGAAATTTCAAGCTCCGCCGCCGCTCGGGTGAAGCTGCCGCATTCGACCACCTTGACGAAAACCGCTATGTCCGTGTAGTTGTCCATCGAGGGCAGCGCCTGGAATTTGTTCGGATTCGTGAACAATCTTATGCCGAACGCCGTGTTTATCAAAATGTCGCGTCCGCCTACCCTTCTTCTCACGCCGAATGCCTCGGCGCTTCGATTATTAACACACTTCAAGGAGATCCATCATGACGCACTACGACTTTGAACTCGCCAAAAAACATTTCGGCGCAAAAATCGCCTACACCACCGGACCCCACGAACTCACCGGCATGATCGATCGCAAAGCGGATATCTTGATCGTCGATGTCCGTTTGCCGTCGGACTATCGCAAGGCGCATGTACCGGGCGCCATCAATCTGCCCAATGGCCGCTGGGAAAAACCGGTGGGTCTGAGCAAGGAAAAACTCAACGTTTTGTATTGCTACGACGCCACCTGTCATCTGGCGGCGGAAGCCGCCGCGCAATTGATCGCGCAAGGCTACCCTGTCGTGGAAATGGACGGCGGGTTCGCGACCTGGGAGGCCCGCGGTTACCCCGTCGATGCCGTCAAGCAGGCGGCATGAGGAGAACCCGCACGATGACCAGCAGATTACCCGCCTACGGCGCGTTGCTCCTGAGATCGTCGCTCGGCGTGATGTTCATCGCCCACAGCCTGTACCTGAAGGCTGTGGTGTTCACGCTCCCGGGCACCGCGCAATTTTTTTCGTCCATCGGACTCCCCGCGTTTCTCGCCTATGTGGTGTTTGCGATGGAGGCGCTCGGCGGTGTGGCCTTGATCGTGGGATTCCGCACGCGATGGGTCGCCGCTGCGCTGGTGCCGGTTCTTGCGGGAGCCACCTGGGCACATGCCGGAAGCGGCTGGCTATTCACGAATGCCAACGGCGGCTGGGAATATCCACTTTTCCTGACCATGGCGGCGGCGGCGCAGGCGATGCTCGGGGGTGGCGCCTTTGCGATGTCGCGAGAGGATAACACCGCGATTCACGCGCCCGCCGTGTCACGCTCCGGCATTCTTCCCACCTGAGCGCGGCGCTATACGCACTCGACAAGCGGACGCGTGCCCTACCGTCCGCTTGTTTTTCAGTCTCCCCGGAAAAACTCTTTCACCGAAGACCAGCCTCGGCCAAGCCCGCCGGTAAATTCCTTCCATGCGCGACCGGCGCTGCGTCCCAGGCCCGCAAAAAAACCTCCGGCTTCACGACCGCCCTCTTTTGCGGCTTCGGCCGTTTCTTTGGCGGCTTTGCGGGTCGCATCGGCAGCCTTGCCCGCAGTGTCTTTGGCTGCGCCACCGACTTCGCGAGCACCCTCGGCAACTTCTTTCGCAGCCCCCTTCGCACCCTTGGAGACCTGTTTGCTGCCTTCGACCGCCGCGTCCTTGACAGCACGCCCCGCTTCCCCTACCCGGCGACCGAAGTCGCGGAATCCCGACTCTTCCGCATGGGCGATTGCACCCGGGTGCAGTACACCCAGCAATGCCGCAAGCAGGCAAGAACATCCAGTTCGGATAAGCACTGTTTTCATCCTCAGGCCAGCAGCGCGCGGCAGGCGTTCACAATGGCGTCGGCGCTCATGCCGTATTTGGCGCGAATCGCGCCGGTTGGCCCCACCATCGCAAAGGTGTCCGGCATGCCGATCATCCGCATGCGGGTCGGCCGCTCGTGTGACAGCAGTTCCGCCACCATGCCGCCCAGTCCGCCGGCGAGCCGGTGTTCCTCCGCGGTGACGATGCCGCGGGTCTCCGCCGCCGCCGTCAGCACCGCGTCGCGGTCGAAGGGTTTGATCGTGTGCAGGTTGATGACTCGCACCGCGATTCCTTCCTTCTTCAGCGCGTCCGAGGCTTTCAGCGCCTGCTCCACCATCGCGCCGCAGGCAATCACTGCGACGTCGTTCCCGGGCCGTAACACCGACGCACGCCCGAGACGGAACAGCGTACCTGGCGGATTCACCGGCGGTTCCTCGACCCTTCCACCGAGGCGCAGATACACCGGTCCGTCGATGTCTCGCGTCGCCAGCGTGGCCTGGTAGGCTTCGTCAACATCCGCCGGCACAATGACCGTCATGTTCGGCAGACCGCGCATCAAGGCCAGGTCTTCGATCGCGTGATGCGTCCCGCCCGCCACCCCGAGCGAAACGCCGCTTGCGGCGGCCCCGATCACCACGCGCTGATTCGCATAGGCCACGTCATTTCGCACCTGCTCCATGCTGCGCGCGGTGATGAACGGCGCATAGGAGCAGACATAGGGGCGCATGCCGGTAGTTGCGAGGCCCGAGGCAGCACCGATCACGTTCTGCTCGGCGATGCCCATTTCGACAAAGCGATCGCGGAATTTTTCGATGAAGCCGCGTACCCCGAGAAGGTCCTGTGTGTCGGCGGACAACACCACGGTGCGCGGGTCGGTCGCGCCGAGTTCGAGAACGGCCTGCCCGAACGCGAGCCGCGTCTGATTGGCACAGCGAGCGCGCCAGTCGGTGTCGGCAGGCGTTGGTGTCTGCGGCTTGTTCATGTGCCCTCCAGTTCGCGCAACGCCCGCGCGAGAATCTCGTCATTGACCGAATTGCTGTGCCAGACATAGGTATTCTCGGCGAAGCTCACGCCCTTACCCTTGACAGTGTGGGCGATGAGCGCCGTCGGCCGCCCTTTTTCGATGGGCACCGCGTCGAGCGCATCGACGATTTCGCCCATCTGGTGGCCGTCGATCTCTTTCACCTTCCAGCCGAAGGCCCGCCACTTGTCAGCAAGCGGATCGATGCCCATCACCTCGTCCACCCGGCCGCTCTGGCAGATCTTGTTGAAGTCGATGATGGCGGTGAGGTTGTCGAGACGATGGTGGGCCGCCGCAATCGCCGCCTCCCAGTTCGAACCTTCGTGCAATTCGCCGTCGCCGATCATCACGAAAGTATGGAAGTCCTGCTTCTGCATGCGCGCGCCGAGCGCCATGCCCATGCCGACCGCGAGACCGTGTCCGAGCGCGCCGGTGCACATTTCCACGCCCGCCATCTTGATGTCCGGGTGCATGCCGAAGGGCGACTCGTACTGATAGAAGCGGTCGATCACCGCATCGTCGATAAAACCGGCCTGCGCGAGCACCGCGCCGAGCGCCGCATTGGCATGTCCCTTGGAAAGCACAAAACGATCACGGTCACGCCACTTCGGCTCCGAGGGGCGGATGCGCAGGCGGTGAAAGTAGAGCGCGGCGAGGATGTCGGCGGCGGAACTCGAGCCCCCCACGTGTCCACCGCCCCCGGCGCGGATCGCGCGCCAGAGGTTGCGACGCACCTGGCGGGCCTCGTCTTCCAGACGTTTCAACAAGGATTCCCTGGTCATGTTTTGTTTCCCATGGATGTTGCAAAGTCGTTCCGCTGGCAACACTCGGCCATTACCCTTCCAATCACATCGCTGCGTTGTCGGAATCCTACCACCGGGCGCGCGATTCGTTGCGCGCAATGCATCCGCAGCGTACCTTGCCGCGTATAGAATGCTTCGTCCTACCCGAAGGGAAATATGCCATGAAACACTTGTCTTTTGCCTCTTTGCTGCTCGGTACCGCGCTGTGTGGCACCGGAGTTGCCGCCGATGCGCCCGCAGTCCATCCGGAAGGCACCGCGACCGCCGTGTTTGCCGGTGGCTGCTTCTGGTGCATCGAAGCGGACTTTGAAAAATTGCCTGGCGTGTTCGATGCCGAATCGGGATATGCCGGAGGCAAACTAAAGAACCCCACGTACGAACAAGTCAGCGCCGGCGGCACCGGGCACGCGGAAGTGGTACGCGTCTATTACGACCCCAAGAAGGTGAATTACCAGAAGCTGGTGGATTATTTCTGGCGGCACATCGATCCGACCGTCAAGGATCGCCAGTTCTGCGATAGTGGCGATCAGTATCGCAGTGCGATTTATTACCAGAACGAAGCGGAAAAATCCGTGGCGGAGGCCAGCAAGGCTGCCCTGGAGAAAAGCGGACGCTTCCCGAAAATTTACACGGAAATCACCCCTGCCGGAACGTTTTACCTGGCGGAGGAATACCATCAGGCTTACTACAAGAAAAATCCGATCCGCTACAACTACTATCGCAGCGCCTGCGGACGCGATGCCCGAGTCAAGGAAGTGTGGGGGAAAGACGCGTCCTGAAAGGCGTCATCACACCATGTTCGACAAGTTGCTCACCACGGAGGACGCTGAGGAAAGGCGATAGATACTACGTTCGTTCAGAACAGGTTTTCTGGTGGTTACATTAACGCCAAGCCTGCTTTTGACTCCGATTTTCGCTTTCCCTGGTTTTTCCTCCGTGTCCTCCGCGTCCTCCGTGGTGAGAGTTGGTTTTCTCGCTCTCGACCTATCCTCACCGGTGACCTTTGCGCGCGAAATTGTCGATCAGCGTCGCTACCGGATACGCACCCGGAACAGCAGGTCCAGACTCGGATTTCCGCCCCCCGCCGCGTTCATGATGCCGGTAGGTTTGAGGCGGAGGTGCCGCACAGTTGCATCGAATCCGTTTACATCCGGCACGGGTTGATACGTCCAGTCAATTCCGTTCTGGGAAAAATCCACGCTGTCAGCAGTGCTGGCGAGTGAAGTAAACGTCCAACCCATGCCGCTGGCCGGCGTGCCATCGGCGAATGCCACCGGTCCGGAACCGGGGCCTCCGAGATCGCCGAGAAACAGATCCACAGTCGCAGGCAACGAGTCGCTAATCACTACCGTGTTGGCGTCCACGGTTCCGGGCCCGGCATTCGTCAGTCTGACGGTATAGGACAGGATGGCGCCCGGAATGGCCTTGGGATTGACACCATTGTTGAACGGATCGGAAACCACGTTGGCAAATTTCAGCAGGGTCAGCGACGGCATCAATCCGGTCACTGTCAGCGTGGCGTTGGCGTTGTTGACGAGGTTCAGAGAAACCCCGCTCAGGTTGGTTTGCAGGTTGTTATAGACACCTGCTGTCGCCGAAGCGACATTGACAGATATTGCGCAAGTGGCCTGTCCCAACGACAAGGTTCCTCCGCTGAAGGTAATGGTGCCGCTCCCCGCCACCGCAATCACTGTGCCGTTGCATTGCGGGGAGGTTGCGGTGCTTGCAACCACCAACCCGGCCGGCAGGGTATCGGTGAACCCGATCAGGACGTTGACCGGCGCGGCAGTGCCCTGGGCAGGATTGCCGGTGCCATTGGTCACGGTGAGGGTCAATTGCGAAGGGGTATTCGTCGCCACGGTCGCGGGGCTGAACGCCTTGGTGAGCGTCGCGGCGCGTACGTTGAAGGTGTCATTGACGTTGGAAACCAATACGGTCGATCCGGTCAATCCGCTGATTCCCGGCGTACCGTTACCCGTGGTCACCGTTCCGGCCGCTCCCACGGTGACAGTCACGACGATGGTGCACACAGCATTGGCGGCGGCGTCATAACCATTAAACAGACGGATACCCGTGCTGGTGCCGGCGACCAACGCGCCGCCTGCCGGATTGGTGATCGAAGCACCGCCCGCAGTACAGGAATTGGATACCGTGCTGCGATAGACCATCTGCGCGCCCCCGACAACAGGGAAATTGTGGGTGAACCCCAGATTGGTCGTCGCGGCGTTGCTGTTGTTGATGGTGTAAGTCAGTGTCACCGGCATGTTCACACCCACCGGATCGGGTGAGCTCACCATCGTGAGTGTCGGTGCCGCCGGCGCGGTCACGGTGAGCGTCGCCGATGCCGTATTGCCGGTGCCACTGTTGGTTGAACTCACCGGGCCGGTGGTGTTCAGATTGCCACCGACCGTGGTGCTCGTCACGTTGACCGTGATCGTGCAGCTCGTACCCGCGCCGCCCGTGGCACCCCCCGTCAGAGAAATCAGCGTGTCGCCCTGCGAGGACCCCGAAGACACTGTACCGCCGCAGGTGTTGCTGAACACCGGCGCGGCTGCCACCTGCATGCCGGCCGGGAACGGGTCGATCACTGACAGCCCGGCGAGCGACACCGTGTTGCCCGCCGGGTTGCTGATGGTCAATGTCAGCGTTGAAATCCCTCCCGCGGCAATCGTGTTCGGCGCAAATACCTTGGCGATGACCGGCGAAAAATACACTTCGGTCGGATCGCTCACGTTGTTGGCGCCGGCATTTCCCGGCGGTTCGTTGCCACCGGCCACGCTTGCGGTGTTGATCACCGGCGAGGCGGCCGCGGCACCCACGGCCACGGTCAGCGTGATCGGCGGCGCCGACGTGTTGGCGGCGATTGCATTGGCGACCGGCCGGGTGCAGGTGACCACCTGGCCCACCGCCGTGCAGGCGTTCCATCCGGTGCCGGTGCCGGACACGAAGGTCAAGCCCGTCGGCAGAGTATCGGTGACGGTCACCACCGCGGTGCTGGTCGTCAGGTCGCCGATGTTGCTCACCGTCAGGGTATAAACCCCGTTGGTGCCGACCGTGAAATTGCCGGTATGCGATTTGGTAATCACCAGATCCGGCGCATCGACCGGCGTGGTGACCGGCGCCGAGCTGTTGTTGGCCAGAAGGTTCGGCGATTCATTGGGATTGCTGACGCTCGCCTGATTGGTGATGCTGGGCGCAGCGGCGGCGGCGATGGTCACGGGAAATACGATCGTGCTCGATGAACCGCCAGCGGCGATGGCAGTGGCGCGTGCACAAAGAACGACGGAGTCCCCGGCCCCGTTGTTGGGCCCAGCGTTTGTACACGTCCAGCCTCCGCCGATCGCCCAGCCCGCGCCCCCGGAGTTCGTGCTCAACGTCACCCCGGCAGGCAGAGTATCGGTCAGCGTGTAGGTGCCGGTCGATGCGCGGCCGCCGATATTGTTCACCGTCAGCGTGTAGGTGGCAGTGGTGACGCCGAGCACAAAATTCGCGGCCGTGGTCTTGGTTTTCGTCACCGTGAGGTCAAAATCGATCACCGTGGTGACGAGGCTGGTGGAGTTGTTGCCGGTTGCGGCCGCGGGCTCCCCGCCGCCGGCC
>JBJXFN010000060.1:0-21033 GCA_046155535.1 Burkholderiales bacterium
AATCATGTCCGCGAGGTCCGCGTAGTGCGCGGCACGATGTCCGTAACGCACGCCGTCGAACCGGCTTAGATTGGACGAACATTCCGCCGGCGCTATCACGTAGTAGACCGGAATGCCCAAGGCGGCAGTCGGCAGAGAGATATCCACCAGCTTTGCCCCCAGACGAACGTATTCGGCCAAAGCTTCGCGCACCGCCTTTTCGACGTCGGCATGCAAGCCTTTGCCAAAAAATTCCCGGGGAACGCCGATGCGGATTCCTTCGAGTCTGGTGCCGAGTTCGCGGGTGTAGTCCTCAGCGTCCCGTGGGACACTGGTCGAGTCCTTGGGATCAAATCCGAGCATGGCGTTGAACAACAGCGCCGCGTCTTCGGCGGAGCGCGTCATGACCCCGGCCTGATCCAGGCTGGACGCGAAGGCAATCATTCCCCAGCGCGAAGCGCGTCCGTAAGTCGGTTTGATGCCGGTGACACCCGAGAACGCAGCCGGTTCCCGAATCGAACCACCGGTGTCCGTGGCCGTGGCCGCCGGCGCAATACGAGCTGCCACCGCGGCGGCCGAGCCGCCGGAGCTTCCGCCGGGAACCGCCTGTTTATCCCAGGGATTCAACACATTTCCGAAATGGCTGTTTTCGTTGGACGAGCCCATTGCAAACTCGTCGCAATTGAGCTTGCCCAGAGTCACCATCCCAGCGTGCGCAAGGTTCTCGACAACTGTGGCATCGAAGGGGCTCATGTAACCCTTGAGCATGCGCGACGACGCCGTCGAACTGAAATCCCGGGTGACAAAGATATCCTTGTGGGCGATCGGGATGCCGATCAGCGGCGCGGCCTCGCCGCGGGCCAGGCGCGCATCGGCGACCCGCGCCTGGGCCAGCGTCACTTCCGGCCGAACATCAAGGTAGGCGTTGAGATCCGCATGGCGCTCGATCGCCTGCAAATACGTTTGCGCCAGTTCCACCGCGGAAATTTTCTTCGCGGCCAGGGCGCGGCCGAGTTCGGCTACCGTCATGCGAAACAGGATCGTTTCCCCTATTCGATGACGCGGGGGACCAGGAACAGGCCGTCCTGACGGGCCGGCGCGTTTCTCATGTTGGCTTCCCGGTTGTCCGGTTCGGTTGCCAGGTCTTCACGCAAGCGCTGGCTGCCGCCCAGCGGATGCGACATGGGTTCGATGTCGGTCGTGTCCACGGACTGCAATTGTTCGATCAGCCCGAAAATATTGTTCAACTGCACAAGCGTTTCTGCCGCCTCGGCGTCGGTGACTTCCAGGCGCGCAAGATGCGCGATGCGGCGGACGTCGCCAAGGGTGAGAGCCATGTCGGAACCAGTGATTGGATAAGCTTCCAGCGCCGCGCGTCCATCGAGAGCTTGCGTCCCTCTTTCAGGCGGTCCGGTCGGACCACGGACATCACCTGCATTTTGTTAACCGCGGCAGGGCGATAGGGTATCATACGGCAACCTTTTTCCGCACCGCGGCAACACAACGGAATTTCCTCAATGTTCGGATTCCTCAACGGCTATTTCTCCAATGATCTCGCAATCGACCTCGGCACTGCCAATACCCTGATCTACGTCAGCGGCAAGGGCATTGTTCTGAACGAGCCCTCGGTGGTCGCAATCCGCCAGGAAGGCGGACCAAACGGCAAAAAAGTGATTCAGGAAGTCGGCCTCGCCGCCAAGCAGATGCTGGGACGCACGCCCGGCAACATCACCGCCATCCGGCCCATGAAAGACGGCGTGATTGCCGACTTCACGGTTACGGAGCAGATGCTCAAACAGTTCATCAAGAAGGTCCACGATTCCCGCCTGTTTTCGCCCAGCCCGCGAATCGTCATTTGTGTCCCCTGTGGTTCGACCCAGGTGGAAAGACGCGCCATCCGCGAATCGGCCTACGGCGCCGGTGCCCGAAAGGTGGAATTGATCGAGGAACCCATGGCGGCCGCAATCGGCGCGGGCCTGCCGGTGGAAGAAGCCACCGGATCGATGGTGGTGGATATCGGAGGCGGCACGACCGAAGTGGGTGTGATTTCGCTGGGTGGCATCGTCTATTCCGGATCGGTTCGCGTCGGCGGCGACAAATTCGACGAGGCGATCATCAACTACATCCGCCGCAACTACGGCATGTTGATCGGCGAAACCACCGCCGAGGAAATCAAGAAGGAAATCGGCTCCGCATTTCCCGGCTCCGAAGTGCGGGAAAAAGAGGTCAAGGGCCGCAATCTGGCCGAAGGCATTCCGCGCAGCTTCACCATTTCCAGCAACGAAATCCTGGAAGCGCTGACCGACCCGCTGAACAGCATCGTGAGCGCGGTGAAATCGGCGCTGGAGCAAACGCCGCCGGAACTGGGCGCGGACATCGCGGAAAAAGGCATGGTGTTAACCGGGGGCGGTGCGCTGTTGCGCGATATCGACCGGCTGTTGATGGAGGAAACCGGCCTGCCCGTCATCGTGGCGGACGATCCGCTGACCTGCGTGGTACGGGGTTCCGGACGGGCGCTGGAGAAAGTCGATAGAAGCACCACCATATTCACCAACGATTGAACGCGCCTGTACCCATTCTGCGCCGCATCCACTCCGGGAGAGCCACATAGCGTGAGGCGTGATCCGTTCTCCGGCGTATTCGATTGGCAGGCAGCGCCCCGGTTCCTGAAATTCCGGCAGTAGATGGAATATACCCCACCTCCTTTTTTCCGACGCGGCCCCGGCCTCCTCACCCGACTCGGTTTCTTCACCCTGCTTTCCCTCGTGCTGCTATATGCCGACGCACGCTTTCAATACATGGAAGTGGCTCGCAAAGTGGTCGCCACCCTGATTTATCCCCTGCAACAACTCACGGATCTGCCCGGGGAAGCTGGCAACCGCATCGGGGAATTTTTCGTATCGCAGGCATTTCTGAAACGCGAGAACGAACGCCTCCAACTTGAAAATTTCATCAGCGCCGGTCAGGTGCAGACGCAACTTTCGTTGCTGGCGGAGAACCGGCACTTGCGCGAGTTGCTGGACATGCGCACCCGCTTCGAGGGCCCGTCCGTGGTGGCGGAAATCCTGTTTCTGGGGCGGGATCCCTTTTCCCGCTCGGTGGTCATCGACAAGGGCTCGACTCAGAAGATCGAGGAGGGCTCCGCCGTGGTGGACGAATCCGGTCTGATCGGTCAGGTCAGCCGGGTGTTCCCCTGGGCCGCCGAGGTTGCGCTGATCACCGACCGCGAGCAGGTGGTGCCGGTGCAGATCGTGCGCAACGGGATGCGCGCCGTGGTGTTCGGTTCAGGCAGCGACAATTCCCTGGAACTGCGGTTTCTGCCGGTGAATGTGGATATTGAAAACGGCGACGTCCTGGTCACTTCCGGCATCGACAGCGTCTATCCAGCCGGGCTGCCGGTGGCAGTGGTGTCCAACATCGAACGCAATGCCGCGTATTCCTTTGCCCGCATCAGCTGCGAACCTTCCGCCAGTCCCGACAGCAACCGGCAGGTCTTGGTGCTTGCGAGGCTGTCGCCGCCGCCGGAATATCCCACCGATGCCAAGGTCGACAAGGGCGGCAAACGCCCCAAGAACCGGAAGGGTGGATGATGGCGGCCGAATTTTTTTCGCGCGCGGGTTCCGAAGAAATACTGCTGCCGGCCAAGCCCGGATACCTGACCCTGACCCTGTTCTGCGCCCTGCTGCTGAATCTATTGCCCCTGAGCGGATGGGTTCTGGCGCTGCGCCCGGACATCGTTGCCCTGGTGCTGCTGTACTGGGGTGTGCGGCAACCGCGCAAAATCGGCTTCCTGCCGGCCTGGCTGCTTGGCCTCGCAATGGACGTCTCCGCCGGCAGCCTGTTCGGACAGCATGCCTTGGCGTATTCGGTCATGATGTTTGCCGCGATCGGCCTGCACCGGCGAATTTCCATGTTCGACCGGCGCCAGCAGATGCTGCACATCCTGGCCATACTGCTCATGACCCAGTTGATTGTTCTCGCGGTACGCGTGGCGGCAGGCGGGGTGATGCCGGGATGGTGGTATTTCCTGCCTACCCTGACCGGGACGCTGTTCTGGCCGGTGGTGGACATGCTGGTCAAGATCCCGTTGCGACCGCGCGTCGATCCGGATCAGGTGTGAATCAGGTCCTGCCGGACGCATTCGACGGACCATGAACCGCTCAGTCGAACTTCGGGATCATCAGCGCGAACTGTACTTCTTCCAGTTGCGTCTGGCCGTCGTCGGCGGCGCCGTGCTGATCGCCTTTGCCATTTTGTTCCTGCGATTTTTCTACGTGCAGGTTATTCAGTACGACTATTACCATACGCTCGCCGAGCAAAACCGCATATTGGTGGTGCCGGTGGTGCCCAACCGCGGGCTGATTCTGGACCGTAACGGGGTGGTGCTGGCTCACAATTTCGCGGCCTACACGCTTGAGATCATGCCGGGCCTGGTCAATGACGTGGCGCGCGTCATCGACGACCTGGCGGTGCTGGTGGAAATCACACCGAAGGATCGCAAAAGATTCCAGAAACTGATTGAGGAAGGGCATGACTACACCAGCGTGCCCATTCGCACCCGCCTCAATGACCTGGAAGTTGCACGCTTCGCAGTGAACCGTTTCCGGTTCCCGGGCGTGGACATCAGTGCGCGACTGTTCCGCCACTACCCGAGCGGCGAAGTCGCCTCCCACGTGGTGGGTTACATCGGACGCATCAGCGACAACGATGTAGAAAAGTTGCGCGAAGAAGGCAGGGCGGCAAATTACAGTGCGTCGGATTACATCGGGAAAGTCGGGCTGGAGGAGCGCTACGAGGAAGAACTGCGGGGCATCACGGGTTACGAACACGTGGAAACCGACGCCGGCGGCAGATCGGTGCGCACGCTGCGCAGCGTGTTACCGGTGTCTGGCAACAATCTGATACTGGCGCTGGATGCCCGCCTGCAACAGGTGGCGGAGCAGGTTTTTGGCGATCGGCGCGGTTCCCTGGTCGCCATCGAACCCGCCACCGGCGGCGTGCTCGCGCTGGTTTCCAAGCCCGGATTTGATCCCAATCTTTTTGTCGAGGGCATCGAGCCGCAATACTGGGACGCACTGAACAATTCGCCGGACCACCCGATGAACAACCGGGCGCTGCAGGGTGTTTATCCGCCAGGTTCGACCTTCAAGCCCTTCATGGCCATGGCCGCGCTGGAACTCGGCAAACGCAAACCCTCGTTCAGTATTCATGATCCGGGGTATTTCATGTTGGGCGGCAGCGGCCACGTCTTTCGCGACTGGAAGGCCGGCGGCCACGGCACGGTGAATCTTCACAAAGCCATGGTGGAATCCTGCGACACGTACTTCTATGGACTGGCGCACGAACTGGGCATCGACGCAATCCATCAGTTCATCCGCCAGTTTGGCTTGGGCAAGGAAACCGGCATTGACATCATGGGCGAAGTGGGCGGACTGCTGCCTTCCCAGGAATGGAAAATGCGACGCTTTGGACAGAAGTGGTTCGTCGGCGATACCATTTCCGTAGGGATTGGACAGGGTTACACGCTGACCACGCCGCTGCAATTGGCATTCGCCACGGCAGTGCTGGCCAATGAAGGCCGGGTGTTCAGACCCCATCTGGTCAAACACATTCAAGACAGTCAGACCGACGCACTCACCGCGATCGAACCCGAACCCATCGCGGATGTTCCGTTCAAGAAGGAAAATGTCGCGCGGGTGCGGGACGCGATGGTGGATGTGACTCGGCCCGGCGGTACCGCGGCCTGGGCAGGCATGGGTGCCAAATATCTGTTTGCCGGGAAAACTGGCACCGCGCAAGTCGTCGGCATGAAGGGCCAGAAGTACGACGAAAAAAACATGCCGGAACGCCACCGCGACCACGCCTTGTTCATTGCTTTTGCGCCTGCCGAGAATCCGGCCATTGCGGTTGCAGTCCTGGTGGAAAATGGCGGTCATGGCGGCAGTACGGCGGCGCCCATTGCCCGCAAGGTGCTGGACTTCTATCTGCTGGGCAAGGAGCCGGAAATCGCGTCCAAGCCTCCAAAAAAAGCGGAGGATGCCGGTGATTAACCGTCTGATTGGCTATCTGGTCCGCCACACCGACCGTTATCTGTTCACCGTGATCTGCATTCTCCTGCTGGTCGGCTTGTTGACCCTTTACAGCGCCTCGGGCGGCAGCATGGAGCGGGTGGGCGCGCAGGCGATCAATATCGTGGTCGCCCTGATAGTGATGTGGGCGGCGGCCAACGTTCCGTTGCATTATCTCTCGAAGATTGCGCTACCCCTGTACGCGGTGGGCATCGTATTGTTGGTAGCGGTGGCGCTGGGCGGCGAGGTGGTCAATGGCGCCAGACGCTGGTTGAATCTGGGCATCACCCGCATCCAACCTTCCGAATTGATGAAGATCGCGCTGCCGTTGATGCTGGCCTGGTACTTCGACCGTTACGAAGCCATTCTCAAACTCCGTGACTATGCGATTGGCGCCGCCCTGATTGCAGTACCGGCGGGCCTCATCGTAAGCCAGCCCGACCTGGGCACGGCGTTGCTGATTTCGGCTGCTGGATTTTACGTGCTGTTTCTGGCCGGACTGTCCTGGAAAGTGCTGGTCGGATTGACGGTCGCGGGCGGCGCCAGCCTGCCCTTTGCCTGGTCCATGCTGCACGACTACCAGCGACAGCGGGTATTGACCTTGCTCGATCCGTCGCAGGATCCGCTCGGTGCCGGTTATCACACCATCCAGTCGACCATCGCTCTGGGTTCCGGCGGCATCGTCGGCAAAGGCTGGTTGAACGGCACCCAGGGTCAACTTGATTTTCTTCCGGAGCGCACCACCGATTTCATATTTGCCGTATATGCCGAGGAGTTCGGCCTGCTCGGAAACGTTGTGCTGCTGGTGCTGTTCTTGCTCGTGATCGGTCGTGGTCTGGTAATCGCCGCCAATGCGCCCACATTGTTTACCCGTTTACTGGCGGGCGCCGTGACACTGACATTTTTTACCTATGCCTTTGTCAACATGGGCATGGTCTGTGGAATTCTGCCGGTGGTCGGCGTGCCGCTGCCGCTGATCAGTTACGGCGGCACGTCCCTGGTGACACTGTTGTTCGGCACAGGCCTGTTGATGAGCATCCACACGCACCGCAGATTGGTTCAAACATGATCATGGCGCAAGACCGGTCCAAGAACGACCTGACTCCGGCCAATAGCAGTTGCGCGCAACCATTTGAGCAAGGATTGCGTGCCGCGCTTGCCGCTGCCTTCGTGGCGCTGATGTTGGCTGGCTGCGCAGAATCGCCTTCGCGGCCGGCGGCCGGGTCCGGAGGGTATTACCTGGACGATGGCCCCGGTCCGACACCTCCCGCAAACCTGGACGCCATTGCCGAACCGGTGCCTCGAATCGAAACGGTCAATCCCTACACCAGCCGGCCCTACACCGTGTTCGGCCGCCGCTACGCTCCGCTTTCCGCGGATCAGGCCAGAAACTACAAGCAGCGCGGAATTGCCAGTTGGTACGGCAAGCGATATCACGGTCAGAAAACCTCCTCGGGAGAGGTCTATGACATGTATGCAATGAGCGCGGCACACACGGTGTTGCCATTACCGAGTTTTGTCAGAGTGACCAATCTCGACAATGGCAAGTCCGTCGTGGTGCGCGTCAACGACCGCGGACCCTTTCACGACAATCGGCTGATCGATCTTTCCTATGCTGCGGCCCATCGCATCGGCATCATCGGCAAAGGCAGTGCCCTGGTGGAGGTGGAAACCCTCGTGCCGGGAGCCGACTCCGGCGCCACGACGACCGGCGCAACTGCGAAACCAGCGGTGCCTGATGCCGCACGGGAAGTCGGCATGTTTGTGCAGCTTGGCGCGTTTTCCCAGGTGGACAATGCCGATGCTTTCATTGCACGGCTCCTGCGCGAACACAACTGGCTGTCCAATTCCCTGCGCCTGGTGCAGGGCGTCAACGTCCACAAAGTGCAGACCGGGCCGTATGCAACGCTTGATGAAGCCATGGCGATCGTCGAGCGGGCGAAGGAAGCAGGCATGGAAGCCTTTGTCGTCAATCCCTGATTTATTACCGAAACGGACCCTCCATGCGAACACTGATCTGCGGTTCGATTGCCTACGACACCATCATGGTGTTTCGCGATCGTTTCAAGAACCACATTCTTCCCGACCAACTGCACATATTGAACGTGGCATTTCTGGTGCCGGACATGCGCAGGGAATTTGGCGGTTGTGCCGGGAACATCGCCTACAGCCTGAAGTTGCTGGATGGAGATCCTCTGATCATGGCGAGCGTGGGCGAGGACTTCCAGCCCTACGCCTACCGACTGGAGAAATTCCGGCTCTCGCAGGCGCACATCAAGAAAATTCCCGGGGCATTCACCGCCCAGGCCTTTATTACTACCGACCTGGATGACAACCAGATCACCGCGTTTCATCCGGGCGCGATGAACTTTTCCCATCAAAACCACGTTGCAGATGCCCGCGATGTGGGTCTGGGCATCGTCGCCCCCGATGGCCGCGAGGGCATGCTGCAGCACGCTGAGGAATTTCATCAGGCAGGAATACCTTTCGTGTTCGATCCCGGACAGGGGTTGCCGATGTTCAATGGCGAGGAGTTGCGCAATTTCATCGGCAAGGCCAGTTATGTTGCGGCCAACGACTACGAAGCGAAACTGCTCCAGGAACGCACCGGCATGTCCCTGGAAGAGATCTCGAAAAAAGTGAAGGCCGTGGTGGTCACCCAGGGGGCGCAGGGTTCCTTGATCCTGGCGAAGGGGAAAACGGAAACCATTCCCAGCGTCAAACCGGACCAGGTGCTGGACCCCACGGGATGTGGCGACGCCTACCGTGCCGGCCTGCTTTATGGAATCGCCAACGACATGGACTGGTCCACCACCGGGCGACTCGCTTCGTTACTGGGATCCCTGAAGATTGCGCAACGCGGTGCGCAAAATCATCATTTCAATCGCAGTGACATCGGCGCGCATTTCCGGGAGGCGTTTGGCCGCGCGCTTTGACCATCCGGAGACGGGCACGAAAAGTTATCTGGTGCATTATTGATTCTCGCAACGCTGTCAGCATCGGGAGGCTGCGCCTCCAGCGATTCCGGTTCTGTTCATGGCCGCGGCCAAGTGCGAGTCCAGCAGACCGTACGTATTGGCCAGGTAGAACCTGTTCGGGCCGTGCAGATCGAAGGCACCCGCTCTCCGGAATCGGCGCCGCTGCGGGCGGTGTTGTGAGACGGTTGGCAGGCAGTTCGACTGGCGCAGGCAAGGGCTCTGCGGTGGGCGCGGAGATTGGCGGCGTTGCCGGCAGTGCCACCGAGGCAGGAGCGACGCGCAGGGCAAGCATCGAATTTACCGTCGAGCTGGACTCCGGCACCATGGTCGCCATTGTCCAGGAGGCAAACGAAGTATTCGAAGCGGGCAAACGGGTACGCATTCTTTCCGGGCAGGGCATTTCCTGCATCACACATTGACCCTGACTTCGCGCACGGGCTGGGGATGCGCCCGCCAGCCGTGAAGAAAACGACCGGCTTCGTGCAAATCGTTCGCGGCCTTGCGCTGGCCTGGGTCCTGCTCTCGGGCACCTTCACGGTGGCAATGCTGTTTCCTTTCTACGGCAGCGCGCGGCGCCGCCAAGCAGTCTGTCGCTGGTCCCGGCAGTTGCTCGCGGCACTGGACGTCGAGCTTAGAGTGCGCGGCGGGCCGCCGCCGCCCGGACGGCCGGCGGTCATGGTGTCCAATCACGTCTCCTGGCTGGACATTCATCTGGTCCACGCCATCTGGCAGGTGCGCTTCGTCGCCAAGTCAGAAGTCCGGCGCTGGCCTCTGATCGGATGGTTGTCCGCGCGGACCGGGACTTTGTTTATCGAACGCGGTCGGGGAAGGCATGCAGCGCACATCAACCGGGCGATCCACGCGGCTTTCTCGCAAGGCGACGCAATCGGGGTGTTTCCGGAAGGCACCACCAGCGACGGCTCACAGGTGCAACGTTTTCATGCCTCACTGCTACAACCGGCGGTGGACGAACAGGCGCTGGTCCATCCGGTGGCTCTGCGTTACCTGGATGGTGAGAATCGCCTGAACGTCAACGCCAGTTATGTCGGGGAAACGAGCTTGCTGGAGTCCATGCTGACGATACTCGCCGAGAAAAAAATTATCGCAGAACTGACTTTTTTGCCGGCCATCGAACCAGCGGGAAAAACCCGGCGCCACCTCGCCGAGCAAACGCGTGCTGCCATTGCGGCAGCGCTTGCGTCGCCCATGGCGGGTGATCAGGAACCGGCGCTGAAGTCTGCGCAGTCGGCCTGAAAAACCTGTCTGTCCTCGAGCCGAACGGCCGACAATCGTCTCCCCCAGAAACAACCGGAATCCAGCGCGAGAAGATTTTTTTCCACACGCAACCCCAGGGCCGACCAATGGCCGCATATCATCGTCGCGTCCTGGCTGCGGCGTCCCGGCACCGCGAACCATGGCATGAAGCCATTGGGCAGGTGGCCGATCCCGCCCTTGTGGCTGAACTCCATGCGACCGTCCGCACTGCATAAGCGCAGCCGTGTCATCGCATTGATGACCACACGCAGGCGATCGTGGCCGGCCAGGGCATCAGACCAGCGATCGGGCTGGTTCCCGTAAAGATTTTCCAGCAGGCCGAGGTACGCGCTTCCGCGCAAACCTGCTTCCACTTCTGCGGCCAGTTCACGGGCTTTTTGCACATCCCAGTCCGGCAACAATCCGGCGTGGACCATCACATATTCACCCTCGACGTGCATCAGGGGCCGGTGTCGCAGCCATTCCAGCAGCACATCCCGGTCCAGCGCATTCAGGATGTCATCCAGCGTGTCGTCGCGATGTTGGGTGGAAAATCCGGCGGCGACGTTCAGCAGATGCAGATCATGATTGCCGAGTACACAAATGGTGCGATTTCCCAGCGATTTCACAAACCGTAAGGTGGCCAGCGACTGAGGCCCGCGATTGACCAGGTCGCCCACAAACCACAGGCGGTCGTGCGAGGCACGGAAACCAACTTTCTGCAGAAGGTGTTCCAGCGCGGACAGGCATCCCTGCAGGTCACCGATCGCGTAAGTCGCCATGGATCAATTCGAACAAGTGATTTTCGGGCAGCGCAAAAAACAAGGGCGCAGTTTCCCGCGCCCTGAAGATCGTTTTCAAGAGCCGGCGGATCAGAAATTGCCGCCGGACTTGTTGCCGATGAACACCACCGCGCGCTCCACTTCCGCGTCGGTGAGCGTGGGATTTCCGCCACGTGCCGGCATCTGGCGAATGCCCTTCACTGCATTGCGCACCAGCGTCTTCTTGCCCTGCGCAAAACGCGGTTTCCAGGCCGCGGCATCGGCTAGTTTCGGCGCGGCGAGCACGCCGGCATCGTGACAGACCGCACAGACCGATCGATAAACCTCTTCGCCGCTGCGCGCACCGGCCGGCGCGGTCGCCTGAGCAATGACCACTTCCCCCACTGGCTTGATCCGCTGCGCCACGGCAGCCTCGGACATGGCGATACCCTTGGGATCGGGCTTCGCCCCCCCGACGACGATTTTCGCGATCATGACGATGCCCAGAACCGGGATCAGAAACGACAACACGATAACAACGATAAGTTGCGTGGGGGTCTTGATGAGCGAGGAATGTTCTTCGACTTGAGCGTGGGCCATGACAAATTCCGATGAGGAGGGGCGTTGAAAGCCGCAAATTATAGGGCATCGGACTTGCGTCACAAAGCCGACGCATGGACGCCTGCATCGTTTTCCCCGTAAACTAGCGCCTCGACGCGTCCGTAGCTCAGCTGGATAGAGTGTCGGCCTCCGAAGCCGAAGGTCGTGGGTTCGACTCCCGCCGGGCGCGCCATCCCCATCAGCCAAATCGAGGTTGCCCGCCTTGCAGGGCGGCGCTGCAATGGCGGCGCCGGGCGGCTGCCAGTAAACTCCTGCTCTCCGGCCACGCAGCCGGAAGTCGTATCCAAATAAATTTACAAACTACTCTTCAGGGGTTGGAGTCATGATTCTCAAGTCACTCGCGGCATATGCGGCAGTTCTGTGCCTGGCCGGCGCGGCTGATGCTGCCGACAAGATCAAGATCGGGTTTTTAAGCACGCTGTCTGGCCCATCGGCTGCGATCGGGCTTGACATCAAGGACGCTTTCGAACTGCTCATTGAACAAAACGGCGGCAAACTCGGCGGCTTGCCCGCGGAAATCGTGACCGCGGACGATCAGCAGAATGCCGACACCGGCAAGCAACTTGTCGAACGCCTGCTTAAGCGTGACCGCGTCGATATTGTGACCGGCATCGTATTTTCGAATGTGATGGTCGCCGTGGCACCGGCGGTGTTCGAATCGCAGACCTTTCTGGTCAGCGCCAATTCCACGCCCACGTTGTTCTCCGGGGAAGGCTGCAACCCGTGGTTCTTCAGCGTGTCCTGGCAGAACGACGCCGTGCATGAAGCAGCCGGCAAGTACGTCGCGGACAAGAATTTCAAGAATGTGGCATTGATTGCGCCCAACTACCCGGCCGGCAAGGATGCGTTGACCGGCTTCAAGCGTTTCTATAAAGGCACCGTCAACGACGAAATTTACTCCAAGCTCGGCCAGCTCGACTACGCTGCGGAGATTGCGCAGATTCGGGCTGCCAGGCCCGAGGCGGTGTATGCGTTTCTTCCCGGCGGCATGGGCGTGAATTTCATCAAACAATACGTGGCCGCCGGACTGAACCGCCAGATGGTGCTGGTGGGACCCGGGTTTACCGCGGACGAAGACATCATCAAGGCAGTGGGCGAACCGATGGTGGGCATGTTCAATACCTCGCAATGGGCGGCGGATCTGGACAATCCGCAGAACCGGCGTTTTGTCAGCGATTTCCAGAAACGCTACCAGCGCCTGCCGACGATCTACGCATCGCAGGGCTACGACGCCGCGCAAAGCATCGATGCGGGCGTGCGGGACGTCAAAGGGAAAATCGAAGACAAGGTTGCCCTGCGCAAAGCCTTGCGTGCGGCAAAATTCAAATCGGTGCGCGGCGATTTCCGCTTCAACGTCAACCAGATTCCTGTTCAGAACTATTACCTGCGCGAAGTGGTCAGGGAACCGGGTGGCCGTATCACCAACAAACTGGTTGGAACGGTGCTCACCGCGCATCCCGACGCTTACGCTGCCGACTGCAAGATGAAGTGATCTTCGGCCCGGCGCAACCGGACCGGCCGCGCGCCGGTTCGGCTTGTTCCGAGGCCTTGCGCCCTCGTCACATTCAAATTCTTTATGGACTGGATTCTGCTCCTTGAGCAGTGCCTGAACGGATTGCAGTTCGGCCTGATGCTGTTCCTGCTGGCGGCCGGACTGACCCTGGTGTTCGGCATCATGGACACCATCAATCTCGCGCACGGCTCGCTGTATATGGTGGGCGCCTATCTGGCAGCCACGCTGGTTCCGCTCACCGATTCTTTTGTGCTGGGCATCGCGTTGTCCATGGCAGGCACGGCGCTGATCGGGGTGGTGATGGAAGTTGCCGTCATGCGCAGGGTGTATCAACGCGACCATCTTTCCCAGGTGCTGGCCACTTTTGCCCTGCTGCTGATTTCCAACGAGGTCGTTCGGCTGATCTTCGGTCCGCAGGCATTGATGCTCAACACACCGCAGGCGTTGTCCGGACCGGTGGAACTGCTGCCCGGGTTTACCTACCCCTCCTATCGATTGCTGATTATTGGTGTCGGGGTTGCGGTTGCGGCGCTCATGTATGGCCTGGTGGTCCACACCCGCCTGGGCATGCGGGTACGCGCGGGCGCATCGAACCGGCAGATGGCCATGACCATGGGCATCGATGTGCGCACATTGTTCACGGGTGTCTTTGCTGCCGGGGCGGCACTTTCGGCGTTGGCCGGCGCCATGTTGGGCCCCTTGCTCGCCGTGCAGGTCGGCATGGGTGAGAACATTCTTATCCTGGCGTTTGTGGTGATTGTGATCGGCGGCATCGGGTCGATTCGCGGTGCGTTTGCCGGTGCGCTGGTGGTGGGCATCGTGGACACCCTCGGTCGTTCTCTGCTGCCCATGTCCCTGCGTGCGATTCTGCCTCCCGCCGTCGCGGCAAGTCTCGGACCTGCGCTTGCATCGATACTCATTTACGTTCTGATGGCGGCCGTGTTGTTCTGGCGTCCGCAGGGATTGTTTTCGGCACGCGGATGATGGGTACGCAACTCGATCATCGCCTGCATCCCGGCATTGCGCTGGGAATTCTGGCCATACTGGTCGCACTGCCCTGGGTGACGCATGCCATCGACCAGCCTTTTTATCTGGTGTTGGCCACCCGCATTCTCATTTTCGCTCTGGTGGCCAGCAGCCTGAATCTTCTGGTGGGATTCGGCGGCCTGGTCAGTTTTGGCCATGCCGCATTTTTTGGCGGGGGCGCTTATGTCGTCGGCATCCTGGCACACCACGGGATGACTCTTGCCTGGATAGCCTGGCCCGCCGCCGCGGTTTTTTCCGCACTGGCAGCCTGGATCATCGGCGCGATCAGCCTGCGCACCCGCGGCGTGTACTTCATCATGATCACGCTGGCATTTGCGCAAATGATGTATTACGTATTCGTGTCGATGAAAACCTACGGCGGGGAAGACGGCCTGCCGATCGCGACACGCTCCTGGCTTGCTCCTGGGTTGGACTTGAAGTCCGATGTTGCGTTCTATTACGTCGTGCTGCTGATCGTTACCGCCGGATTTATTTTTCTGGCCCGGCTGATCGGTGCCCGCTTTGGTTACGTGTTGCAGGGTATTCGCGAAAATGAGACGCGCATGGAAGCGATGGGTTATCCCGTCGTCCGTTACAAACGCGCCGCATTCGTGATTTCCGGCGCGCTGGCAGGCCTGGGGGGAGCCCTGCTCGCCAATCAGAACGGGCTTGCGAGTCCGAATCTTCTCCAGTGGACCCAGTCCGGCATGTTGCTGATCATGGTCATCCTCGGTGGTGTCGGTTTTTTGTGGGGCGGCGTCCTGGGGGCCCTGGTGATGCTGTGCCTGGAGGAAGTGTTGTCGAGTTACACGATTTACTGGCAACTTGGCGTGGGCGCGGTGCTGCTGCTCGTTGTGTTGTGCGCGCCGAAAGGGCTGGCGGGATTGTTCCGGCGGACACCGGATCATGGCTGAGGTGCTGTTATCGCTGGTCAACGTCGAAAAACATTTCGGCGGCGTCTCGGCAACGGACAGGACCAGCCTGGATGTCCGCCTTGGGGAAATCCATGCCTTGATTGGTCCCAACGGCGCCGGCAAAACCACCCTTGTCCATCAGATTTCCGGGCTTCTGCGTCCGGATGCCGGCAGTATTCATTTCGACAGCATCGACGTGACACATTGGCCAATGTACCGGCGGGTACGCAAAGGCCTGGTCCGCTCCTTCCAGGTGACCAGTATTTTTTCGCAACTCACCGCGATCGAAAACGCCTTGCTCGCCGTGCAAGCGGGCGCGGGTTCCAGCCTGCGATTCTGGCATCCTGTGCGAACCGAGAAGGCTCTTCATGAATTGGCCAGCGAGGTGTTGGCGCGCGTGGGACTGGCTGAGCGCGGATCGAGCATGGCCGGTTCGCTGGCACACGGAGAACAACGGCGGCTCGAAGTGGGATTGGCGCTGGCGGCCAGACCGAAACTGTTGTTGCTGGATGAACCCCTTGCCGGCATGAGTCCGGACGAGTCACAGCAAATGGTGAATCTGATCTGGCAACTGAAATCCGAGACGACCCTGTTGCTGATCGAGCATGACATGGCGGCCGTATTCCGGCTTGCGGACCGGGTTTCGGTCATGGTCTCCGGCCGTATCATCGCCACCGGCGCGCCGTCGGATATCCGTGCCAACGAAGCCGTACGCAAGGCTTATCTGGGAGACGAGGTTTCCGCATGAGCATGCTCCTGGAAATCGAAGGCCTCGATGCCGGATACGGGGCCAGCCAGGTATTGTTTGGTACACAACTGCGCATCCGCCACGGTGAAGTCGTCACTCTGCTGGGCCGCAATGGGATGGGTAAATCCACGCTGGTGCGGGCGATTTTCGGTTTGATTCCCACGACGGCCGGGCGCGTGATGTTTGACGGCGTGGCGCTGCGCGGACTGCCGGCAGATCGCATTGCCCGCCATGGACTAGCGCTGGTGCCGGAAGGCCGACAGATTTTTCCGAATCTGAGTGTGGAGGAAAACCTGGTGGCATTCGCCTGTAATCGCAACGGTTCCAAGGCGCCCTGGACACTGTCCCGCATCTATGAATTGTTTCCCGCGCTGCGGGAGCGGCGGAGCAACGCCGGCAATCAACTCTCCGGCGGCGAACAACAGATGCTCGCCATCGGCCGCGCAATGATGACCAATCCCCGTCTGCTGGTCCTGGACGAGGCGACCGAGGGACTGGCACCCTTGGTTCGGGAGGAAATCTGGCGTTGCCTGGCCACGCTGCGCGAAATCGGCCAAACAATTCTGGTGATCGACAAATATGTCGAGCGTTTGATCAAGCTCGCGGATCATCACACCATCCTGGAGCGCGGCCGGGTGGTATGGCACGGCAGCTCGGCACAACTCGATGGGGATCACGCGCTCTGGCACCAATACCTCGGCATTTGAGGACTTTGGCTGCTGCGATTTTTTGGCATACTTGCCCGATTCATGTAGACGATAACAAGCTGGGGTTCAATGGAGAAAAACATGTCGCAATCGTCCCACCCCGATGTTTCCCGATTGATCGAACCCGACCGGGTGCGCAAGGAGGTATACACCGATGCGCGGATTTTCGACCTCGAGATGGAGCGCATCCACGAACGTGTCTGGATTTATTGCGGGCATGAATCGCAGGTGCCGGCCGCCGGCGACTATTTCACCGTGCAAATAGGCCGTCAGCCGATGATCATGGTGCGCGCGGGAGACGGCAGCGTGCGTGTGCTGCACAACCGCTGTCCTCACCGGGGCGCCATGTTGTGCGGCGACCGGCAAGGCAACACCGGCGAGTTCTTCCGGTGTTCCTACCACGCGTGGACCTTTCACCACGATGGCGCCTTGCGCAACATCCCGATGATGGAATCTGGCTACGCCGACACCCGCTGGGGCCGCGACAATCCGGATTGCCGGGTGAAGTCCGCCGCCCGCGTGGAGAATTACCGGGGATTTGTGTTCGCCAGCCTGGCCGCGGACGGGCCAAGCCTCTTGGAATTCCTCGGTGAATCCCGCATCGCTTTCGACGACATGTGCGACCGGGCGCCGGAAGGCAAGGTCGAAGTGGTGCCCAATTGTTTTCGCGTCGTGCAGAATTCCAACTGGAAATTATTCCTCGAAAACCAGCTGGATGCATTGCATCCTTCCGTCACTCACCAGTCCACCGGACGCGCGGCACGCGATGTCGAACTGCAGATTGAAAAACAAACCGGCAAATCGCCGCTGTCTTATCACATGCTGTCCGCTTTTTCGACCGTGACCATCGACAAGTGGGACAATTTCCAGACCCTCAATTACGCCAACGGCCATTGCATCCTGACCGGCTACATGGGCCTGCGGCCGCGCGATCCCGATACCCTAGAATACGAGCGGGTGTTGCAAAAGGCCTACGGCAAGAAACGGGCGGAAGAGATTCTGGACGTGAATATTCATCACGTGCTGCTGTATCCAGGCCTCTCCGTCCAGTCGCCATTACAACAGTTGCGCGCAGTTCGCCCGCTGTCCGTGGACAAAACGCTTACCGAAATCTGGCACTTCCGGCTCAAGGGCGCGCCCGAACCCATCTACCGGCGCTCGCTCGCCTATTACAACCTGGTCAACTCCCCATCGACCCTGATCAACGCCGACGATCTGGAAAATTTCTGGAAGTGCCAGCAGGGACTTCTGTCCGACGGCGGCGACTGGGTCAGTTTTCACCGCCACTTCGGGCGCGACATCCAGAAAACCGGCCATGTGGAGACAGCCGCCAATATGGGAACCTCGGAAGCCCCGATGCGCAACCAGATGAAGGCCTGGGCGCAGTTCATGAAGGCGGAGCATTAACATGGTCGAAAAAAAGACGAAACGGGTTGCGAAAAAGAAACCCGTGAAACCTGCCTTGGCAGGGAGTCGACGGATCGCACCACTTGTCGCGAAAGATACCCAGCACGCAGTCGAGCAGTTTCTCTATCGACAGGCGGAAGTGCTGGATGCCAAACGCTGGCAGGACTACATCGACTTGTTCGCCGAAGACGGCATTTACTGGATGCCTGCCGATCCGGCCCACACCACCTGGGACGGCGTCCCGTCGATTTTTGCCGAAGACAAGAATCTGATGATGGTGCGCATGAAGCGGGTACTGCACCCGGATGCCTGGTCGCAGCGCCCGTTATGGGCCACCAATCATGTAGTCTCGAACGTGGTCATCGAAAAAAATACCGCTGACGGTATCGTGATCGCGCGCTCGCGTTTTCACATGATGGAGTTGCGCCGAGACAACGTCCGCCACTTTGCGGGCGCCTATGTCCATCATCTGCAACGCACCCGCGAGGGGTTTCGCATCCAGCAGCAGCGGGTGGATATCATCAACGCTCAGGCCACCTTCGACTACGTTCTCCAGGTCTGGGTCTGAGTTGACCCGGTCAATCGCCCCGAGGGTGCGCCCGGCGTGAGCGAAGCGGCCGGACTCGGCACCCTGTTCGTCAGCAGTTTTCTCGCCGCGACTCTGCTGCCAGGTGGGTCGGAAGTGGTGTTTCTCGGCATGCTGATGAGCAGCACCGCGACCCTCTGGCCGGCCCTGGCCGTGGCGACGCTAGGCAATACGCTCGGCGGCATGAGTTCATACTTGATTGGCCGACTGCTCCCACAGAAAAACATCGCAGCCCGCCCGCTGCAATGGGTCAGGCGTTGGGGATCGCCTGTCCTGATACTTTCCTGGGTGCCGCTGATTGGTGATGCCTTGTGCGTGGCCGCCGGCTGGCTACGGTTGCATGCTGGATGGGTATTGCTGTTTGTTACGCTGGGAAAATTCGCACGCTATCTGGTGCTGGGCGTTCTCGCCAGGTAAGGGTCAGCCTTCGCGATTCGGCATTTCACGAGGGGGGATCTTGGATTTTCCCCTCCCAGGCGCCCAAAACCGGAAACCCGGCGCTAAGCAGATCCATGCACTCTCCCGTAATTCTGTGTTGCAATCCGAACAACGCAGTGCCCATACCCCCGCCGACGCGCCAGTTTTTCAGGCCGTCACCCATCCATACCACTGGTGGCTCGGATCGGCCCCGTCTTCGAGATAACTCATCTTCATCTTGCTCAGATAGTCACCGGGAATCTCGTTGCGCCGGGCATTCACATCGACACCGAATACGCGCGCGCCGTTCAGCCCGAAAATCTTCTCCTTCACTTCGCGGGTCAAGGGCGCATAGCCGTATTTTTCCATCATCACTTCGGGAATCTCGAAGCGCCGGAAAGCTTCAATCTGCCACTGCGGCGAGCCGTACCAGATCGAGTCGGTTCCCCACAAGACGTGGTCGGCGCCGAAGGCATCGATCATCTGGCCCAGCAGATGCGCGCAGCCGTTGGGGTGAGTGGTCACGAGTTGGGCGAAGGTGGACCCCATTTCCATGTAGATGTTCTTGATGCCGGGTTCCTTCTTCTTCATCGCGCAGAACTCGGTGGTCCAGGGCACGTCCGCCCCCTTCACAGCCGACACGCCCAGCAGTCCGGAGTGGTAGGCAATGAAATCGATATCGGGAAAATCCTTAGCTGCCTGGATAAGGTCGCGGGGATGGTTGTAATCGGCAATCGGGCCGAGCGGCAGGCCCTTGTGCACGCAAAAGCGTTTGATGCCCAATTGCCGCGCTTTCTCCAGCATGGGATAGGCAATTTTCTGGTCGTCCACAAACCAGCCGCGGTCAAACCCCTTGGGGCAAGATCCCGTGTAGGCCTTCCAGGCATCGATCTTGAGCGATTGCGCCTGCATTTCCATGAAGTCGAGATCGGTCTGCCCCAATTGCGGCGTGACCAGACCGTGGGACAACATGCGGCGTGAGCGCGTAATGCGATTGATCTCGTCGCGAAACAGCGTCATCTCTTTTGGCGGCACCACCGCTTGCTGCGGATACGGTCCCGGTGGCGTGGAGATGAGCCCGATGGACGTTTCGCTGTCGAGGAACACCTCCTTGATGAAGGTTTGCCAGGACAGATCTTCCAGCGTGCCGCTATCGGAAATGAGCGCCGGGTTCATGGACTGCGCCTTCTTGCGCAATCGCATGAGATTGCCCTTGGCCACCGCACCCTTGCGCCCGGCCTCCGCATCCGTGGGGTCGTATCCCGCCCCGACATAATGCAACTGCACATCGAAAATGAATGCCGGGCCGCCCTTGAGTTCCTGCTCTGCCGCGTGCTCCGCCGCCTCGACCGCAGAGACTTTGAAGAACTGGCCGAACACCGCGTTCATGGCCAGAAACGACGTCGCCATTCCGCTGCTGCTGCGCAAGAATTCGCGCCGTGTCATCCCCAGCTTCGGGGCCAGGCGCCCGGCCTCGGCAAGAATACGCGCCTCCACTTCGCGTTGCGCGGCGGTTTGCGGCTGAGGGGGAAACTCCTCATTGGAGACCAGGCGGGTCGGAATCGGTATTTCCGTTTGCAGTCCCCGGCGCATGCCGGGACGAATGCGGAAGGCTCGGCGATTCAGTTTCATCTTGGACTCCCCCGTGAACGGATTTGTTGTGACCAACCCGCATGATACTGCCCTGAACGGTCGTTGGACCAATAATGCGTTGCCGGTTTGGCGCACGGAGGCAAATTCATGACCCGCTTACGGTTGAGGCAGCGCTTTGCCACAGTCGAGCCGGTATTCGGCAATATCCGGCACAACAAGCGGCCGAATCGCTTCACGCTACGAGGGCAACGAAAGGTCGATACGCAGTGGAAGCTCTACTGCATGGTGCACAACATAGAGAAGCTCGCGCATTACGGGAATTGGCAATGAGAAAGGCAGGAAACGGCGTTAGACGGGTCGATCCAAGACAATCCACAGAAATTCAGCGGCACGCCGGGTTCGAATAATTCAACAAACGATTTCATCTTGCCGCTTGCTGGCGCAAGCGCGGGGGAAAGTGC
>JBJXFN010000086.1:0-16611 GCA_046155535.1 Burkholderiales bacterium
GTTGTCCAATGCGGCCTGGCATTCTCAAGCCATCCACGCCGCCGCAGACAACGCCGCACCGTTCACAACCCACCCGGCGTCCACTTATAAATCGGGAAATACTGTTCAAACAAACGGAGCCACTTCTGTCACTGCGCATTGCAGTCCACGGTATCGGGAACGCAGCTGACCTGAGTCACCAACTATTGTTCAAGCAGGCGGTGCAGTCCCTCGCCCCAGGGTACCCATTGTTTCGTGCGGGCCTCGACGGGGATTGGATCGGATGGAAGCGGGAAGATCAGACAAAACTGAAACCCGGCGTGCGGGTGTAGTAATGCAGGCCTTCGTCCTGGATCACCAGAGAACGCATGCGCTTTGCGCCGCGGTTGTGGTGCGAGTGCTGCAGCGTGGCCGGCGTGATCTGCGCGGCGCCGGTGGACCAGTCGATGCGCTGATTCTCGATCATCGAATGAACGCCTTCGCCTTGCAGGGCCAGCGTCACGGCCACGCCATTGTGCCGATGCGCGCGCTGGTCGCCGCCCGCGGCCAGGGTGTTGATGGCGACGTTGATCGAGGGAATCGTCATATAACCCGGCGCCAGCGACCGGGTGGAGAACATCACTGAGCAACCGGTGGTGTCCGCGGTAATGGCGCGCCGATAAACGCCTTCGAAGTGGCGCTCGATTTCCGCAACCGGCCAGTGTACGGTTTCCACCACCGAATCCCGCGCTGCCGGCGGGCGCAGCCGCCCGAAGGACAACAGTGGTTCATCGGTGGCCACGAACAGCAGACAATCGGTATTTGCGGCGCGATGGATGGTTGGATCGCCACCCGGGAAACAGAAAAGGTCGCCTGCGCTCCAGAGAATCCGGTCTTCGCCGTGATGGCTTTCTCCTTGACCCGCCATGACGTAATAGATTGCGCCTGAGGCCGTGTATTGCGCATGCAGGGAGTCCCCCGCCCGAATATTCAAATACCGGCACAGCAATGTAGGTGTGGTCGCCGGATAGTGCACCCCCAGATCGTCCGAGGCATCCAGCGCTATGGCCCCGGTTGGCGTATCCACGGCAAAAGCCCGGTCGCGTTCGTCCAGAAACTGGCGTGCTGGCACCGGCGCATAGCCGAACCGGAAGGGATTCTCCGACGTATGGTAACGGGCCCGGACTTGATGCGGAGACTCCGGTCTGGTTCGGGTGGCAGCTTCCTCGACGGTCATGGTATTGGTCCTCCCCCTGTGCGCGACCGACAATATTACGCCGGTCAAAAGAAATTGCGCGGCCTGTGTGACCGCTGTTGCATTGACCGTCGTGCAGGGCGCCGGTACATTCCATTCGGCGATGCGAGGGACAATGCAGGATCATGTGCGATCCGGGAGCGGCTGCAATGACAGACTCGGCCATGGGCAGACACAATCATGAGTAATCGTAACCGTGTTGCCATTGTTGCGGTCCACGGCATTGCCGATCAGCGCCCGGGCCAGACGGGGGGCGAAATTGCCCGCCTGCTCTGCTCCGGCGGAAATGACGGGCCGCGCTACGTACAGGGGGAGGCGCACAGCGTACTGGTTGCGGTCGAGAAACTCGAACCCGGTGCTGCGCCCGGATCGCCGGCTCCGGTCTCTGTCGACAGCGAACGCCGCCAGCCTGAATGGTCCCGGCATCGACCGGGCACCCCAAGCGGGTTTTATCAGGCGCAGCGAACAGAGCCCGCTGGGTTGGATCACGCTGCACAAGCCACCCTGGTTTCGAGCGAATCGGACGCCAAGGCCCAGGACCTGGGCATCGCGCTGAACGATTACCTGCTGGGCCGTCACAAGCTCTCCGCGCACGACGCACTCTACGAATCGACGCGCATCTCTTTGCGCCGCCGGGCTGACCGCCGCCCCGTCGATATTTACGAACTTTATTGGGCCGACTTGTCGCGTCTGGGAACGGGTGGCATGCGCGCTCTCTCTGCGCTTTATCAGTTGTTTTTTCATCTGAACACACTGGCGGCAGATGTGATCGACCAGATTGCGCTTGCCAGCGGTGCCGGTGCGGGCTGGAGGGGCTTGCAGCGCCTGCATGCCTGGATGGCCTGGCTGATGAAAGCGCCTGCCGCGCTGGTGCAACTGGCGATGCTGCTGTTGGTGGCATTCGGCGCGACGGCCTTTGTGCCGAAGGAGCAACAGGGGCAACTGCTGGCGGTGTTGTTCGGGATGGGCGCCATCGGCTTTGCCGTGCTCGCCGTATTTGCCTGGCTGCATGGGCATGCGCTTGCCGCTCGATCGCTAAAGACGCTCCTGCTGTCGTCCGTTGCATTCGTCAGTCTGATGGTGGCGATCGTGGCGCCGTCTCCTGAAAATTGGTGGATGCACAGACTCTATTTTGGTGCCTGCGTACTGACGATCGCATTGCTCGGGGCCTACCTGATCGAGCGCTTTGCGCGCGTGACCCACGGAGTCCGCGTGTTCGGGCATCTGCTGGTGATGGCCACGGCCATTGCATTATGTGTCGAGGGGTGGAGGGTGATATCTGACGTGACCACCGCGTTCGAATGGATGCTGGTTGCCGCGCTGCATGTGGGGGAAGGCCTGTTTGCGCTGATGCTGATGGTGTGGGCGACCTTTGTGGTGGTGCAGATCGCGGCACTGCTGCTCGGATTCTGGTTGGGGCGAACTGGCAGCGCGGCCGTTCGAAATTCCCTGCATACCGCGCGTCTGGCATTGGTGGCCTCCACTGCGCTGTTTGCCCTCTTGAGCCTGGTTTTGTGGTCGGTGATTGCTTATGTCGCCGGTCTGGCGTTGCACGACCTTCCCTACATGCCTGCACTGTTCGGCAGCGGCTATCTCACGGTGCCTTCATTCTTCGATGCGCGCTTGCAAAATCTTGGCGGATTGTTTACGCCGCTGGTACTCGCTTTCGGACTGCTTGCCTCCCTGGCATTGCTGGTGCTGGCGCCATCCTTTCTGGAAGAAATCGCGCCCAGCGCCGATGCCGATGCCCGCGGCGCGCAGGCACGCAACGGTTTATGGTCGCAACGACTCGGCGCCTGGCTCACGACCGGCATGCGCTGGCTGGGCAAGATATTCGGCCTGCTCGTACCGGTGGGCGCGCTGCTTGGCGGAATGTTTTACCTCGCCTATTTGTTTCGCGAGTTTGCTGCGTCTGCCGGCATCCTGGATGAACTGGCCGGGTCGCTGAACGACATACTGGTTCACTTTCGTGGTGAAACGCTGGTGGCCACCGGCAAGTGGCTCGCCGGTGGAGCCGTCACCATCATTGCGCTGGGCGCCCGATTCACCCAGACGTTCGGAAAGTTGCGTGTCGCGCTCGACGCGGTGCTCGATGTGGACAATTATTTTGGCGATCCCCGCAATCGGCTGCCCCCTCGCGCACGTATTTTTTCGCGATTTGCTTCATTGCTCGCCCGGCTCCGGGAGGAAGGTTATGCGCGCATCGTCATTGTTTCCCACAGTCAGGGCACGGTGATCAGCGCCGATCTGCTGCGGTATCTGCACGTACAGGGGCGCTTGCAGGCAGTGGTGGGTACGGCGCCGATTGCCCTGGTGACGGCGGGATCGCCATTGCGCGATCTTTACGCGGCGCGCTTCCCGCTGCTCTACCGCTGGATGGGTCAGAACCCGACGGATTTTGCAACGGCGGCACCTGCCGCCAGCGATATCGGCGCGATGGAATGGGTCAACACCTGCCGGTCCGGAGATTATGTCGGGCGCCATTTGTGGACGCCGTCCAGCGACGGAGCACGCTATTGCATCGCCGCCATTGGAGAGAATGGCAAGGTGCAGGCGCAGCGCGCCGGGGATCGCGCGGAATTCTGCCTGGGTGCCGGTGGTCACACGCATTACTTCGATCCGGATGCCGTGACGCTGGCGGCGGAGATCGACCGGCTGGTCACGGGCTAACGCGGCGCCGGCGCGTCTTCAGAATATCTTCTTCTTGAGTTTTTCCTTGAGCTTGTCCTCCATGCTGGGCGTGGGGGCCGCGGGTGTTTCCGTGCCGGCGGCAGGTGCCGCCGAATCGGTTTTGTCGAGCAGCTTCGATTCGAGTTTGCCTTTCAGCGCGTCTTTCTTTTCTTCCGCCTTTGCTTTCGCGGCTTCTTTTTTCTCTTCGAATCTTTCCTTTACTGCCTCTTTGCTGTCTTCGAGCTTCTGCTTCGTGGCGTCCGACATGGCCGCGCCGAGATCGAGTTTGAATTTCAATGCGGAGAAGGGACCGTATGCACGAACCGGCAGTGTCAGTCCCTTGCTGTTGCCGCCTGCCGTGGCTTTGGCCAGGTAGTCCAGAGAACTGTCCGGAAGATTGATGTCACCCGATCCGTTTAATCGAACTAATGGGGACTTGGTCAAAAAATCGCCGTTGTGGGCAATGCCGTTCTTGATGTCGAAGCTGGCGCTCAATTCAGAGAACACCGTTTTTTCCCCCGCCGCGGCGCCTTGCTCCGCTTCGCGCTTGCCGCCACCAAACATGGTTTTCACGTTGCGCAGCGACTGCCCGAGGTCGATGCCTTTGATGGCGCCGTCCCGGAGGTCTAGTCTGGCAGTGCCGTTCAGCGCCCGGGTCATCGCCGACACCAGATTACCTGTTGTGCGCAGGTCCAGTTCGACATTGCCGCGGCCTTCCAGAATGTCCTTATTGAGCGCGTCTCGCAGCAAAGGGCCAATCGAAATTCCGGTGAGATTCTGCCGGATGGTGATGTGCCGGGTATTTGCATCGACGGAAGCCGAACCCTTCACGCTTCCCTGGTAAAGATTTGCGGACAGCGGATCGATGACAAGTATGCCGTCTTTGGCCTTGAGATCTACCCTCAGATTCTGCATCTTGACGTTGGATGCGATGAGTTCGCCGATTCGCACGCTTCCTGTAGTGGCCAGGGATTTGAGCGGGGTAAAGTCGATCGGCTGCTCCGGTGTGGGCGACGTGGGGGCGTTTGCCGTTTGTGGGGATGTTTTCGGCGGCAGGTATTTGTCCACATTGAGCTTGTCGATCGCAATGTCGAACGTGCTGCGCAATGCCGCGAAGTCCGCCACCGAGAATTTCGCCTTGATGTTGCTCTGATCGAGTTTTACCCCCAGGTTCACCGTCGCTGTCTGTTTGACGAAATCGGCTGCCACACTTCCAACGACCGGTATTTTCAATTGCTTCATCGGCAGGGCCTGGGACACCACGTCAAATTCCCCGTCAAGTTTGGGCAACTGCAAGACACGGGATTCAAGATTCGCCAGGACAGGTGTGGAAAGTGTTCCCTTCACTTTGTTATCCACCTGTGTTGCGTCAACGTTGAGCGAGAACTGGCCGATCCTGACCGATTTACCGGTGCCCTCCACACCGGAGAGCTTGAGGCCGACATTGGCGTCGAGTTGCGGGCCCTGCGCCTTGAGCATCAAGGTCACATCGTTGCCGCCGGCTGTTTCGCGGGTGATGCTGATTTTGGGGGCATCGAGTTTTGCTTCGAAGCTGTCGGCGTCGCGTTTTCCGCTCGCGCTCAAGACGACGCCATCCACCAGGATCGTCTGGGTGTCGAGGTTCATGGTGAATTGGGGAACACGCAACTGTCCTTGGGTCAGGTTGACCCCTGCGAACTGTCCGCCGACATTGGCTATCAGGTCGGTGACGGACAACGCGTTGCCCTGCATCCCGATTTTCGGGGCAGTCAGCCGCGCCTTGAAAGTATCCTTGCCCAGCGACCCGGCGGTCTCGAACACCAGTTTGCCGATGTCGATCTGGTTCGACTGCATGCGTGCCTCGATCTCGGCAAGCAGATCGGCACTCAAGCCGCTGATGCCGGCTGCCTCACCTTTCAAATTAAGGTGCAGCGCGCTTAGCGAGAATACCTGCGCGTCGAGATCGGCCCGCAGAGTGCCGCGCATTCCGAACTGAACGTCCGCTTTTGGAGCGTTGCCCTGGATTCGTGCCGACATGTCGAAAACCGTCGGCACACCCGGGGCAATACCGCCGGTATTCAGATTGAAAGCTGAGATGGCGTATTGCGCGCCGGTTTTCTCGTCTTTCCAGCTCAGTGCGGCGTTGCCGATTTCCACACCATCGACTTCGAGTTTGATCGGCGAGGTGGATTTCGCGACTGGCGCCGGCTTGGCCGGTGCCGGCTCCTTGTTGCCGCCGATCAAGTCGTCGAAATTTGTCTTGCCGTTCTGGTGCCTGACCAGGCTCGCACGCAGACCGTCAAGCCGGATTCTGTCCACCACGACTTGGCGCGAGAGCAGCGGGAACAATGCGAGGGACACGCGCATGTCATCCAGACCGGCAAATTCCTTGTCGTTCTGGAATTCGGACAAACGGGTCTTGCCCAGGTGCACACCGATTTTCGGGAAGAACGTCAGGCGAATGTCGCCTTCGATGGTAAGCGTGCGTCCGGTTTTTTCTTTGACCAGCTCGGCGACCTGCGCCTTGTACTGATTCGGATCGAAGGTCGCGGCGATGAATCCCAGAGTCGCCGCAATCAGGAGAACCACACCGCCAGCAACAATCGCTATCCACTTCAAAACCTTCATCGCCATTGCCCGCAAGAATTTCGACGCTGCCATTATCGCGCCCGGAATTTGAAGGCGCCAAGGCAAGTTTGGAGCATACGGGAGTCAGTACCTGCGAAGAACTGGCCGCCAGGTTTACCGGGAAATCAGTTGCCTTCTTCCTCGATACTGGCACAGCTGGCGCCGAGCCAGCGACCGGTAATGTCCATGTGGGTTCGGCTGGTGGACCCTGCCCGCTCCAGATCAATGGTGGCAATCAGCTTTTCCGGTGCCGGCGCCTCAATTGTCATTCGCGCGATGGTCGAGGCCGGGGCAGGGCAGGCCTGCTCGATGACCAGCCTGGTGGCGGATCTTGAAAGTGTTTTTCGCGTGCAGTTGTGATCGTCGGTTCCCGATTTGACGATATTGGCATCGGCGAGTTCTTCCTGGGTAATGCAGACTTTATAAGTGGCAGCGATCGGTTTGGACACCCGCGCTTTCAGCGCTTCTTCGACCAGCGCGCGTTTCTCCGGTGTCATTTTTGCCATCGTTTCCGGTGGAATGGGATTGCCGGCAATGGTAGTCGACAATCCCATTTCCCACGCGCCGGGCCTCGCATTGAAAGAAGCCGCGGATACCGGCAGGGACAAGAAGGCCGAGATGGCAGTGGCCGTCACAATCGGCAGACGAATATGCATAGGGGAACTCGTTGGTTTCGTCCGCCGCGCGCCGCAGGGCTACATAGAATGCTGCAGCGTCGGGGCGCTGTGGTCACGCGTCGCTCTGCGCGTGTCGCGATATTTCAGGCGATGGGGGTGGCGATCCACGTTCGCAACAGTGGACGCCAGGGGATCCATCGCCCCGGAAAACGCCAGGTGTTGATCTACATCGACGGATGAATCGCGTATCACCTTCATGGCGAGCTGACCCATCGCAGAATCCATCGACTGCCGCAGGGCTTTTTCCGGCGGGCTGCGCAAGTTCATTCCTGTGATTGCCGCCGCAAATACCGATTGCAGCGGGCGAATTGCCAATTTCATTGTTGCTCCGCGGTGTGCCTTGGCGTCCGAGTCGATGATCGACGTGGACTGGATTCCTGTGGCGCCGGAAATGTACAGAGAATCGTATCTTCGTGTTTTGGGAGCGTCAATTGCGCTGATCCGGTTGGCCGGGAAGGCCAGGCCTCCACTCGCCGCGATCACGCGAATCCGGCGAGTACGCGCTCGCCATTTGACCGAGTCAAATCCAGCCGGCGCCTTCGCGCCGGTCTCCGCTACGTGGGGCCTGCTGTCGTCGCGGAGCGACGATATTCAAGGGCGTCCCGTGAGGGAGTTGGCTAGGTCACAGTATGGCGGTGGATCCGTTTGCCGCTCGTTCCGCCATAACAACCTTCCGGCGGTTGTTGCTTCCGCAGACGACAAAAATGGCATTTCATAGCTTCTACCGGACACACCGCGGGACATCCGGCAGGCAGGGTGGGTTCCGCGAACCGAAAGGAGTCGAACCATGGTGAACTATTCGAATCGGCACGGCGACCGGCAAGTCGCACAATCCAGGCCGCAGCTTAGCGCTGCGCAAAAGGCATTGCTCGAACGCCGGGTCACGCCACTGAATTTGTTGATTCACGGGGCCTATTACAAGGGATTCCTGGACGACGCACCGGCGGTTGGCCGCTGGAACGCGCACAACCGTCGCTTTGTTTTCTGGGAGCACAATATGGCGCAACCCCAATCCAAAGCGACGCCACACGTGGCCGACCTCGGAGCCGGCCCGCGATTCGCGCCGATCACGCAGCAGGAACCCGGTGGGGAGACGCATGTGAGCGATTTTGCGCTCGTCACCACGAACACTGGCGCCTGAGATATCGGCGCTCGCTCCCATTGCGCCTGCGGGGACTCCATGGACGGGCACCGAAGGGTGCCCGTTTCTTCTTGAAATATTCGAGCGCGCTTGCCACCAGGCCACCGCATATCACGGCGTTTTCAACCCACACGGCGGCAATTCTGATACCGCCTAAGACCTGCCGTCACGATGGTTTTCTGCTTGCCCGGATGTCTGGAGACAGAGATTTACGCAGCGGTGAGGAATGGTCTTCAGGTGGCAATGGCTTCCTCGCCCGGAAGGATTCCCGCTGAGCACAGACGTCCACGCAGTCGCAGAGCGTCAGGACGGAATTTTCGGGAAGTATGTTTCTATCGTCCCGTCAAATGTTCGACAATGTCGGTCAACCGCAAGTCTGGATCATTCGTTCTGCGGGCGGGTCGTTTTTTAAACAACGCATTGCTGGAGGTAAACATCATGAGACGGATACTTGTTGCGCAACTGTGGATCATTTTTTTGATATTGGGGATTTCCGGCGCGCAGGCAGAAGACAAGGAAACGCGCGGCGCCTGTCGTGCAGACGTGAAGAAGCTTTGCAAGGATGTTCAGCCCGGAGGCGGTCGCATCGCGACGTGCCTGAAGCAGCACGAGGCCGAACTCTCGCCCGGGTGCAAAGAGCGAATTGCGGAAGCCAAGAAGGAGCGCAAGGAATTGGCCGATGCCTGCAAAGCGGATGTAGAGAATCTGTGCAAGGGCGTGCCGCACGGCCAGGGGCGTGTCTTGCGCTGCCTCGCGGAAAACAAGGACAAGCTGTCGAGTGCCTGCCGTGCAGAAATATCTGAGGTGCAAAACCGGCATCCCTGCATGAAGGATATGGAGCGCCTGTGCAAAGGCGTGCAGCCTGGCGAAGGCCGCATGAAGGAGTGCATGAAACAGAACGAAGCCGAATTGTCGCCGGAGTGCAAGGCCCATCGCGGCGGCAAAATGGATGGCGAGAAGAAGTAGCCTCGAAAGACCAATGCGCTGGCTGTTTCTGCCGTGAGATGCGCACGGCTGTTATTCGCGGTGGTCGTCCTGACCGGTTTACCGGCTTGCGGGGGCAGTGGATCCACGAGTTCTTCGCCGCCGGTCGAGGCGACCCGCACGTGGACTCTTGGGTTCTCCGTCCTCCCTCCGCGCCTCACGGTGCAGGCGGTTCTCGAAGGGATTGATCGGTGGAGCCTTCGCGCGGAATTCGCCGCCATTCACGAAGAACTGCCGTGGACCGATCTGGTGAACGGCCAGTCTCCCGACGCGATCCTCGATCGCGACAAGGTGCAACTGGTGAATTACCTGCGAGGCAAGGGGTTAAAACTCTATTTCATGGCCGACCTGACCGATGGGCTGTCCCGCGCGGAAGAGTCACCTCAACTGCGCGCCCTCGGACGCAGCATCTCCGAACCGGCGATCCGGCAGCTGTATCGGGATTACGTTCTCGCGGTCAATCGAAAACTCCGCCCGGAGATCATCGGGCTTGTCGCCGAAACGAATCTGATCCGTGCCGCAGCACCGGCGCTCTATTCGTCCGTGGTGACCGCAGCCAATGCCGCAGCGGCGGATCTGGCCGCCGCGAACAGCACGGCGACTTTAATTTTCAGTGTGCAGGTGGAAACCGCCTGGGGTCGTCTCGGTGGAAATGGCAACTACGTCGGCGTGGAGCAGGACTTCGTCGACTTTCCTTTCGGCGAGCAACTCGGGTTGTCGTCGTACCCGTATTTCGGATTCGAGGAACCCGAATACATGCCGGATGACTATTTTTCGCGACTTCTCAACGGGCGCACGATGCCGGCGATGGTGGTGGAAGGCGGGTGGACCAGCGCTTCGGTCGGGACGATCCAGTCGTCCCCGGCACTGCAAGCCCGATACGTCAAGCGCCAGGCGCAATTGCTCGACAGCATCGCCGCACGCGGCTGGTTTCACCTGATGTTCGCGGACCTCGATCTAGCGTCACTGCCTCCCCCGTTACCCACCAATCTGCCACTTTTCGCCAGCATCGGTTACACCGACAGCGACTTCAATGCCAAGCCGGCGCTGGCCACGTGGGACGCGTTCCATGCGAGACGCCTGACACCATAGACTTGGCCGGGCGGTTTGGCGGAGCGTCGCCGGTGCTAGCGGCGTTTCCGCTTTAACGCGGAAAAGGCTTGAGTGCTGGGGTCGCCCCTTCGGGCAGCGGAGTGCGCGCCACGTTCATGATCATCGCCAGCGTCGTGTAATAGCCGGTAGTGCCGATCATGTCGATCACGCCCTGTTCTCTGATAAGCGACAGTGCGCGCGCATATGTCGAATCGCTCACGCCCTGCGTGCGGGCAAGTTCGTCACAAAAGTCGTAGACCGCTTCTTCGTCTTCCCGCATGTCGGACGGACGGCGACCGTCCGCAACGGCATCGGCCACTTCTGCCCGCAGGCCGGCCTTCAACGCCAGTGGATAATGCGCAGACCATTCGAACTGCTGGGACCAGCGGCGCGCGGTGATCAGAATCACCAATTCGCCAAGACGCGGCCCCAGCGAATTGTTGAAACGCAGGTACTCGCCGGTTTTCTGCAATCGTGTCATGAATTCCGGGCTGCGCAGAAGCGGCACGAACGGACCGAATACGCTTCCTCGGGGGCCGGCGGAAATTTCGGCCGCCGCCTGCTTCTGGGCGTCGGTCATTTGCTCGGCGCGCAAGGGCGGCATCCGATCCATCGCAGCGAATTGTGCAGTCATCTTGTTGACACCAAAGAGAGTGGTTGCGTGAATCAATTGGGATGTCGGTTTGTCGCATTGCCATGGGTCATAAGGAGGCCAATGCACGGACATGGGCCGCGGCGCTTCTGGCCAAAGCATCCAGATGGTAGCCGCCTTCGAGCGTGGATACGATTCGCTGATTTGCGTGGCGTCGGGCCACGTCCATGATTTTTCCCGTCACCCAGACGTAATCAACTTCCACCAACCCCAGGGAGGCCATATCGTCATCGCGATGGGCATCGAACCCGGCCGAGATAAAAATCATCTGCGGGCGAAATGCCTCCAGGGCAGGCATCCACGCCTGCTCCACGGCCGATCGGAATTCGGGCCCGGCGCTATAGGCCGGCAGCGGAACGTTGACCATGCGTTCCGAGCGACCTTCGATGCCATTGTAGGGATAAAACGGATGTTGAAAGGTGGACACCATGAGCACGCGATCGTCCTGGCGAAAAATGTCCTCCGTGCCGTTGCCGTGATGCACGTCGAAATCCACGATGGCAATGCGATCGAGGCCGTGCGCTTCGAGTGCATGCGCCGCGCCGACAGCGACATTGTTGAAAAAACAAAACCCCATGGCACGGCCCCTCTGCGCGTGGTGTCCGGGCGGCCGCACATTGCAGAAAGCGTTTTCAACTTCGCCTGTGATTACCATGTCGGTTGCTTTCACCACCGCGCCTGCGGCGCGCAGGGCGGCGCGGTAAGAATATGGTCCCATGGCGGTATCGGGATCGAGATGCACAATCCCGTGCACCGGGACGCTTTCGTCGATGGCCTCTAGGTACCTTTCATGATGCACCCGTTGTAGCTGTTCTTTTGTCGCCGGCGGCGCCTCGACATCCGTCAGATGATCGAGCAATCCGGTTGCGAGCAAATGGTCGTGAATGGCGGTCAACCTTGCCGGACATTCCGGGTGATGGTTCCCCATGTCGTGCAGGGCGCAGTCGGCATGGTGGAGATAAGCGGTACGCATAGGTCGTCGTCCAAATCAACCAGTCAAAAACAATCGAACCACCGAGGCACCGAGGACACGGAGGAGAATGACTTGTGACATCAATTCGTGTACTCACTCAAAAGTGAAGGGCGACGAATTGACACGTCGTACTTCCCTGTGCCCCCTCGTGTCCGTGGTGCAGTCATTTTGAATCAAACCGGCGCCGGATTGAGTTCGGGGAACCTGCGCTGGTGCCAATAGGGGTAAGCCGGCGAGACGGCGCTGGCGGCATCCAGTGTTGCGATCTGCGCGGGAGTCAGTTTCCAGCCGAGTGCGCCCAGATTCTGGCGCAACTGTTCTTCGTTGCGCGCACCGACGATGATGGTCGAAACCGTGGGGCGTTGCAGCAGCCAGTTCAGCGCAATCTGGGGCACGGTCTTGCCGGTTTCATTGGCAACCGCATCCATTGCATCGACGATCTTGAAAACATGCTCGTTTGGAATTGGCGGGCCCTTGTCATTGGAGAGCTGGCTTTGCAGCCGGGTGGTTTCCGGCAGCGCCTGCCCGCGACGCAGCTTGCCGGTCAGTTTTCCCCAGCCGAGCGGACTCCAGACAACCGCGCCAATCTTCTGGTCGAGCGCGAGGGGCATGAGTTCCCATTCGTAGTCGCGGCCGACAAGACTGTAAAACGCCTGATGGGCGACGTAGCGGGCAAGCCCGTGTCTTTCGGAAAACGCCAGCGACTTCATGAGGTGCCAGCCAGAGAAATTCGAACAACCGATGTAGCGAATCTTGCCGGCACGCACCAGATCGTCCAGCGTCAGCAGTGCTTCTTCGATGGGTGTCCTGGCGTCAAAGCCATGTAACTGATACAGATCAATGTGATCGGTGCCCAGCCGCCGCAGGCTCGCCTCGACGGCTTCGGTCAGATGAAAGCGCGAAGAACCCAGTTCGTTTGGCCCCGGCCCCGTGCGAAAGGTCCCCTTGGTGGAAATCAGCACCTGACTGCGCCGGCCCTTGATTGCCTGGCCGAGGATTTCCTCTGCCAGTCCACCAGAGTACACATCGGCCGAGTCGAACATCGTCAGGCCGGCCTCGAGGCAGATGTCGACCATCCTCGTTGCCTGTGCAACGTCGCTGGTTCCCCAGGCTTTGAAAAACTCGTTTCCGCCGCCGAATGTCCCAGTGCCCAGGCTCAGTGCGGGCACTGTGAGACCAGCGCTGCCAAGTTGTCTGTATTCCATCGATTGTTCTCCTGTTCGGCCTTGGGATCGGCCCACACGCCATTTTGCGCAACTCGTCCATCGACGTCCAATGCATTGGTGATTGCCCGCGAGTGGACCCCAAATAGCGCTTGACCCGGAAAATAGATGCCCTGTCCGGGACGAACGCGACGATGGATCAGCGGGCACTGCAATCCGCAATGATCAGCAGTTCGCCCAACCCGTGAAAAGACCGCGCGTCCAATTGTGTGATGTCCTGAATTCTCTGCATTCTGGAATAGATCGTATTGGGGTGGACCGACAGCACCTCCGCGGCTTTCAGGACATTCATGTTGGCTTGCGCATAAGCACGCAGCGTGGCAATCAGTGCGCCACCGGCATTTTCATCGGCCGCAATCAATGCGGCGGTCCACGCGGGCAATGCGTGCTTCAAATCTTCGCCGGCCAAATGCAGCAGCAAGCGCTGCGTTGGCACTTCCGAAAATTGGATAACCCGGTTCGCGACGCCGGTGAGCCCAAGCGCCAGCAGCGCTTCCCGGTGCGCACCGGGAATGCGCGACGTGGAAGGCACATCATTGCTGATGCCAACCAGGATGGCGTTGCCGAGCATCGACGATTCTGCGCTGATGCGTTTGGCCAGGGCGGTATGCGGTGCGGTCCAGCCGGACGTGCGCCGTGTGTCTGAAAAAATACCGACGACTTTGCTGCCGCGCACGTCGACCAGTCGGCGCACCGTGGAGGCGCGCAAAATATTGCCGACCGCCTCGGCCAGCCGACGCGCGCGCGCAGGATTCAGCATCTCCGCGGGGTCGACGGATTGCGCCAGCATGACGCAGTACGATTGCCTCGCATCGAGGTAGCCATTCTCGCGCAGGATTTCTGTCACCCGGCCATCCGATTCGTCGTAACCTCCGAGCAGGATATTGAGCAATTCGATGCGATTATCGATGGCGACATCCGCAAGCAATCGTATTTGGGCGACATAGGAACTGGTGGCGACGGTGCTGATCGCGTCGGTGTATTCGAGGGTGAAGTCCGCGACCGCGGCGATGACGGCCGGCGCCTTCTTGACGGAGGAACTGGCGGAAAGGATTGCGTTTCTCAACCAGTGCGAGAAAACTTTATGACCACAGCGGTAGGCGTGCAACATGGCCTCCAGCGGGAAATGCTGCTCGGCACGTCGCTTTGCGTGCGTGCGCACGAATTCGAAATCTGCAACAAGCCCGCCACCCAGCAGGCGCAAAATTTCATTGTTGTGTGCCGAGGCGTGCTGCGCGAACTCCGGCAGGATGTCGGGATTGGCGGATTGGCGGTATGCCGGTATTTCGGCGAGCACTGTTTTCCCAAGTTCGGCATTCAGATCGCCGGCATGCGCCGTCAGGTAGCGGACGGCCACCGCCAGATCGGTGCTGCTGCGCAGGCGATTCAGGGCTGCCAGCAAGGCATCGGTGGGATAGGCGGCGGTTTCCATGGCTGTGCAGTCTGCACAATAAAATGCGCAGAATATGCGCATTTTGCCCAATGTTTCCGCATTGTGCTGCTGATAGTCTCCAATCCGCGAACTCTGCCCGAGCAGCCGGATCGATCCACTCGATCAGCGCGCATGTCGGCGACGAAGCGTAGCTCGTATCCCGTAAACGATTTGGAGGAACTGAAAATGGCTAAATATCTATACGTGTATCACGGCGGCAGCCACCCGGAAACCAAGGCAGAGATGGCGAAAGTCATGGCTGCCTGGGGGCAGTGGTTTGGTTCCATGGGCGCTGCCGTGATCGACGGTGGCAATCCGGTCGGTAAATCCTCGACCGTAAAAAGCAACGGCGCGGTTGTTTCCAATGGCGGCGCCAATCCTGCGAGCGGTTACAGCCTGATCGAAGCCAAGGGCCTTGACGATGCGCTGGCGAAGGCGAAGCAATGTCCCATTCTTGCCGCGGGGGGCTCTGTGGAAGTGGCCGAAGCGATCGACATGTAAGGAAACGAGCACGGGAACACCGCGACGCGCCTACGCGAACCGGACTTGTACGACGTTGCGGTGTCCCCGGACTCGCCTGTGAAAATGGCGACGCCTGCTCGCCCCGGAACGGGAAGTCCGACTTATGCAGTCATCGGATTCTGTTTCCCACATTGGGTCATGCGGGAATTTGTTGCGCAGGGCAAAATGCACGCTGTTGATTTTTCCCCTTTCGCACATCTTTGTCCTATTGAGAATCGATGTATCTTTTCTTTGATACCGAGACCACCGGCATTCCCCGCAACTACAAGGCGCCGGCAACCGATCTGACGAATTGGCCTCGACTGGTGCAACTGGCGTGGCTGCTGGTGGACGACGAGGCGACGGAAATCGCCAGTGCCGAACACATCGTCAAGCCCGACGGATTCCTCATTCCCCCCGACGCGGCCAGAGTGCATGGCATCAGCACCGAGATGGCGCAGCAGCAGGGTGTTGAACTGAACACCGTCCTCAATGGCATCCTCCCGAAGATCGAGCAGGCGAAAGTGCTGATTGCGCACAACATGCCCTTCGACGAGAAGATTCTGGGTGCCGAATTCCTGCGCGCCAGTATGCCGAACCTGGTGGAATCGAAGAAACGACATTGCACCATGCAGGCATCCACGGATTTCTGCCGGCTGCCCGGTCCGTATGGCTACAAGTGGCCCAAGCTGGAAGAACTGTATCTGAAGCTCTTCAATGAGCCATTAAAAGGTGCGCATCGTGCGCTGGTGGACGTGCGGGCCTGCGCGCGATGTTATTTCGAATTGCGGCGGTTGAAGGTGATGTAATGGATGAGGTGATGAAAAAGGGGGCCGGGATTGGGGGGCGAGGTTCGAGGGATGGACCCTTTACTCCTTGGCCCATTCACGCCTTCACTGCTTTAGCGTGCCTCGCACCTGTTTTTCCCAGCCAAACGAATTTCCTTGCTGGCGGTGCCGCAAAAACGGCCACTGTTTTTCGGCATGGTTTGCGGGTTTGTCGATGCGCTTGCAGGTGTGACGAGAACTGCACGGTTGTTGTATTCGCGATTGGTTGGGAGTCGTCTCAGCCGAACTGCGTCAATCCGAATGGCTTGTTATCCGTGAACGTCGCGACTGTCCTGGGGCGCTTCAGCGCGTTGGTGCATCCCGTAGTCGCGCATGACCGTTGCAACCCGCAGGCGGTAATCCGAGAACACCCCGGCGCGGCCCTTCGATTGCGCGGCACGGTGTCCCTCCAGTGCGCGCCAGGCGCGAATCGCCTCTTGGTCGCGCCAGAAGGAAAGCGACAGAAATTTCCCCGGGTTGACCAGACTCTGGAAGCGCTCGATGGAGACGAATCCGTCGATGTGTTCCAGATCGGCCTTGAGCGCGGCGGCAAGGTCGAAATACTCGCCGGCCCGCCCTGAGGCCGGCCAGACTTCGAAGATAACTGCAAGCATGAGGG
>JBJXFN010000092.1:0-8200 GCA_046155535.1 Burkholderiales bacterium
GCGGCAGAAGAATGCGCATCCTAGACAACCCCGGCCAATGCGGCAACCTGAACTTCAAATTTGTCCGGCGCCGGTCTGCGGGTAGAATCCCCTGCTTCGAAGCGGAAGAACACGCAAGGAAAGGAAAATCCCATGGCAAAGTACGGAATCGGTCAGGCGCTGGTGCGTCGTGAAGATCAGCGGTTATTGTTGGGTGCCGGGCAGTATGTGGATGACGTGTCCGTCGCCACAGAGGTCTTTGTCGCCTTTGTACGGTCCCCGTATGCCCATGCTCGGATCATTTCCATTGACCCGGCGGCGGCCAAGGCAATGCCCGGGGTCCTGGCGGTATTCACCGGCGCAGACCTGAAAGCCGACGGCATCGGCCCCCTTCCGGATGGACAGGGACTCAATCGCGGAGACGGCAAGCCGATGTGCGGCGCTCCCCACCATGCCTTGGCGATCGATGCCGCGCGCTATGTTGGCGAGGCAGTGGCCGCCGTGATTGCCCGGAGTCGCTCGCAGGCAGTGGACGCTGCAGAAAGTGTGGCGGTCGAGTATCAGGAACTGCCGGCGGTCGTTACCATCGAGGCGGCCACAGCCAGAGGCGCGCCGCAGGTGTGGGCCGATGCGCCGGGCAACATTGCGGCACAAACCGAATTCGGTAAGAAGGATGTCTGTGACGCGGCCTTTGCGAAAGCCAGCCATGTTACGAAACTCTCGCTCTACAACCAGCGTCTGGTGCCGGTCAGCATGGAGCCGCGTGGAAGCATTGCCGAATTCGACACCGGGACCGAACGCGTGACCTTGCGCACCAGTTGCCAGAATCCGTCCGGTTTGCAGGGAACGCTGGCCGAGGCGGTGCTGAAAATACCCAAGGGCAAGGTCCGCGTCATCGTTGGCGACGTCGGTGGCGGATTCGGCATGAAGACCCAGCTTTATCCCGAGGACGTGGTTTGCGCCTGGGCGGCGCGCAAGCTGGGACGCCCGGTGCATTGGCGGGCGAGCCGCAGCGAGGACTTTCTGGCCGGCAATCACGGCCGCGACCAGATCAATCATGCCGAAATGGCGTTCGATGGAGAGGGCAGGATTCTGGGCCTGCGGGTCGAAATCATCGGCAACATCGGTGGACATGCCAGCGGTCCGGGTGCAGTGATCGTGGTGGCGGTGGGGCCGAAAGTGATCACCGGCGTGTATCACGTTCCTGCATTGCATTTGCGCGGCACCGCCGTGATGACCAACACCAATGTCGTGGGTGCTTATCGCGGCGCCGGCCGGCCGGAAGCGATCTACCTGCTCGAACGCCTGATGGACCAGGCCGCGGCGGAAATGAAAATCGACCCTGCCGAGTTGCGTCGGCGCAATTTCATCCAGCCCGGGCAAATGCCCTACAAGACGCCGATGGGCGAGAAGTTCGACAGCGGCAACTTTCCGCACATGCTCGATCGCATACTCGACAAGGCGGACTGGAATGGTTTTCCGGCGCGGCGCGATGCATCGCGCAAGCGCGGCAAGCTGCGCGGCCGGGCGCTATCGACCTTCCTGGAGTGGACTGGCGTCGTGCACGAAGAAACCGTGAACCTGCATGTCGAAGCGGATGGGCGGGTGCTGGTGTACACCGCCATGCAGGCAATGGGGCAGGGCATCGAGACCAGCTACGTGCAGATACTCTCCGAAACGCTGGACATCGATCCGGACAAGATTGTCATCGTGCAGGGCGACAGCGACATCGGCCAGGGCATTGGCAGCATGGGCAGCCGCTCGCTGTACATCGGCGGTTCGGCAATGCTGACCGCGTCGAAACAAACCATCGAAAAAGGCCGGGAACTCGCCGGCGAAGCGCTGGAGGCATCGGGCAAAGATATCGAATACCGCGATGGCCGCTTCAAAGTGGCTGGCACCGACCTGGGCATCGGCCTGTTCGAATTGGCGGGCAAGCAGCCGGAAAGACGCATCGCCATTTCGACCTTGCAGAAGGTCGAAGGCCCGTCCTGGCCGAATAGTTGCCACGTTTGCGAAGTGGAGATCGACCCCGAAACCGGTGTGACCCAGATCGTGCGCTACACCACCATGGATGATGTAGGTCGCGTCATCAATCCACTGATCGTCGCCGGTCAGGTGCATGGCGGCATCGCCCAGGCGGTTGGCCAGGCGTTGCTCGAAAACGCGCACTACGATCCGGCAAGCGGCCAGCTCGTTACTGGTTCCCTGCTCGATTACTGCTTGCCGCGCGCGGATGATCTACCGAATTTTGATACCTTCACCGACGAGTCCACGCCGTGCAAGATCAATCCGCTGGGTGCCAAGGGCGTTGGTGAACTGGGCACCGTGGGCGGCACGCCGACAGTCATGAATGCGGTCGTCGATGCGCTGCGCCACCTTGGTGTCAAACAGATCGAAATGCCCGCCACGTCGGAGAAAGTCTGGCGGGCGATTCATCAGGCCAAGGCTGCTTGACACAAAGATAAGATCTCAGCGCAAATACCCTACGTGCATTACACGTCGGAGTCCCCGTTCAGGTGCAACGGGCGCAGGGAGAATCAATATCTCGAATTGAGTCCAACGGGGGGTCGTCCCGTTTTGTTTCCCTGTGTTTCTGCGTGACGGCTGGGAAGGGATGTCAGGTGTGAAAAAAGCCCCGGAGTACGGGGCTTTTTTTCGGATGCGCGGCGCTTACTTGCCGCGTTTTGCCCAGATTTCTGCGTGGAGTTTCTCCTGCTCCTTGCCCAGCGACATCACCCAGTACAGGCAGCCGATAATGACACTCAGGGGGGCGACAAGCATGATGGTTTCGGTCACGTTCTTCTCCGTTATGAATAAAAGGGAATTTGCCGCGGTCGGGACAGGCTAAGCCGGGACACAGGTCCGTGGCCTGATAAAGACTTCCGTACAGATATCGGCGGCGCGCGATGATACTTGAAACCGGGAATCGGTGGGCGCCGATCCGATGGATTTTACTCAGCCCAGTTTGCGGTTCTTCGCGTCCCAGTGGCGCTCCAGGTTTGCAATCAGCGCCGGGCTGAAGTGGCAGTAGGCCTGATCCCGCGCATAGGCGGCAAAGTAGCGGCGAAACAGGTCCAGCGGCTCCTGCGTGACGCGAAAGCCTCGGCGGTTGGCCGCTGCGCTGACCACACCAGAACCGGTGAAGTTCTCGACCACGCGTTCGATGGCCATGTCCATGTTCGCGGGTTCGACAATCTCGTCGCAAATCATGCGTCCTTCGGGGCTGTCACACTCGAGTCGGCGTTCGTACATGATGGCTTGGCGCGCGATGCGTTCGCCGGTAAACCGCGGCAGACGCATGTTGGCGGCACCGGGGATGATGCCTTCCTTGCGCGCGGGCAGGCTCAGAAAGGCACCGCGTGCCGCGAGGACGTAGTCCATGGTCAGCAGATACTGGCAGTGCCCGCCGATGGCAAACTGCTCCACGGCGGCGATCCACGGTTTTTCCGTCGTCCGCCCGTTCACGTCATCCGGCACGATGTCCGCGTGCGCGAGGCCGCGGAAGAACTTGTTGACGATTCCCAGATCGCGCTTTAGATACCAGATAAAGGGCACTTTGCCGTAGTACAGGTGGGTCAAGTTGATGCCGGTCCCGAACACCCGGCGGCCATCGTATTTTCCACCTTGAATGAAATCGCCGCGCAGCACGCCAATCTGGGTCCGGGGGTCGAGAATGGCCAGATCGACGGCGATTTCCGCGGCATCGATCGTGGTGTCGTCCTCCGCATTCAGATGCCGCGGATTTTTCTCGATGACGTAGGTTGCATTGTTCTTGCGGAAGACTTCTGCGGCACCCAGATCGAGGCGCCCGCGTTCTTCGTACTCGGACCTTCGCGCGAGAGCTTCCGGGCGCGGCAGTAGCATGGCGTGGCAGAGATGGGTGCCGGCCTGCACCTGCGCCAGCACGGCGGAAACAAATATTCCCTGGTCGATCTCATCGCCTTCCTTATCGCGCTGCGCGTGTGCCGACTCGGCCTGAACCTGTTCCCGTGTTGGCGTCAGTCCGGGAATCAGCATTGCGGCGTCGTAGATGAGCTGCTCGACCCGCACAAAGCGGGTGCGACTGCCCGTCAAGCGGTCGTAGACGGTTTGCGCATGGGCGGCCAGAAATCGCGCACGCGCTTCGCGGGCGAGTGTTTTCAGGTGCTCCGCGGCTTCGGCCTGGGTCGCGCTGCGTACAGGCTTGCGGGGAAGTTGCGTCAGCAGAGTTTTGCCCACCGCCCAGAACGCGGTGTATGTCTTGCAGTCACCGGCAAAATCACCGGTGCCGCGCGGCGCCGCCGCACGCCATGCCGCGATGGCGGCTTCGCCGATACCGGCCTGTCGCAGACCTTGTGCTTCCTGTGACAACCAGTCAGTCGCCGGTGCAGACACGTTGGACTCCTTTCAGGATTTTGGACGTTTGTCGATGACGCGCACGGCCTTGCCCTGCGAGCGCGGCAGCGATTCGGGTTCCACCACAAACACGCGGGTACTGACCCCGATCAGGCCTTTGATCAGTCTTTCCACTTCCTGCGCCAGTCCGTTGCCCGCGGACGAAGGCAGTTCCGGCCGGCGTTCGATTTTTACGTCGAGTTGATCGAGATGGCCTGCGCGGCTCACTTCCAGAAGATAGTGGGGCGAAAGCCCCGCCTGTTGCAGCAGGATTTCCTCGATCTGGGAAGGGAACACGTTGACGCCGCGGATGATCAGCATGTCGTCGCTGCGCCCGGCGATGCGATCGAGGCGTCGCATGGAGCGCGCACTGCCCGGCAGCAATCGTGTCAGATCGCGTGTTCGATAACGGATGACCGGCATGCCTGTCTTGGTGAGTGAGGTGATCACCAATTCTCCCATCTGTCCGTCAGGAAGCACCGCGCCGGTTTGCGGGTCGATGATTTCCGGGAAAAAATGATCTTCCCAGATGTTCAGGCCGTCGCGCGTTTCCACGCTTTCCGCGGCAACGCCCGGACCGATGACTTCCGACAGTCCGTACAAATCCAGCGCGACGATGCCAAAGCGCCGTTGCAGTTCCGCACACATACCGGCCGACCAGGGTTCTGCGCCAAATATGCCCACACGCAGCGAGGAACTGGCCGGGTCCAGTCCCTGGCGCTCGAACTCGTCGGCAATTACCAGCAGGTAGGAAGGGGTGCACATGATGACGTCCGGCCGGAAATCGCAAATGAGTTTCACCTGGCGCTCCGTCATGCCACCCCCCGATGGGATGACCGTGGCGCCGAGCGCTTCAGCACCGTAATGGGCGCCGAGTCCGCCGGTAAACAATCCATAGCCGTAGGCGACATGCACGATGTCCCGACGACGCACGCCTGCCGCCCGCAGCGAGCGCGCCATGACCGAGGCCCACAAGTCGATGTCCTGTCTGGTGTACCCCACCACGGTCGGGTTGCCGGTGGTGCCGCTCGAGGCATGCACGCGCACGATGTCTTCCATCGGCACGGCAAACATGGCAAACGGATAGTTTTCACGCAGATCGGCCTTGGTGGTGAAGGAAAATTTCGCCAGGTCGGACAGACTCTTCAAATCCCCGGGGTGCACGCCAGCGGCATCAAACGCCTTGCGATAATGCGGCACATTGGCGTAGGCGTGTTGCAGGCTCCGGCCCAGCCGACTGAATTGCAGCGCGCGCAACTCGTCGATACCGGCGGATTCAATGGGTTCCGGCTGGTCCATGGCTTGTGCAGAATTCCGGAAATCCACGGACGCGAGCTCTTAATCCTGCAGGAGCCTGCGCACGTGTTGCGCAATCGCCAGCGAGGCGGTGAGTCCCGGCGATTCGATGCCGAACAGGTTGACCAGGCCGGCAACGCCATGGTCTCGCGGCCCCTGGATCATGAAATCGGCGGCCGCTTCCGTTGGGCCGGAAATTTTCGGCCGGATGCCGGTGTATCCGGGTTGCAGTTGGCCGTCCTGGAGTCCGGGATAGTACTTGCGGATGGCCTGATAAAACAGGGCTTCGCGGGATTCGTCGAAATGATAGTCCACGCCGTTTACCCACATGACGTCCGGGCCGAATTTGACCTGACCGGCGAGATCAAGTGTCACGTGAACGCCAAGATGTGCGTTGGTGGCAATCGGGTACACAAGCCGATGGAAGGGGGGGCGGCCGGACAGCGTGAAGTAATGGGCTTTGGCGAAGTATTGCGGCGGGATGCCGGAGGGCGGAATGCCTGCGATGGAACGCGCGACGTTTTGCGCGAACAGCCCGGCGGCGTTCACAACGGTGTTGCAAAGAATAGACATGGGTTCCGCGCCCCCGACGTCCAGGACGATGCCCTCCGCCGTGACGGTGCCGGCGCGCAGCGGGCTTCGAAATACCAGCGCCGCGCCATGATTTTCCGCATCACCCTGGTAGGCCAGCATCAATGCATGGCTGTCGATGATGCCGGTGGAGGGCGAATGGAATCCCGCCACGCATTCGACCTCGGGTTCCAGTTCCCTCAGGGCTTCGCGCGATAACCACGCCAGATCCTGTACCCCGTTGGCAGCAGCCTTGGTTACGTAATCCCGGAGCGCGGCGGTTTCTTCCGGCGCGACAGCCACGACGATTTTCCCGATCCGGGCGTGCGCAACACCGCGATCGGCGCAGTATTCGTAAAGCAGGCGTTTGCCCTCCACGCACATACGCGCCTTGAGCGAATTCTCGGGATAGTAAAGTCCGGCGTGGATCACTTCGGAATTGCGCGAGCTGGTGTGGGTGCCGATGGCTTCTTCGGCTTCGATCACGATCACTTCGCGCCCGGCAAGCGCCAGCGCACGCGCGATGGCAAGTCCCACCACACCGGCGCCGATGACGGCGCAGTCCATGCGGTCAGTCATTTGGAAATCTTGAGGTCGATATACTGATGTGGGCGCTATCTTAACCGATGACCTGTTGCACCTTCATGGACACCTGTTGGAACACGAAGTGGTTGGCGGAAAACGAAATGTTCCGGCCCTTGCGCCCGCTTGGCGCCCTTCTGCCGGCCGGCCCGTGGCCGGATAACGCGCGGCTCAACACGCTGGCCGAATCCCGGGGTCAACCGGTCAATGCAGCGGGCACGCGCGTGCGCTTTGTTCCGCACCCGACCGGACCCCGGAGCGTCGAGAACGGGTTCGAACCGCGCTGTTTTTTCAAGGGCGAAGTCCAGGTCCGCGCTGCCGACTGGCACGACCTGTTCAATGCGCTGGTCTGGATGACGTTCCCGGCCACCAAGGCCCGGATCAATGCCCTTCACATGGAGAATTTTCCCGGCGAAGCCGGGGGCCGACGTTCACCGTTACGCGACGCACTGACGATGTTCGATGAAGACGGCGCGGCAGTGTTCTCGAGTGACCCGGCACTGCTGCAGATGGTGCGCGAATTTCGCTGGAAAGAATTGTTCTGGAATGCCCGCCAACGGGTGAAGACCAGCATGTGTTTCCTGATCTTCGGCCATGCTTTGTTTCAAAAGTCGTTGCGGCCGTTTGTCGGGATGACGGCCAAGGCCATCCTGTTGCCGGTGCCGCAGTCATTCATGGCGCTGCCGTCGCACACACAGGTCAGTCAGGCCGATGCGCGCCTGGCGGCGGTGTTGGCGGACCACAAAGTGTGGAAGTCGGGACGGGATCTGTCTCCCTTGCCGGTACTGGGTGTGCCCGGCTGGTGGGCGGAAAATGAACGGGAGGATTTCTATGACAACCGGGACTACTTCCGGCCCGGACGGCGAGCGATGCGAAATCAGGCGGTGCGCTCGTCCAGATAGACCTGCACCTGGTTGCGTCCTTTTTGTTTGGCGCGGTACATCGCCTTGTCGGCTTTTTCGAGAATGATTTCCAGATTGCCGCCATCTTCGGGGTAACTGGCCACACCAAGGCTTGCCGTCACGGTGGTGTCGCCCCCGCGCACCGAAAGGCGTGAGCTTTCCACCGCCTTGCGGATGCGCTCGGCCATTTCGGCGGCGCCTTTGTTGTTGGTTTCCTGCAGCAGCACGATGAACTCGTCTCCGCCGAAACGCGCGACCACATCCGAGCCGCGCAATTGCTCCCGGATGCAACGTACCAGATGCTGCAACAGCCGGTTTCCGGATTCGTGTCCATAGGTGTCGTTGACCTGCTTGAGGTTGTCCGAGTCGATCATGACCACGGCCATGGAGTGTCCGTACCGTACCGCCTGACGGAATGAGCGCTGCAAAATTCCCGAAAACGCGCGCATGTTGTACAGGCCGGTGAGTTCGTCGGTATCCGACACCTGCTTGAT
>JBJXFN010000098.1:0-8310 GCA_046155535.1 Burkholderiales bacterium
TCGACTCGCAGCGCATGCGGACCAATGTCGGCAACGAATCCTGGCATACCGACTCCACCTACAAACCCATCAGCTCCAAGTGCGGAATACTGTCTGCGGTCGTTGTGCCAGACCAGGGCGGTGAGACACAACTGGCGGATTTGCGCGCAGGCTACGCCGCGCTCGATCAGGCAACGAAGGATCGCATTGCGAATCTGAGCGCCTATCATTCGACGGAGTACTCACAGGCGCATGACGTCGGAGATTTTCCGCAGCAGGACAAGAACACCATCTACCATGGTGAGGCGTATCTTCGACCGCTGGTGAAGGTGCACCCGGAAACCGGCGTGAAAAACCTGTTCGTGGGCCGGCATGCGTTCAGCATCCCCGGTCTTCCGCGCAATGAGAGTAAACGTCTGATCAAGTCACTGATCGATTTCGTCGTTTCGGAACCTAAGCGCGTCTACAAACACAGGTGGGTACCGGGCGATACCTTGCTCTGGGACAATCGCGCGATTCTGCATTGCGCCGAAGCGTACGATTACACCAAAGCACGAGTGCTCATTGGCACTCGCGTGGCCGGCGAAGAAGACAGCGAACTAGCGTACTACCCGACTGATCCGGCAGCGCAAGCCGGACGGGACGCACTACAGGCTGAACTCAACCTGCTTCGCGAGGAATCAAAAGGACGCAGGTACGGCGCGACCACCGCAGACGACAAGCTCGTCATTCGCTAAGAGACCTTGCGGATCTCGATTCGACCTGCTGACGGGGCGGGACAGAGATCTTTGACCTTGCGCGACAATCCGGCAGACGCCCGGGCGACTTGTGGCGTCTCAATTTCCACTTTAAGCAAACCGCCCTTCCCGAGCCGGCTGCGAGCTTGCACGGCACGGATATACATGACTGACTCGCCCGTCGAACTGGAGCATCAAGCCCCCTCTCCGTGCATTTTGCATTGTCCGTTTTTCGCGGAGCGACCGAACAGCTTTTCCACATACCACTGGCACGATCCGTCAGGACGGCGTTCGATCACGATCGACATCCCCTCATGGATGTGCGCCCGGATCAAAATATTCCCATCCACTGCTTGCGTGTTGCAGCGATACGGCTTGCCTTGCGCAAACGAAATAACATCGCCAAGTTCATGCCCGATCGACGGCCGGAAACGCTCCAGCGTACAGTCACGCCTTGGCATACTCGCATCGAACTCACCGGGCCCGGCAAACAAAAGAAAGCCAAGCAAGGCGCCGGTTTCGGTCAATAAGTCCAGTTTTGCCATTTATGATCACCCGGCAGGTATCCTCCAGCAGAGTCGGAGGGGACCTTACGTTCCAGAAGCCCCAACGCCAGTGGCCTTGCGCATTGCCAGGTTTTCAACTCCGCCTCTGGAGCGCGACCACTTGAAATTTAGGGAAACACTGAATAAGTGTCTTCCCCGCGCAGGCGGGGAACCACATGTCCTTGAATAACCTGGATTCCCGTTTCCGCGGGAATGACAATTTGGGACTTATTCAGTGTTTCCTTCGTTCGTCTGCGCGGGCGGAGCCTTTTTGACTTTGTAATACGCGGCGATCTTCTCTTTCAGTCGCGCTACCGCTTCCAGTCCCGCTTTCTCGCCTTCGATGATCGCCAGATTGCGGGAATCGAAATTTGCCGAATTCAATCCGGTAATATCCGGCGTGATCACGACGTCGGCAAAGACCAGTTCCTTGCCGGCAATGACGCGGCCCATGATGGTGAAGGTCTGCATCAGAACATCAATGGAATCCTTCAGGCGAGACGTTTTCGGCTTGTCGGAAATGTCCACCGCCACAACGATGTCGGCACCCAGGTCGCGCGCGGTTTTCACCGGCACCGGACTGACGAGACCACCATCCACAAATTCGCGGCCGGCGATTTTGACCGGCTGAAAGACGCCCGGCACACTGCTCGATGCCCGCACAGCCAGACCGGTATTACCGCGCTCGAACACGATCAATTCCCCGGACTGCAAGTCGGTGGCCACGATCGCCAGCTTGCGGTTGAGTTGTTCAATGGGGCGACTTTTGACCGCTTCGTTGATGAAGTTCATCAAAGACTCGCCTTTGATGAATCCCCGATTCGGCAGCACCCAGTCACTGACGGTGCTCTCGTCCATGGCCAGCGAAATGCGTTGCAGTTCGAAGCCGCTGTTACCCGCCGCGTACAGCGCAGCCACGACACTGCCGGCGCTGGTCCCAACCAGAATGTCGATAGGGATGCCGTGTGCCTCCAGGGATTTGATGACACCGACGTGGGCAAACCCTTTTGCGGCACCGCCGCCCAGTACCAGGGCGATTTTCGGCGGCGGCGGGGGCGATTCGGGCGCCGGCTCGTCTACGGATTCTGACAAGGAAGGCAGCACCGGCGCAGGTGCCGGCGGGGTCACGCAGCCAGCGAGACCCAGAAACAGAATCAGCGTAAATTTCTTCAAACGGAGAGGCCCGGTTACTGTCATCGCGATGCCAACATCCGGCAGATCAGATTCAGGATTATTTCCCGGGCAGCATTCTCTGAAATACGCCATCCCGGTTGATCACAAGATGCTTGAGCGCCGCGAGGACATGGATTGCAACCAGTACCATCAACAATTCAGCCGTGATGTGATGGATGCCCTGCAGGAAATCGTAGATTTCCTTGTTCTCCCAGCCCATCGGTGGAATCTTGAAGAGCTCGAAATAGTTCACGCCGTACTTGGTGAATTGTGAAGCCGAGAAACCGGACAAGGGCATCAGGATCAGGCACAGGTAAAGCAAGGCGTGGCTGATTTTGGAAGCCTGCACCTGCCAGTTTGGCAAGCTCGCGGGCAAGAGCGGCGGCGGATTTCTCGCACGCCACCACAAGCGGATTGCCACCAGTATGGCTGTCGTCACGCCGAGGGATTTATGCAGATTGAAATAGAAGGCGCGATCAGGCGTGCCTTTCGGAATATCGACCATGTACAAGCCCAGACCAATGAGGGTGAGCACCGCGATGCCCACGATCCAGTGAAATGCAATCGCGGGAGTGGTGTAACGGGTTGGACTGTTCATCAGTGATTTTCCTTTTCCGAGTAAAGATCAGCACATCCAGGCTGCGGGTTACGGTGCGTCGTATGCTATCACCGTCATGACATCGCCCCAACCTCCCGCCGCTCTTCGGTCCACCCTCGCCTGCCCGTGGTTGATCTCCGGCGGTCCCTGGGAAAATTCAATGCCGTACAGCTTGACGATGCCGCGTTGCAGCAACACGGAAACTGGCATTTATGTCCCACGCAGGAGGATGCGCTGTGTCATGAAGTCCGCGAGAACAACGCGACAGGGGCTTTCGTCCAATCGTACGAATCCCCAACCACCGTCCACCGGCGCATCGAGGCATCTCGAAGAACGCAGGACATTCCGGAAACATTCCACCGCGCCCTTCGACGGCGCCGTCGATTGCCGACGGTTTGATCCAGAGAGAATTTATTGCGGCACGTCGAGGCTACCCACCGACTTGGGATACGTCACCACACCCCAGGGCATCTTCTTGTCCGTGATGCGTTTGACAGGCTGCATGGTCGTGGCGTCGATAATTACCACTTCATCGGATTTGCCGCATGCCACCAGAATGTGGCTGTCATCCGGTGTGAAGGAAAAGTGCCAGCAACGTTTCCCGGTGGGGACGCGGGCGATTTCCTGATAATTTTTGGTGTCGAAAACCTGAAGCGCGGCGCCCTTGGCAAGCGCCACGAAGAGCCGATCACCCTTGCGGTCAAAGGCCAGACCGTAGGGCACCTCTCCGGTTTGCACCACTTTGCGCACTTTGAACTTGCGATCCATGATCACCAGTTTGTTGCCGTACTCCAGGCTGGCGACATAGCTTTTGCCATCTGGCGCCATTTTGATGCCGCGCGGGCGATTGCCGTATTTCTTGGTGTTGATTTTTTTCACCAGCTTGCCGCTCGCGATGTCATGCACGCTGACGTTTTCGTCGGCCTCGTTGGTGACCAGAATGCGCTTGCCATCGGCGGAGAATTCGATGCCTTCGGTCTCCATGCCACCGGTGATGGCGCGGATCACTTTACCTTGCTTGAGGTCCAGGACTGCGATCTTGGCAGGCTCGGCATCATCATCTTCGCGTTCCTTTTCCAGGGCGAGAGCTTCGGCCGACCCGGGCGCGGGCGGCGGGCCGCCGACAGCGGCCGGTTCGAAGGACACGAAAGCAAAATCCCCACGGATACGCACAAATTCGGGATTCCGGCCAATCGGAATGCGCTTGACGAGTTCACCGCTGACCCGGTCGATGAGGGAGACATCGCCTTCTTCGCCATTTGCCGTGACCAATAACTTGCCATCGGCGGTGACGCCGATGCCGCGGGGTGACTTGGAGCCGGTGGCTATTTCCTTCACCGTTTCGAAGCTTGCCAGATCAATCACGGTGATGTTGCCTCCCTGATTGCTCACGTAGGCGTAGCCCTTCTCGCCCTCGGCATGGGCGACAAGCGATACAGTGGCGGCCAGGAGGGCTGCCATGACACGGTTCTGTGCGCTCAGAGTCTTCATCAAACTGCTCCAGTTGGTTTTAGGTGTGTCGAACGTTGCGGGTTCCAGCCGCAATTATGCACGTAACAACGCCGGGCTCGCGGCCCGGCGTCTTTAGCTGGCTGTCAGACGCGTCTAATTCTGGTTGGGATTGAAATCGTACCGCAGGCCAACCCAGAGTCCGCGCGGCGCGCCAGGCGCCAAAAAGGTCTCGCGGGTCCAAAGACCGGAATCGGTCTGGAAAGTTCCTGCTGCATCAAAGGGATTTTCCGCCAGCGCGCCTGCCGTGAAGTACTTTTTGTCGAACAGGTTGTTCACCCGGCCAAAGATCTCGAAGTTCTTGCCGATGCGGTAGGCGGTACGCAGGTTAACCACGGTATAGGCTTCGACCTCCCCGCCGTGCAGAAAAGTGCGCGTATCACCGAAGCGGTCGGTAAAGGTGCCTGCCTGGTGCGCGTTGTTTTCGTTGCCACGCACGTATTGCTTGGAGAAGTACATGCCGCTCAGGCCGATGTTCCACGAGGTCGTCACATCGAAGTTCACCTGCAGCTTGAGGCTGTGCTCCGGAATGCCGGGTATCTGATCGCCGGGGCTGACCAGAATCTGATCATCGGTGGCGCATTCCGGCGAGGTACCGCGCGTGCTGTTGTTCTCTGCCAAGAGACAGGCGGAAGCTTGGTAGGTGGCACGCGTGAATCCATAACCTGCACTGATACTGGTTGCACCAAACCTCGCTGAAAGTCCTGCCTCGAGGCCCTGACGCTGGGTCTTCCCAAAATTGGTGAAGTAGCCCGTGGCTGCCGTGCTGCTGATGAAGATGATGTCATCCTGGTTAGTGGTCTGGAACGCCGACAGGGTCCAATCCACGCTTTCGCCGGCACGACCTCTGATCCCGGCTTCCCAGGTGCGGGCAACAACCTGCTGCAGGAACGGGTCCGAGGCACGTGCGTTCGGCAACGGGCACGGATTATTCGGATCGGCACACCCCAGCTCGATGGGCGATGGCGCGCGATTGCCCTGGCTCCAACTGCCGAACAAGGTCACGGTATCACTGAGCTTATGGGTCGCACCGATGGCGGGATTGAGTTTTGAATACGTAAAGTCGCCATCAAGATTAGGTGGTGTGAGCGTTAATTCGTCAACCGCCTGCACGCGAGTCCTGTTATAGCGGCCCGCCAAGGTCACATGGGTCGCGGGCGTCACCGCATAGGTATCCGTAACGTACAAGCTTATCGTGCGCGTTTTTCCCTGAAGTTGGGCGGTGATGTCGGCCGGCTCAACGTCAACCACCTGCCGGGTTGCATCGAAGATGCCTTCCGCCTCCGTGGACTGGAAATTACTTTCGGAAGTATCGACGCTCGCGCCCACCGTCAATTGATTGACCGTTTCGATCATGCTGAACTGGAGCGATGCGCCCGATCCGGTCTGCGTGGTGCGGGTCTTGTTCTGGGCCGCCGTGTCCGCATTGGTGCCGCCGCTTGCTTGTGAGGCCAGACAGTTCGCAATGTCGCCGGGATCCGTGAAATCGGCCGTGTCGCATTGGGCATCGTTGGGGCTGTCTTCAAATTCGTCGTTGGTATCCCCGTTGAGTCCGTCCCGGTCGCTGCGGCGGTGATAGATGTTGCCAGCGATCTGCATGCCGTCATTGACGTAGTGCGATCCGGTCAGGTTGACCATGGTCATCTTGTTCAAGGTCTGGTCGGGGCGGGTAAACACCGATTCGCGACGTTGATTGAAGAATTCGAGTGGGACCAACTCGTTGCCGATGAGATCGTTGTCGGCATGTGTAACACTCAGATCAAAGTCCGTACTGCCGGTCTCGTGTCCTACCTTGCCGAAGAACTGCCGCACCGTGCTGGGAGAAAAATCGCGCCAGCCGTCTTCCTTCAGCCAGTGCACGTTGGCGTAGTAGTCCACGTCGCCCGATTTACCGCCATACTCCACCTCCGCCGCCTTGCGCCCGAAAGAGCCGCCATAAGCTTCGACCCCCAAGCCCGGGAACTGCCGTCCGGACTTGGTGCGGATGGCAAGCGCCCCGCCCAGCGTGTTTAAGCCGTACACGGGACTGGAGCCTGGAATGACGTTCATGGAGGAGATCGCGCCCTCGGGAATCAGGTCCCAGTTCACGATGTCGCCGAATGGCTCGTTGATCCGCACGCCGTCCTGGAATACCGACAAGCCTTGTGGCGTACCAAGCAGGGGCGAGGCGGTAAAGCCGCGGAAATTGACATCAGGCTGGTAGGGATTGGTGCCGATCTCGTTGATGTTGAGATTGCCGATGTTCTGGTTCATGAAATCGGCCAGGTTCAAGGGACGTTGCTGCTGAATCTGAGCCGCGGTCCCGCCCTGCACGTTACTCGGCACCCGGTCTCTGGGTATCCCCAGTGTGGGCAGCGGGGTGGTACTGATGACCTCGATGGAAGGCGCCTCGAGTGCCTCGACCGGGTTACTGCCGGAATCCTGCGCCAGCGCAGGCGCCGCGACCATGGCCGCGAGCACCGCCGCCAACATTTCTCCTCTCTTTAACATCTGCTCCCCCTTGAATTCGTGGTTTCCTCGTTACTGGTAGATCTGGTCGCTGCCACGTGTGGCCGTGGCGCCGGCATACCCACAAAAAAGCTTAGTGTGAAGATGCTAAAAAGTATTGGGAGTTTTTCCCGATATCCCCCTCACAGAACGGACGGATCGTGTTGCGAATCCGGGCGCCGGCCAGATGGTCCCTGGCTGGACATTGGCCTGACCCTGCGCGAACGTTCATCCACACCGCCACTTGACCGCCGGCTGCGCCTGGGCAAGCATGTGGGCAATTCAAGGCCCTGCGCTTCCTTGCCAAGACTCAGAGAACCACAAAATCCGGAGCAATTGCGCGTGACTCCTGCCGAAACCCAGCCTATCCGGTACGAGACCGCCAAACGCGGAGCACACTCCGGACGCGATGTACTGGTCGTCATTGCCATCACGCTTTCCGCTTTCGTCTTCGCCGGCGCGGTGGAACTGAACGAATGGCTGATTGCACTTACGCAGCCGCTGGAGCCTTACCAGTTGGACGAACTGCCGTTCACTTTCCTGGTGCTCGTGTTGTCCTTGAGCTGGTTCTCCTGGCGGCGGTGGGTGGCATTTTCCAAAGAGAACATCCTGCGGATGTCCGCCCAACAGGCGTTGACCGGATTGCTGGCCGAGAACCGGCTGCTCATTGAGAAGAACGTCGTCGCACTGGAGGAGGAGCGGCGTTTTCTGGCACGCGAACTGCACGACGAACTGGGGCAATCGCTGAACGCCATAAAACTGGACGCGGTGGCCATCCGCCACAAATTACCAAAGGCCGCAGGAGAAATTCACGACCGCGCGACTTCGATCATTGATGTCGCGGATCATGTGCACGAATCCATCCGCAATCTGACGCAGCGTCTTCGCCCGGTCGCCCTGGACGAATTGGGCTTGCAGGACGCACTGGCAATTCTGGTCGTTCAGTGGGAGCGTCGCAACGCACCCACGGAATGTACCTTTCAGACCTCGGGCACGCTGGACGGGTTGGGAGAAATGATCAATATCACCCTTTACCGCTGCGTCCAGGAGTGTTTGACCAACATCACACGACACGCCCACGCCACTGCGGTAAAGATTTCCCTGGACCGCGAGTTCCAGGCAGTACACTTGGCGCTGGAGGACAATGGGCAGGGAATGGATCCGAATGCGAAGCGCGATGGTCTCGGGCTCGCCGGATTGCGCGAACGCGTCCAGTCTCTGCATGGAACCATGAATATCACCCGATCCGCCGCCGGTGGGACGCGAATCGCATTGACCATTC
>JBJXFN010000113.1:0-21838 GCA_046155535.1 Burkholderiales bacterium
AGCCGGTCTTTTCGTCGGCAAACGGGAAATCCCCCAGCGGGCCTTTCAGCCGCAGGCGAACGTCCTGCGAACTGCCAGCTACGACTGCGCGTTTTAACCAGGCCTGGATACCCGGGAGCATCACCGGAAAGTACCGCCAGACGCGGCGCGCGTCTGCGCGCACGAGATTGGCAGTCAGATCGATGCTGCCGCGGGGGGCCGGCTGGCTGCGATACGAACCCGACACGCGACCGGCCAAGTCCTCATTGGTGAAGGTCACGTCGGTAAATTGCACCTGAAATCCGTCTTCCGACAACGTCCAGGCCCCTTTGGCGGACAGAAAGTCGAGTGCCAGCGGTTCGGCGAATACCCGGGGCAATTCCATTCTCGCCTGATGAGAATCGAGGCTCAGCACCCCACCGGACTGCGTGGCATCGAACTCGCCGTTCACTCCCTGAAATCCGGGCAGGATGCCGTCCGGTTTGATCGCCAAATTCGAAAACCGGCCTCTGGCGGAAAATTGCGGCTTGGTCCCAACCGGCGTTTCCCAGGACAACCACGCCTCGTCCAGCCTGCCCGATGCGGCGACACGCACCAGATCGGCCCGCAGCGAATCGCTCACTGGAAGATAGGCGGAAAGCTCCGCCAACGGTCCCAGATCCAGATCTCGCAATTCGAGTCGCCGAGGCAAATCGCCCCCGCGCGCAAAGCCATAAACGAACTCCATGGGCGGCAGACGCGAACCGGAAGCCATCACGAAACCCAGGGCGCTGCCGGACAATTCCGTCGATTCGCCGGACACCCGCCAACCCAGCCGTCCCTGCACACTGGCCAGCTCCAGCGCCGGCAGTTCGGGTGCAAGCCTGCTCACCACATTGACGAGTTGGACGTCAGACAGCGCTTGTTCAATCCGCCCGCCGGAGATTTCGGTCCACACCTTGAGTGCACCCAGCCCCGCCGTGACTTCGATCGGCAGATTCAGCCAAACATGCGCCTGGGACAAATCCACGTAACCCAACTCGGCGTACAACTTGCCCTTGCTGGCCGCGGCACCCAGATCGGAAAATTCACCGCGCAAGGTTAACTTGGAAGCGATGGCAGACGGCGGGTTGCCGGTGAGCCCGAATCGATGTCCGGATCCCAGGTTCTCCCAGCGAAATTCAACCTGCTCAAGCGCCAGATCCGGCGCTCCCCGGAACTCATCTCGCCAGACGATTCGGGCATCGCGAATCACAACCTGGCCTTGTTGCAGCAGCCAGCCGGAGAAATCTCCGTCACCGGGACGCATGGCCATCCCGGCCACCCACAGGTGACCACCGGTGTCGCGCCGGATTTCCAGGTCAGGCTTTTCGATTACCAGGGACTCGAACTTCAGCGCCCCGCGAAGCAGGGCCAGCTCCGACACCGCAACGTCCACCTGGGACAATATCAGCGCGGGTTGGCCCTGCGCGTCGTGGACCCGGACATCGCGCACCCGGAATTTGGGTTGGAAACCCTCCCATTCGCCGGAGATGACACCGAGAACAATGTTCTGTCCCGCGGCCGCACTGATAGCCGCCGCCACATTTTCACGGTAGGTGTCGATATTGGGCAACAGGACAAAACGAATGCCGAGAACCAGGGCCACAAACACCAAACCCAGCGCCAGCACGACATAGGTCGCCACGCGATAGACACGCATGGAAGCGCGACGAAAATAACCGGAACGGGAGGAGTACGACACTATTGGTGAAATGCTTGCGCGAGGTCGGTGGGAGGGAATTTCCGGATCGAAGTCATGAGTTAAGATTCGCCGTGCGCAGATCACCCATCGGGGATCCACGCGGATCCTGTTCGACGAATGCCGCCTGATGGCATTGACGCACGAAGCCCCCGCCGGTTGACGAAAGCTGGCCGGGACGCCTTGGACGCAGGCATCCGCGCGAGGAAGTTCCTGAGTCTGGACTGCCCGGTCATTCTAAACCATGAAAGCATGAATTCCGCGACAGCATCGGCCGCATCACCGCATGAGGCACTGGCGCGCGCCGCGCGCCTTTCTCGCTATGTGCAATATTCCCCGGCAGCCACGTTGCCCGCCCCGGACACCCTGACCGCGCCGATTTCGGCTGCACAAATGCGTGCTTTTCTCGATGCGCCCGTCGGTGACGAAGCCGGGCTCAATACCCTCCTGCGCAAGTTGCGCCGCGCGGTGATGTTGCACCTGATCGTACGTGACCTTGGCGGACTCGGCGACCTTGGCGAAGTCATGACGACCGTCACCACACTGGCCGAAGAAACCGTGCGCTGCGCCCTTGCACATTTCTCCCACTGGCTGGCCATGGAATACGGCCAGCCGATCGGCGAGCGCAGCGGGCAGCATCAGCAGTTGCATGTCGTGGCCATGGGAAAACTTGGCGGCCGGGAACTCAATGCCTCTTCCGACATCGATCTGATTTTTCTGTATCCGGAAGAGGGCGAGACCGACGGGACGCGCCGCATTGCCAATCAGGATTATTTCAACCGTCTGGCGCGCAAGCTGATCGGCGCCCTGGCGGAGATTACCCCGGACGGCTTTGTGTTCAGGGTCGATACCCGGCTGCGGCCCTACGGAGACAGCGGTCCGCTCACCATGCATTTCGACATGCTGGACGATTACCTCGTGACCCAGGGCCGGGAGTGGGAACGCTACGCCTGGGTCAAGGCCAGAGTCATCGCTGGCGACCATGGGAACGAACTCCACAAAGTATCCGATCCGTTTGTCTTCCGGCGCCATCTGGACTTCGGCGCGATCGGCAGCCTGCGCGCCCTGCACGCCCAGATTCGCCGCGAGGCGGCCCAGCGGGACATTGCCGGCAACATCAAACTGGGGCCCGGTGGCATCCGCGAAATCGAGTTTCTGGCGCAGGTTTTTCAGATCATGCGGGGCGGCGGAGATCCCGCGCTGCGGCTGCCTGGCACTCTTCCCACCCTCGCGGTGCTGGAACAAAAACGCCTGCTTCCCGAGGACACGATCGCCGAATTGCGCGCGGCCTATGTCTTCTTGCGAAATCTGGAACACCGGCTTCAATATCTCGACGACCACCAGACGCAAACGCTGCCGCCAGACGCCGACGATCGAAACCGGGTGGCCGACATGATGGGATGCGCGGACTACAACGTCCTGCTGCCGCAACTGGAGCTGCATCGAAACAACGTTGCCCGCCATTTCGCAGCCATGTTTGCCGGCCAGAACGAAGGCCGCGGCGCCTCCCCCTGTCTGGAAATCTGGGATGGCAGCCTTTCCGGCAGCAATGCCTCCGGCCAGCTCGGCACGATGGGATTCTCCAACCCTGCGCATACGCTGGCACTGCTTGAAGAGTTCAAGCACAGCGCACGATATCGGCGCATGGCAGCATCCGGCCAGTTGCTTCTCGATCAGGTGGTGCCGCGAATCCTGGAGGCCGCAAGCAAGCTTGCGAATCCGGATGTGACCCTGGCGCGAACACTGTCCGTACTTGAAGCCATCGGCCGCCGGGAATCCTATTTGTCGCTGCTGATGGAATATCCCGCAGCCCTCGATCGCCTGGCTCGCCTGGCCTGTGCCAGTCCCTGGGCTGCCCAATACCTTGCGCAGCACCCGATTCTGCTCGACGAACTCATCGCGCCCAGAGAAGGTTCGATTCCGGATTGGGGAGCGTCGCAAGGCGCGTTGCGCGAATCCCTGCGAGCGCACGACGGCAACACCGAAAACCAGATGGACCTGCTGCGCCATTTCAAGCAGACACACACGCTGCGTTTGCTGATGGCGGACCTTGCCGGCACCCTACCCCTCGAGACCTTGTCCGATCACCTGAGTGATCTCGCCGACGCACTGCTGAAGGAGGTGCTCCATCTGGCCTGGAATAGCGTTCGGCAGCGGCACACCGACACGCCAAAATTCGCAATCATCGCCTATGGCAAGCTGGGGGGCCGTGAACTCGGCTATGCCTCCGACCTGGATCTGGTTTTTCTCTACGACGACAACCAAGAACTGGCAGCGGAAAATTATGCGCGCCTCGCCCAGCGTATCAGCACCTGGCTCACCAGTACCACCTCCGTCGGCGTGTTATACGACACTGATTTGAGGTTGCGGCCCAACGGCGCGGCAGGCTTGCTGGTCAGTCAGATCGATGCCTTCCACGATTATCAACTTCGCCATGCATGGGTCTGGGAACATCAGGCACTGACTCGCGCCCGATTTGTCGCCGGCGATACGGCGACTGGCACTCGCTTTGAAGCCATCCGCAACGAAATCCTGTGCCAGCCACGGGAAAGGAAACGCCTGCAAAGCGAAATTCTTGCAATGCGCGAAAAAATGCACGGCGCACACCCCAACCCGGGTGAACAGTTCGATATCAAACACGACCGCGGCGGCATCATCGACCTGGAGTTTGCCGTGCAATTTCTGGTGTTACTGAACGCCAGCCGGCACGCGGCGCTCACCGCAAATGCCGGCAACCTCGCGCTGCTCAAGCTGGCTGCGACGCTGGCGCTGATTCCCCGGGATTTGGCCGACCCCGCGCACGAGGCTTATCGCCGATTGCGCAGACTGCAGCACAGCCTGCGACTGCAGTCGGAAAACCGCGCGCGGGTGGACCGGGCGTCGGTGGCGGAAATTGTCGCAGCCGTCACGCGGCTCTGGAATTTCCTGTTCGAAAAACCTGCGTAGCCAGCCAGGTTCAGCGGGAAATTTTTTTCCCTGTCAGACGAAAGGTTGTTATCAGGCCCTTGCCCTTGATTTCGATATCCTTGGGCAAATCGAAGTTATAGCGATCGCCAAGCCGGCGCTGGGTCGCCGCGTCTACCAGAATGACACCGGAAACCGCCTCGGAAGTCAGCCGGCTGGACAAGTTCACCGTATCACCCCAGATGTCGTAGAGAAAACGGGTATGGCCGATCACACCCGCCACGGCCGGGCCGGTTGCAATGCCGATGTGCAGTTGCAATCCAAGACGGCGAAGCGGGGAATCCGACTCCGCCAGTTTCATGATTTCAAGCGCCATGTCGGCCACACCGATGGCGTGGTCGCTGTTGGCATCCTTTGTCAGCCCGCCCACCACCATGTAGGCATCGCCGATCGTCTTGATCTTGTCCAGGCGAAACTGGTCGGACAATCCGTCGAAAATGGAAAAAATCTCGTCCAGCATCTCGACCACCTGCTCGGGGGTCAGTTGCTGCGCCAACCGGGTAAATCCCACCAGATCGGCGAACATGACCGAAACATCGGCCAGCCCGTCGGCGATGGTTCCGGGTTGCGATTTGAGCCGCTCCGCAATGTGACTCGGCAGAATATTGACCAGCAGGCGTTCGGATTTTTCGCGCTCGACTTCCACCAGCCGATGTTGTTCGGCCAGTTGGGCTTCATAGTGGTCGCGTTGCTGCATGAAGAAACGCAACAGCAAGAACACCATGGTGGATATGATGGTGAAATTCAGCACAAAGAACACTGCGATGGTCCGCATCGGAATGCCGGCGTCGGAACCACTCGAAAGATAAAAATCGAAAATACCCGACATCACGGTAAGAAACACATACGCAAAAAACCAGGGCATCGACTCCTTGGGCCCGTAACAAACCATGGCGCCGATCGGCGCCAGCAGGGCAAGCAGCGCGATGCCGGAGGAACTGACAAAACTGCCGATCGACCACTGGATGACAAAGGGGAAGAAAAGAAACAGCGACAATTGCGCCACCCGGAAGAAATCGAAATTGCGGGTGCGCAGATACACCACGATCACAATGGCGGAAAGCACCTGGTAGCCAAGCGGGATGGACGTCGGCAGATTCAGTCCCATCCACCAGTAAATGAGCAGCCAGATGATGGCCGCCACATTCATCAAGCCGCTGGCAAACATCAACAGCGACTTGCGAAGCCTCAACTCCTCTGTGTCCGAAGGATTCACGGCCGCCGCGCCGAGCCTGGACAGCAGCCCGCCAGCCGGCTGCTCAATCGCACTGGCGGGGCTTGCCATGACTAACGTGGAATCTGTTTCGGACGTGTTCAATGCATTCCTTTTCGTGGTACGCAGAGTAAAACAAGATTGCCCGCGCAGGCAAGGCGTTCGTCACGATATTACAGTTTTTACCTCAGCATCGCGTCTGCGTTAGAATCTCCCTATTTTCAGAGGGAGCACAAAAAAATGTCGATGGCCGATCGCGACGGTCTGATCTGGTATGACGGAAAACTCGTCCCGTGGCGCGAGGCGACCACCCACGTCCTCACACATTCCCTGCATTACGGACTGGCCGTGTTCGAAGGCCTGCGGGCCTACAAGACAGCCAGCGGCACGGCCATTTTCAGGCTGCAGGAACATACCCGCCGCCTGTTCGACTCCGCGCACATCTACATGATGAAAATCCCGTATGACTTCGACACGCTGATACGGGCGCAGAAGGAAGTCGTGCGGTCCAACAAGCTGGATTCCTGCTACGTGCGACCGATCGCGTTTTATGGCTCGGAAAAAATGGGCGTCTCGCCAAAGGGCGCCAGTGTGCATGTTTCGATCGCCGCCTGGCCCTGGGGCGCCTATTTGGGCGCGGACGGGTTGGAAAAAGGCATCCGGGTGAAAACCGCATCGGTGGCCCGCCATCATGTCAATGTGTCGATGTGCCGGGCGAAATATTCCGGCACCTATGCCAATTCGATTCTCGCCAACATGGAAGCCACCGAGCACGGATACGATGAAGGCCTGCTGCTCGATGTGGACGGCTTCGTTGCTGAAGGCGCCGGCGAGAACCTGTTCATGATCAAGAACAACAGGATTTACGAACCCGAACTCAATTCTTCCCTGATCGGCATCACTCGCGACTCCGTGATCCAGCTGGCAGCCGACCTCGGCTACACAGTCCAGGCCAAGCGCCTGACCCGGGACGACCTCTACATTGCAGACGAAGTGTTTTTCACGGGCACCGCGGCCGAAGTCACCCCGGTTCGCGAAGTCGATGGCCGAACCGTCGGCGCCGGCAAGCGCGGTCCGCTGACCGAAAAGCTGCAATCCATGTTTTTCGACGTGGTCAACGGACGCTCCGAAAAATATCGCCACTGGCTGCACTACGTCTGAGATGGCCCCCGCACAGGAATCTGACGACGCGACGCGACAACAGATCGACATTGTCGCGGCGGATCTGCCCCTGCATTGTCCGCTTCCATCTCAGACGCTGTGGAATGCGCATCCCAGGGTTTATCTGCCGATGGATAAAGCCGGCGAAGCGCTCTGTCCCTACTGCGGCACGCGCTACGTCCTGCGCGGTCCAGTCAAGGCAGGGCATTAGACGCTCTCGTCGCAGAGGACGCAGAGGACGCTGAGGACGCGGAGGATAAACGACAGACAAGGACAATCGGAATATGCGGAAAATTCATATCACTTCAGTTGCCGTACAAGTTCCTTTGATTTCGTGCGTGTGCGATTTTCCTCTGCGTCCTCAGCGTCCTCTGCGGTGAGTGCTGGTCCTAGAATCCTGGTCGTCGCGCCGTCCTGGATCGGGGATGCCATTCTGTCGCAGCCCATGCTGGCGCTGCTCAAGGGCCAGGATCCGGCATCCCGCATCGACGTGTTGGCGCCCGCCTGGGCGCTGCCGATCTACCGCCGCATGCCCGAGGTTGCGCAGACGCTGGAAAGCCCGTTTGCCCATGGAGAACTGGCTCTGGGCGCCCGCTTCCGGCTGGCGCGCACATTGCGGCATCACCGCTACGACAAAGCCTATGTGCTCCCCAATTCTTTCAAATCCGCCTTGTCGCCATTTCTTGCCCGTATTCCGGAACGCATTGGATACATAGGAGAGTTGCGTTTCGGCCTGCTCACCGATGCCCGCCGGCTGGAAAAGTCAAAATTCCCGCGGATGGTAGAGCGCTTTGCGCAACTCGCCGGGGCCAGGGATGCCACATTGGCGCAGCCCCTGCCAACGCCTCGCCTCGTGGTCACGGATGCCGAACGCGGCGCACTGATTTCCCGCCTGGGACTGGACGCCCGCCGCCCGGTGTGCCTGTGTCCGGGCGCGGAATACGGTCCGGCCAAACGCTGGCCGGTCGAGTATTTCTCCGATCTGGCAATCCATCTGGCGGCACAGGATCGCGCGGTCTGGATCATGGGGTCTGCCAGGGAAACGAAGCTCGGCGAAACCATCCAGACCGCCACCGGCAGAGCTGTCAATTTATGCGGCAAGACCACCCTCGACGAAGCCACGGTGCTGCTCTCTGCCGCGGACATGGTGGTGGCCAACGACTCGGGATTGATGCATGTCGCCGCGGCGCTGAACCGCCCGATGGTTGCGCTTTATGGTTCCAGTTCGCCCGACTTCACCCCGCCGCTATCCGCAAATGCCCGGATTGTGCGTATGCAGGTGCCTTGCAGTCCGTGCTTCGAGCGGGTCTGCCCGCTGCAACATTTCGACTGTATGATGAAACTCAAACCCGACCGGGTGCTTGACGAAATCAAGCGTTTTTCCGCCCCATGATTGCCACCATCCACGCCACCGCACAAGACGCCGAACGTGCCTTCTACAAGGCCTTCGAGCGCGCCGATCTCGGCGAAATGATGGCCGTGTGGGCCGAAGAGGACGACATCACCTGCGTGCACCCCGGTGGCAGACGGCATAGCGGACTGGTTGAAGTCCGCGAATCCTGGCGCGAAATCTTTGCCCAGGGACCGAGACTCCGATTCCGGCTATCAGACAGTCGCGTGTTTGCCGGCCGCATGATGTCGATACACAGTTTGTACGAACATGTGGCGATTGCCGGCGAAGCAGGCCCGGCCAGCGTCGCCGCGGTGACCAATATCTACCTGCTCACCGATCGCGGCTGGCGAATGCTGATGCATCACGCCTCACCCTTTGGCGTGGACACCGCGGCACGGGAAATATCGCCTTCCAGTCTGCATTGATGCCCGACTATCGCGCGCCCTGGTGGCTGCCCGGCGGACATCTTCAAACCGTATATCCGTCCTTGGTCCTGCGTGGTTCCGTCCCGCCCTACCGGCGCACGCGCTGGGAAACGCCGGATGCCGATTTCATTGACATCGATTGGATCGACGCGGGCGAAGCAGCACCGATGATTGTCCTGTTCCATGGGCTGGAAGGCTCGTCTCGCAGTCATTACGCGACCGCCATGATGCGCGCAGTGGCCGCTGCCGGGTGGCGCGGTGCAGTGGTCCATTTTCGCGGTTGCAGCGGAGAACCGAACAGGTTGCCGCGCGCCTACCATTCGGGGGACGTCGAAGAAATCCATTGGATACTGGAACGCTTTCGCCGGGAGCGACCCGGCATTCCGATATTTGCCGCCGGTGTCTCCCTCGGCGCCAACGCCCTGCTCAAGTGGCTGGGGCGCCCGGGTTCGCAGAAATTTGTCGCGGCTGCCGCGGCGATCTCCGCGCCAGTGGACCTGGCGTGCGCCGGCGATCGGCTCGGGCAAGGGTTGAATGCCTGGTATGGCTGGAATTTCCTCCGGACCCTGAAGACCAAAAGTCTCGAGAAGCTGTCCCGCTTTCCTGGCCTTTACGATGCCATGGTGGTATCCAGCGCCGGTTCACTGCGGGCATTCGACAATGTGGTGACAGCGCCGCTGCATGGATTCCGCGACACCGATGATTACTGGGCGCGCGCGGCAGCCAAGCCAGACATGGCGCACATCGAACTGCCCACCCTGGTGATCCATGCGCACAATGACCCGTTTTTGCCAGGAGAATATCTGCCGTCGCCGTCCGACTGCTCGCCCAGGATCGAATTCGAGACGCCGTCCGAAGGCGGTCACGCCGGGTTCGTTTCGGGACGTTTCCCCGGCCACCTGAACTGGATGCCGCAACGGGTACTGGCGTTTTTTCGCCGGCACATCGACGGGCCCTGACTAGAAGTGTCATAGACTTTTGTTATGCTCGCCCGCCGTCTGCAACGAACGACTCATACATTTTCATAACAGGATCGCTTAGCCACCATGCCCGCCCTTCCCGCACCCGAAATATTCAAGGCTTACGACATTCGAGGCATCGTCGACAAAACACTGACCAACGAGGCCGTGGAATCCATCGGCCAGGCCATCGGCTCGGAAGCCCGCGCGCGTGGCACGCCTGCGGTGTGCGTGGGGCGCGACGGCCGGCTGTCCGGGCCCGCACTTGTTGCAGCGCTGTCGCGGGGACTGATGAAGAGCGGTGTCGATGTGGTGGACATCGGCCTCGTCACAACACCCATGCTCTACTTCGCCGGCCATCACCTGGGCACCGGCAGCGCCGTGATGGTGACCGGCAGCCACAATCCGCCGGAATACAACGGCCTCAAGATGGTCGTAGCAGGATCCACGCTTTCGGGCGGGGAAATCCAGCACCTGCGACAACGCATCGTGTCGGGAACACTTTCCTCGGGATCGGGCGCACTGCGGCATGCGCAGATCACCGAAGCCTATCTCGGACGGATCGCCGATGACATCAAACTCAAGCGCAAGATGCGTATCGCCGTGGACTGCGGCAACGGCGTGCCCGGCGCCACTGCGCCGGAACTCTATCGGCGCCTGGGATGCGAGGTCGAGGAGCTGTTCTGCGAAGTGGATGGCAACTTTCCCAACCATCATCCGGACCCCTCGGATCCCGGGAATCTGCAGGATCTGACCGCCGCGCTGCGTCGTGGGCAAGCAGAAATCGGCCTGGCCTTCGACGGCGACGGCGATCGCCTGGGGGTGGTTACCAAAGCCGGCCGCATTATTTTTCCGGACCGGCAATTGATGCTGTTCGCGGCGGATGTGTTATCGCGCAATCCCGGTGCCGAAATACTCTACGACGTGAAATGCACCCGTAATCTGGCGCCATGGATCCGATCGCACGGCGGCAAACCGTCGATGTGGAAAACCGGCCACTCTCTGGTCAAGGCGCGAATGAAGGAAACCGGCGCCGCCCTCGCAGGAGAAATGAGCGGCCACGTTTTTTTCAAGGAGCGCTGGTACGGTTTCGACGACGGTACCTATGCAGGGGCGCGGCTTCTGGAAATTCTCTCCGGGCTTCCCGACATCGAGGCGGCGTTCGACGCCCTTCCGGACTCGGTGAACACACCCGAGCTGCAGATTAAACTTCGTGAAGGCGAGAACTACTCGCTGATCGAATCGATGCGACAGAACGCGCGGTTTCCGGGCGCGCAGGAAATCATCACCATTGATGGCCTGAGGGTCGAATATTCAGACGGATTCGGGCTGGCCCGTCCCTCGAACACCACACCGGTCGTGGTCCTGCGTTTCGAGGCGGACAACGCCCCGGCGCTCGCGCGCATCCAGGCAGAATTCCGGCGGGCGTTCAACGAGGCACGGCCCGGACTGACGCTGCCTTTCTGAGGCGATCGCCGCCAGGTCAGACGCGGGCGAGCCGGATCAGGCGGTATTCGTACGTATCGAGGAACTTCTTCGCGCGATCGCTTTTCCGACGCACTTTAGCCGCCAGCCGGTTGAGCGGCCATGAAAGAAGAAACGAAAGTATCGGTCGGCGCGTGCGGAATTCTCCGATCATCCGGGTCACGAAGGGCTGCGCGTACTGGTCGCGGAATTCGTCGAGCACGCGGAAAGTCGGCAGGATTTCCGCCGTCACATCACGATCGCTTTCGATTCTTAGGCGGTCGGCAAATTCCCCGTTCACCAGAGCCAGGAATTGCGCGTGCGACACCCGCACGCCGTCGGCGCTTGGCGCGCGCGGGAAGTAATCGAAGACGATCATGTTCCGGCGTGCCTGTTCACATACCTTGCGGATCGCGGCGCGCGCGTCCAGGTAATGGAAGCTCTCGGAAAATATCATGAGGTCATATTCACCGGGAAGCGCCAACTCCTCGAAGCGTGACTCGAAAATGCGGGTTGTGTCGGGCAGTTTTCGTCGGGCGATCTCGTTGAGTTTTGCCGACGGACACACACAGTCCACCGCATATCCCTTTTCGATCAGACCCCGCGCATTCGACCCGGTGCCACTGCCGACATCGAGAATGCTGCGGGTGCCTCCGGGAATGCTTGCGGCCAATTGATCGAAATAGGCCTGCTGCGCGGCGCCCAGCCGGCAGAGATTCATCTCGTCGGCCACCGCATTTTCCCAGTAACCGTAATGCAGATACCCCTTGCCATTGAGCAACTGGGAGATCAGCGCCTCGAAATCGAGTTTGAATTCCTTGTAAGCCATGGCGGGTCAGAGGCCTTTTTGTTGTTTTACCCAATCCACCACGCCCGCGAGCGCGGCGGGCAATTTTTCGGGCAGCGTCCCTCCGGCCTGCGCCAGATCGGCGCGTCCGCCCCCTTTGCCGCCCACCTGCTGCGCCACAAAATTCACCAGGTCTCCGGCTTTGACCATTGCGGTGAGATCGGCACTCACGCCGGCAATCAGCGTGACTTTCCCGGCGTCCACGGAGCCGAGAACCACCACCGCCGATCCAAGTTTGTCCTTGAGTTTGTCGACGGTTTCGCGCAGCGCCCGGGCATCGGCACCGTCGAGCCGCGCCGCCAGCACCTTCGCCCGCCCAATGCTGACCGCCTGCGACGACAGGTCGTCCCCCTGCGACGCAGCGAGTTTCGATTTCAGACGCGCGAGCTCTTTCTCGATCGCCTTCTTGTCCTCGATCAGGCCCGCGACCGCCACGGCAACCGAACCGGCCGCCGCCTGCACTTTCAGGCTCGCGGCGATCTCGCGCAACTCCCTCACCTCACCTTCGACCAACGCCAGAGCCCGCTCCCCCGTTGTCGCCTCGACGCGCCGGATGCCGGCCGCCACTCCGCCTTCGGAGAGAATTCGGAACAGACCGATATCTCCAGTGCGCGACACATGGGTGCCGCCGCAGAATTCCCGCGAGTCGCCGATATCCAGCACCCGTACTTCGTCCCCATATTTTTCCCCGAACAACATCACCGCGCCGGATTTTTTTGCCTCCTCGATCGGCAACACTCTCGCTCGCGTGGCGGCATTACCCAGAATCTGCGAATTGACCCGGGCCTCCACCAAACGCAATTCCTCGTCGGTCACCGGCTTGTCGTGTGAAAAATCGAATCGCGTCTTGTCCGCATCGACCAGGGAACCCTTCTGCTGGACATGCGAACCGAGAATGTCGCGCAAGGCCTTGTGCATCAGATGGGTCACCGAATGGTTGCGCATGGTGCGCGACCGCTGTGCGGTGTCCACCCGAGCCTCCATCGCGTCACCGACCTTGAGATGGCCGGTCTGCAGTGCCCCGTGGTGGCCGAACACATCGACCTGGATTTTCTGGGTATCGGAAACCACAAACGTTCCCGCGGAGCCCGCGAGTTCTCCCCGGTCGCCCACCTGCCCCCCCGACTCGGCGTAAAAGGGCGTCACGTCCAGGACCACGATCGCCGTCTGGCCAGCCCGGATTTCCGGGACACTCACCCCATCGGCATAAATCGCGGTGATCCGGCCTTCGCCGGCCAGCTGTTCGTAACCGGTGAACCGGGTTTTCTCCCCGGAATAGTCGACGTTCGCGGCGGCCTTGAACTTGCCGGCGGCACGGGCCTGTTCGCGCTGGCGGGACATCGCCGCCTCGAACCCTGCCATGTCCAGCGTGATGCCGCGCTCGCGCGCGATGTCCGCGGTGAGGTCCACCGGGAAACCGAACGTGTCATAGAGCTGGAACACGGTTTCGCCATCGAGCATCCGGTCTTCCCGGTGCAACGCGGCCTCCAGCACCTTCATGCCGTTTTCCAGCGTTTCGGCAAAGCGATCTTCTTCCTGCAGGAGCACCGCGGCCACGCGGGCCTGCCCGGCCGGCAGTTCCGGATACGCCTCTCCCATGACCTTGCAAAGATCAGCGACCAATCGATGAAAGAAGGGCTTGCGTTGCCCGAGTTTGTAGCCGTGACGAATCGCGCGGCGGATGATCCGCCGAAGCACATACCCCCTCCCCTCATTGCCCGGGATGACGCCGTCGATGACGAGAAATCCGCAGGCGCGAATGTGATCGGCGATCACCCGCAGGGAACTCGACTGAAGATCCGCGGTGCCGGTTTCCCGGGCCGCCGCCCGGATCAGGGTCTGGAACAAATCGATTTCATAATTGCTGTGCACGCCCTGCAAGACCGCCGCAATCCTCTCCAACCCCATGCCAGTATCGACGGAGGGCTTGGGCAGGGGGTGCATCGTGCCTGCCTCGTCGCGGTTGAACTGCATGAACACCAGATTCCAGATTTCGATGTAGCGATCGCCGTCGGCCTCCGGGGTGCCGGGCGGGCCGCCTTCGATGCCGGGACCGTGGTCGTAGAAAATTTCCGTACAGGGGCCGCAGGGACCCGTGTCCCCCATCTGCCAGAAATTGTCGCTTTGAAATTTTGCGCCGCCGGGTTTGTCGCCGATACGGGCGATCCGGTTTCTCGGCACCTTGATTTCGTCGGCCCAGATATCGTAGGCCTCGTCATCGGTGTGATAGACGGTCACCCAAAGCAGTGCCGGGTCCAGCCCGTATTCCCGGGTGAGCAGATCCCAGGCAAAGCGGATCGCGTCGCGTTTGAAATAATCCCCGAAACTGAAATTGCCCAGCATTTCGAAGAAAGTGTGGTGGCGCGCGGTATAGCCGACGTTTTCGAGGTCGTTGTGTTTGCCGCCCGCCCGAACGCAGCGCTGCGATGTGGTGGCCCGGGCGTATGCGCGTTTGTCCTGCCCCAGGAAAACATCCTTGAACTGCACCATGCCTGCATTGGTGAATAGCAGCGTCGGATCGTTTCCCGGAACCAGCGGACTGGAGGCGACAATCTGATGCCCCTGGCGCTTGAAATAATCGAGGAATTTGCTGCGTATCTGATTGCTGTTCATGGCTTGCCGATCATGGAATGTTGCAATTCGTTTGGTGTGATCTTTCCGGTTGACCGGATCAATCGTCGCGCGATTCTTTCAGCACAGTGCGCACTGCCTCCGCCGAAAAACCGCGCCCGGCCATAAATCTCTGCTGCCTGGCCTTTTCCTGCAAAGTGCCGGGAAGATAGCCGAATTTCTTTTTCCAGACCGCGCGCGCCGCGTCGATCTCGCCGGCTTGCAATGCAGCGCGGCTGGCTTCCAGCGCTTCACCGGAGACGCCTTTTTCGCGCAGCTCGCGGACTATTCTGTCGGCGCCAAACTTGCGGCGCCGTACGGTGGTCAATTGTTCGACAAATCGTTGCTCGGAAAGCCAGCCGCGCTTTTCCAGCTCATCGAGCAGGCCATCCAGTTCTTCCGGGGTATCGGCGTGGGTTTCCAGCCTGGCCCGCAGTTCTGCTCTTGAATGTTCGCGCCGCGCCAGCGCCTGCAGCGCCCTGGTTTTCAGGCTGGGCGAAGACGCCACGACTGACCCTCACTCCTCCACCGGCACGGCGGCCAACGGCTTGTCGGCAACGTGGGCGCGAATCTTGGCCTCGATTTCTTTCGCCATTTCCGGATTGTCCCTGAGGAAATCGCGCGTATTGTCCTTGCCCTGGCCAATGCGATCCTTGCCGTAGCTGTACCAGGCACCAGACTTGTCGATCAGCTTGTAGAGCACGCCCAATTCGACGATTTCGCCTTCACGGGAGATGCCGCTGCCATACAGGATGTCGAATTCGGCCTGACGAAAAGGTGGCGCCACCTTGTTTTTGACCACCTTGGCGCGGGTTTCATTGCCGATCACCTCGTCGCCCTTTTTGATCGAGCCGATGCGGCGGATGTCGATGCGCACCGAGGCGTAGAACTTCAATGCGTTGCCACCGGTGGTGGTTTCCGGATTGCCGAACATCACGCCGATTTTCATGCGAATCTGGTTGATGAAGATCACCAGGGTGTTCGAGCGCTTGATGTTGGCAGTCAATTTGCGCAGCGCCTGCGACATCAGGCGGGCCTGCAGGCCCATCTGCGGCTCGCCCATTTCGCCCTCGATTTCAGCCTTCGGCGTCAGGGCGGCTACCGAATCCACCACCACGACATCCACGGACCCGGACCGCACCAGCATGTCAGCGATTTCCAGAGCCTGTTCGCCATTGTCCGGCTGAGAGATCAGCAGCTCGGACACGTTGCAGCCGAGTTTCTGGGCGTATTGCGGGTCGAGCGCATGTTCCGCATCAATGAAGGCCGCCGTGCCCCCCAGTTTCTGCATCTGGGCAATGACCGACAGCGTCAGCGTGGTTTTCCCCGAGGATTCCGGCCCGTACACCTCCACTACCCGGCCACGGGGAAGGCCGCCAACGCCCAGCGCGAGGTCCAGTCCCAGGGAGCCGGTCGACACCACCTGGATGTCGCGCGCCACGTCATGTTCACCCAGGCGCATGATCGATCCCTTGCCAAATTGTTTCTCGATCTGGGACAAGGCTGCCGCCAGTGCTTTGCTGCGATTTTCATCCATGGATTCATCCTTTTCGTAAGCGCGGCATTATTGCACAAGCCGACCACGCCCCAGCAAACGCGATGGCATCCCGGCATGCCCGCCAGGAAACAGGAAACCGGGTCCTCGTCTGCCTAAAGCGCCGATATTGCCTGCCGTAACAGTGGAATGCCGACCGCCACGATTCCCAAGACCATCAGTCGATTCGACATTCAACGCAAACTGGGAGCGGGCGCCCAGGGCACCGTGTATCTGGCGCAGGACACCCGGCTCAAGAGGGCGGTCGCCATCAAGACACTTAGCCTGGGCGAAAAGAAAGCCGGGCGCCGGCAGCGGCTCGACACGCTGTTGGCGGAAGCCCGCACCGTCGGACAACTCTCCCATCCGAACGTGGTGCCGCTGTTCGATGCAGGAGAGGAAAACGAACTGCCCTTCCTGGTTTTCGAGTATGTGGAAGGCACCGTACTTTCCGAACTGATCCGTCGCGAATCCCGGATATCCCCCAAGCGCGCGGTGGCCATTGCGATGGAATTACTGGCCGCGCTGGGCTACGCCCATCGCAAGGGCATCCTGCATCGGGATATCAAACCCGCGAACATCATTCTCACCGCCGACGGCGTGGCACGGGTGATGGACTTCGGCATCGCCCAGCAAGCTTCTGCGGCCGGCCCCGACGCGCCGGAAGGATTGCGCGGCACGCCAGGTTACCTGGCGCCGGAATACATCAACACCAGCGTGTATACCCCGCAGTGCGATGTTTTCGCGGCCGGGATGACTCTTTACGAAATGCTCACCGGCACACCGGCCGTCACCGGGCGCAACGTCTTCGAAATCCTCCACCGCACCGCGAACGAAAAAATTCCGCCGCCATCCACGCGCAACAAGGAGGTGGACGAGCGGCTCGACGATCTGGTGATGAAAGCCCTGGCCGCAGATCCCGCCCGCCGGTTTGCCGGCGCAGACGAAATGTCTGACGCTTTGGAAAACTGGCTTCATCCGGCTCCCCAACAGGAGTCCGGAAAGGCCGAAAGTGACGGCGGCACCCTGGAATTTCTGCTCCGGCGCATGCGCCACAAGAGCGATTTTCCGGCACTGTCCAACACCATCAGCACAATCAACCGTGTCGCGGGCTCGGACGATCAGGGCGCCAACTCACTCTCCAACACCATTCTGAAAGACTTTGCGCTGACCAACAAATTGCTGCGACTGGTGAACACCGCGTATTACGGACAGTACGGCGGCACCATCAGCACCGTCACGCGCGCCGTGGTGATTCTCGGTTTTGACCGTGTGCGCAGCGCAGCCATGACCCTGATGCTGATGGAAAACATGCAGAACAAGGCGCAGGCCGCGCAGTTGAAGGACGACGTCGTGGCGGGATATTTTGCCGGCCTGCTGGCACGGGAACTGGTGACAAAAGCCGGCATACGCGACGCCGAGGAAGCATTCATCTGCACGATTTTTCACGATCTGGGCCGTTTGCTGACGCAGTTCTACCTGGCTGACGAAGCGGAACAGATCGACCGCCTGATCGAGCAGCCCAGGTTCGACGAAAAACAGGCATCCATCCGGATCCTTGGCCTGAGCTTCGAAGAGCTGGGAATTGGCGTGGCGCGTTTCTGGAATTTTCCCGAGCGAATGGTTCAAAGCATGCGCCGCCCGCCCGCCGATCAGGCTCAGCGCTCTAACACCGCGGAGGAGCGACTGTGTGCGGTCGCGGAGCTGTCCACACGGCTGGCAAACGCGATTCGCGAACCCGACGCGGAAGCACGTGCCAGCCACTTGAAATCCCTGGTGGACCGTTTTGGGAAAGGGCTGGGCATCACGGTCGAAATCCTCGACAAGGCAGTGCAACACTCGGTTGCCGAATTGAAACGCGACGCCGGGGCACTCGACCTGCGCTCGGCCGACGAATTCCTTGCGCGGGCGCGCAACGCCTTTTCCTCGCACACCCCTGCGACGCAAGGCGATGTTCTCGATACGCTGGTGGACAATGCCTCCCAGTCCGGTGTATTCGCAGTCCCGACACAACGTCAGGCCCAACACGAACCGGAAGCCCGCAAGGCCATGTTGAACGCAGGCATCCAGGACATTACCAATGCCCTGGTCAGTCAATTCCAGTTGAACGACGTGTTGCGCATCATTCTCGAAACCATGTACCGGGCAATGGGATTCTCCCGGGTGTTGATGTGCGTGCGTGACCCGGCCACGCAATCGCTGAAGGCCCGCTTCGGTTTCGGCATGCAGGTCGATGACATCATCCGTCGCGGATTTTCTGTGCCGATCAACGGATCGCGGGATGTCTTCCAGGCCGCCATCGCGAACAACGCGGACATCATGATCGAGGACATCAACGCCGCCAACATCTGCAGCCATATTCCGGACTGGTATCGAAAGCTGATTCCCTCGCGTTCCTTCGCGCTGTTCCCCATCTTGATCAACAAGAAGCCAATCGGTCTGTTCTACGGTGACGCCGATGCGGCTGGCGCACTCAACTTTCCCGCCGACGAACTCGCGTTACTCAAAACCCTTCGCAACCAGGCCGTGCTGGCGATCAAAAGCCATTCCGGCTGAGAGGTTGAAGAGTGAATAAGCTGGAATCCGACCGCACTGAAGCCACGGTGCTGTTTGTCGAGTCAGCAGGCGTCACGGCGTCACGCCAGAATTGAACGGCGCCGCGACAAGTTCGTCATCGCCGACAACAGTACCAACGGTACCTTTGGGCGTTTCGAAGACGACCGGGAATGGCTGCTGCACCACGAAGAACTGGCCCTGCGCGAAACGGGAGTCATCCGTTGCGGCGTGCCCATCAAAAGCGAAGGTGCGGAGACTTTTCGCTTCCGGACCGAATGACCTCAGTTGGCCTGCCTGCACAAACGACTCAGTGCCCCTCCATGAGCGCCAGCAACCCTTCCAGCGCGACAATCACCGACTGGCGCCGGACAGCATCGCGATCGCCCTGAAATTCTTGATGTGCAACCCGAGGTTCGCTATTGGCCAGTGCCCAGGCCAGCATCACCGTGCCAACCGGCTTCTTTGGCGTTCCCCCGCCGGGTCCGGCGACGCCGCTGACCGCGACGGCGACCTGCGCCGCGCTGCGCGCCAGCGCACCCTGCACCATCTCCCGGACCACTTCTTCCGAGACCGCGCCAAACTTTTTCAAGGTGTCAGCCTGCACGCCGAGCATCTCGCGCTTGGCGTCGTTGGTGTACGTGACAAATCCACGGTCAAACCAGGCGGAGCTGCCTGGCACCATGGTGATCGTCTGGGCGATCCACCCGCCGGTACAGGATTCTGCCGCAGACACAACAATTCCGCGTGCCCGCGCGAGGTCGCCCAGTCTTCCCGACAATTCGTAAAGTTCGGCGTCCATCGTCTCAGTAAAAAAGCGCCTTCCAGGCGGCCAGGCACATCAGCGTGTAAAACGCGGCCAGCAAATCGTCGAACATGACCCCCAGGCCATTTTTCATCGTCCTGTCGAAATGCCGGATCGGCGCGGGCTTGTAGATGTCGAACATGCGAAACAGCAGGAAGGCAAACGCGTGCCACATCAGGGTATTCGGCACCAGGAACAGGACCAGCAGAAACGCCACAGTTTCATCCCAGACCATGCCCCCGTGATCGAGCACGCCCAGGCGACGTCCGCTGACATCACACGCCCACACACCGATACCGAACAAGGCAAGCAACACCAGAAAAAAAATGCCGTCGGAAAGACGTGGCAACAGCCACGCATGGATGGGAAACGCCAGGAGCGTGCCAAATGTCCCCGGTGCGAACGGCGCCAGACCGGCACCGAAACCAAAAGCAATGCAGTGCGCGGGATGAGAAAAGACGAAACGCGCCGACGGCCTGCCGTCGACGGCCGCCAATGGCCTGTCAGCGGAAATGGTCAAAGCCTTTTTCCTTGCCTGCCAGCGTACGTCCCCGAACTGTCACCTCCGTCCCCTCCTCAATGAACCCCACCCGGGTCAGCGCCAGGCCCTCGCGCACGGCCAGCTTAGTAATTTTCTCACGGCCATTCTCGGGCGCCGTGAAGCACAGCTCGTAGTCGTCGCCACCAGCCAGCAGGGCGCGAGCAACCTCTTCCTGGTCGCGCAAGGGCCATATGTCCGGCGAACAGGGCAACGCATCGAAATCAATCACAGCCCCGACACCGGAGCGCTCACAAATATGCCCAAGGTCCGCCAGCAAGCCGTCGGAAATATCCACGGCGGCATGCGCGCATCCGATCAGAGCGCGACCCAACGCCACTCGAGGCTCCGGTCGGTCCAGCCGCAACCTGCAACGGTCAGCAATAGCGTCCGGCAACAGGATTCGGGATTGCAAATGCGCCACCGCCAGCGCTGCCTCGCCCAGTTGTCCGGACACCCAGACATCGTCGCCGATTCTTGCAGCATCGCGACGCAGTGCCAGCCCGGCCTCCACTTCCCCCATGATTTGCACACAAAGATTGAGCGGGCCCCGCGTCGTGTCACCTCCCACGAGTTCCACCTCCAGCCGCTCGGCGAGAGTAAAAAATCCTCTGGAAAACTTTGCGAGCCAGCCATCGTCGACATTCGGTAATGCAATTGACAATAAGGCCCACTTCGGAATTGCGCCCATCGCTGCCATATCGGAAAGGTTCACTGCCAGCGCCTTGTGACCCAACGCGTGGGGATCAACTTCCGGGAAGAAATGCGTGCCTTCCACCATCATGTCCGTCGAGGCGGCCAACTGGAATCCCGGACGCACCGCCAGCACTGCGGCGTCGTCACCGACACCCAGCACTGCGTTGCGCGTCGGCCGGGTGAAATACTTGCGGATCAACTCGAATTCCGTCAGCGGTTGCTCGCGGGTCATGATGTCTGTGGCAGATCCACATTCAAACTCTTTTAACACGAAGGATCACGAAGGTTTCACGAGGGAACACGAAGGAAATCCAAGGCATGTCAATCCCAAACAAGAAACGTGTTGGATACTCCGGTCCTGCCACGATCCGCAGGAATTTTTTTACGCCTTCCTTCGTGCCCTTCGTGTTTCCTTCGTGATCCTTCGTGTTCCACGCGTTTGCGTTTTCCTTTGCCCCTTCACTTCCCGAGTTTTTGCAGAAAGGCCTGGTACTCGTCTTCCTTCATGGTGAAGCTGTGTTCCGGCAAGGGGAACTGCCCTTTGTGCACCTCTTCCTGGAAATCGGTCAGTGCCTTGGAAATGAGGTCCCAGCAATTGGCATACCGTTTGACGAATTTCGGTGTAAAGCGATCGAACAATCCCACCATGTCGTGCAGCACGAGATTTTGTCCGTCGCAATGCGGGCCGGCGCCGATACCGATGGTGGGAATCGACAACCGCTCGGTGATGACTTGCGCGACACGGTCCGGAATGGCTTCCAGCACGATGGCAAAACAACCCGCCTTTTCCATGGCCAAAGCATCTTTGAGCAACTGCACTCCGGTCTCCGCGCTTTTGCCCTGCACCTTGAAGCCACCCAGCTTGGACACCAGTTGCGGTGTCAGCCCGATGTGCGCCATCACCGGCACCCCGGCTCGGACCACGGCTTCCGCCACCGGCGCGAAGTCTTCCCCGCCCTCCAGCTTCACCACGTCGG
>JBJXFN010000114.1:0-36896 GCA_046155535.1 Burkholderiales bacterium
GCACGTAGCCCAGCCCCTTGCGCGCAATGACAAAGGTCTTCAATCCCTGGATGTCCTGGCCTTTGAAGCGCACCGAACCGGTACAGGCCACCTGCCCCATGATCGACTTGATGGTCGTGGAGCGCCCCACCCCGTTGCGGCCCAGCAAGCTGACAATTTCTCCCTGTCTGACTTCAAGATGCACGCCATGCAGGATATGACTCTTGCCGTAATACGCGTGGAGGTCTTTGACTTCTAACATTCAGGTCCTTTTGGCCACAGAGGACACAGAGCGCACAGGGAAAAGAGCCCGGAAAGCGAATCTCGCAAAACGAACTTGTCCGCGCCCGGGCAATACACCTTGTCTGCGAACATCCGCTTTGAACTCCGCGCTCTCTGTGGCAACCATGTTCTTAGTGCTGTTCGGTGCCGAGGTAAGCTTCCTGCACCGCCTTGTTGCCGCGAATTTCTTCCGGCGTTCCGCTGGCGATGATTTCTCCGTAAACCAGCACCGAAATCCGGTCGGCCAGCCCGAAGACCACGCTCATGTCATGCTCCACCATCACCAGCGTGCGGCCTTCGGTGACCTTGCGGATCAGGGCAACGGCTTCGCTGGTCTCGCTGCGGCTCATGCCCGCCGTGGGTTCGTCCAGCAGAATCACCTTTGCCCCGCTGGCAATGGTCACCCCGATTTCCAGTGCGCGCTGCTCGGCATAGGTGAGCACCCCGGCCGGGCGTTCGCTGCGTTTGCCCATGCCGATCAGTTCGACGATTTCGATGGTGCGCTCGCGGGCATCCTTCAGCGCCCCCACCCTGTTCCAGAAGGAATACTTGTAACCGAGCGACCAGAGCACCGCACAACGCACGTTTTCATAGACCGACAATTTCGGAAAGATGTTGGTGATCTGGAAACTGCGCGAAAGCCCCTTGCGGTTGATCAGGTGGGGGTCCAGCCCGGTGATGTCTTCGCCCCGCAATTCGATGCGCCCGGCGCTGACCGGAAATCGCCCGCTGATGAGATTGAACAGCGTGGATTTTCCGGCACCGTTGGGCCCGATGATCGCGTGCCTCTCGCCATCGGACACCGCCAGATCCACGCCATTGATGATGGCAGTACGCCCGAAACTCTTCCGTAACCCTTGCAGGCGCAGTGCCGGGGCATTCATGCGGAAGCCCTCGCCTGCAGCGCGGGCGTCAATTCCTCCCACGCACTGCGGACTCCGCGCGAGGTGCGGAGAAATGCCCCCAGGCCCCCAGCCAGCAGCGCCAACACACCGATCCATGCGCCCGCTTTTCCCGGGTCCAGCGGGACGCCGAAATAGGAAAAGCTCTTGGCCGCGGCGTCGGTCGACTCATAGTGGTAAATCATTTCGATCAACCCGAAGAATCCGGCGAGCATCACCAGGCCGGAAGCACCCGCAACCATATAGGACGGCACCAGCCGGCGCAGCAGCCCGGCCTCCCAGACCGGCTTGTGCAGCGTGATGAGGTTGGCCATGCCGCCCGGCGAAAACATGATGATCGCGAGGAAAAACAGCCCGAAATACAACAACCAGGCCTGGGTGTAGTTCGACAACGCGGATTGCAGCAAGGTGACCAGCATGGCCCCCAGGATGGGCCCCCAGAAATGTCCGATGCCGCCGATGAAGGCCATCAGCACCACGTTGCCGGAGGCCATCACGCCCAGCGTCTCGGCGGTGACAATTTCGTAATTGATCGCGGCCAGTCCGCCGCCGATGCCCGCAAAAAATCCCGCCAGCGCCATCATCAGCCAGCGCACGCGCGTGGGGTTGTAGCCGACAAACTGGGCGCGCTCCGGGTTGTCGCGCACCGCATTGGCCATGCGCCCGAGCGGCGTCTGGGTCAGCGCGAACATCCCCATCGCACAAATCAGGCACCAGCCGGCAATCAGGTAATACACCTGGAGCTGGGGGCCGTAACTGATACCGAGGATCGGCTTGCCCACCGTGCGCGTGGTGCTGATGCCGCCTTCCCCCCCGAAGAACGTAGTGAACATCAGGGCGCTGGCCGCCACCATTTCGGCAATGCCCAGCGAAATCATCGCAAACGGCGTCCCGGCACGGCGCGTGGTCACAAACCCGAACAGCAGCCCGAACGTGAGGCCTGCCAGACCGCCAATCAGCGGCACCAGTGTGACTGGAAACCAGAATTTCCCGGCTCCCATGAAGTTCAGGGTGTGTGCGCAGAAAAAAGCGCCAAGCCCGAAATACACCGCGTGCCCGAAGGACAGCAGACCGGTCTGCCCGAGCAACATGTTGTAGGACAGCGCGAAGATGATCGCAATGCCCATCTGCGACAACATCGACAACGCAAAACTCTGGCGGAAGACCAGCGGCAGCGCAATCAGAAGAAGCGCGATGCCGCCCCAGAGCAGCAGGCGATTCCTGTTCAACAGCGGATTCATGGCGACCGGCCCAGGCTTGCGATGTTCATGTCTCCCGGGTCCCCATCAATCCGCGCGGCCGCACAATCAGCATCAGCACCATCAGCAGATACGGCAGCACCGGGGCGGTCTGCGAAATCGTGATGGACCACAGGCCGCGCCACGCAGAGTCCGGCGCCACGCTGATGCCCATCCTGGCCAGCACATCCAGCATGGAAATGTCCAGCGCAACGGAAAACGTCTGCAAGGCACCGATGATCAGCGAGGCAACAAAAGCCCCGGCGAGCGAGCCCATGCCGCCAAACACCACCACCACAAAAACGATGCTGCCCACCGCGATTGCCATGCCCGGCTCGGTGATGAAGGCATTGCCGCCGATGACACCCGACAAGCCGGCCAATGCCGCGCCACCGGCAAAGACCAGCATGAACACCCGCGGCACATTGTGGCCGAGCGCCTCCACCATGTCCGGGTGCGTCAGCGAAGCCTGGATCACCAATCCGATGCGGGTGCGCGTCAGCGCGAGATACAGGGATACCAGCATGCCAACCGACACCAGCATCATGAATCCCCGATAGGCCGGGTATTGGGTGGTGAACAGCGTGAACAAGGTGAAGTCAAGCTGCGAAGGAATTCGATAGTCCACCGGGGCGCGCCCCCAGATCAGATGGACGATTTCCTCGATCACATAGGCCAGACCGAAGGTGAACAACAGCTCCGCGACGTGGCCGAACTTGTGCACCGTGCGCAGGCCGAAGCGTTCCGTCAGCGCGCCAAGGCCGCCGACGATCAGTGGCGCCACAAACAATGCCGGCCAGAAGCCGATGTACAGGCCGGTCTGGTAGGCAAAGTAGGCGCCCAGCATGTAGAAACTGGCATGCGCGAAATTCAGCACGCCCATCATGCTGAAAATCAGCGTCAGGCCCGACGAGAGCATGAACAGGAGTAGTCCGTAGGACAGGCTGTTCAGCAGGGTGACGAGAAAAAATTCCATGACGGTGCAGGCGCGAGGCGCTAGCCCCCCCACCCATGGCGCAAACACGCCGGCGCCCGTTCAACCGGCGAATGCTTCGGTTTCAATCCTTCCCCCTCACCAAATATGGTGACCGGCGCAGTCCGGTCGTATTTTTTTGCTCCCGATGCGGCGACTGATGAAAGACTGCACGTCGGGTAGTCGAAATCCGGCTGCCGTCCCGGATGATTCGCAGCCGTGCGATGAAAATCGGATCGGCTTATCCGATCACGCAGCAACGCCGGGCGATTCTATGCGGAATGCCGCGCCCTTGTAAACCAAAGCCCCGGCGATCCGACAGGGCAACGGGAATTTTGCACGCCAACTGCTAGAATCCCCGCGAACCATCCAAAAAAACCGGGGAGCCCGCCATGCTTGGCTTGATGATGAATACGCCGCTGCTGATCTCGTCTCTGATCCGGCACGCGGACCGCTTTCATGGCGCGACCGAAATCGTCTCGCGCACCGTGGAAGGCCCGATCCACCGCTACACCTATCGTGATGCGCACCTTCGCGCGCGCAAAATCGCGCAGGCACTCACGCGCCTGGGCGTCAAACAGGGCGACCGCGTGGGCACGCTGGCCTGGAACGGCTATCGGCATCTTGAGGTTTTTTACGGCATCTCCAGCATGGGCGCGGTGCTGCACACCGTCAATCCGCGGCTGTTTCCGGAGCAGATTGTCTACATCGTCAACCATGCCGAGGACAGTTTTGTTTTCTTCGACCTGAATTTCTCCCCGCTGGTGGAAAAACTGGCGCCGCTGTGCAAGGGTGTCAAGGGATGGATCGCCATGTCCGCTCGCGCCACGATGCCGCAGGCCAACATCCCCAACCTGCTGTGCTACGAAGAGCTGCTGGCGGCGGAATCCGGCGACTATGAATGGCCCTTGCTCGAGGAAAACACGGCCGCCTCGCTCTGTTACACGTCGGGCACCACCGGCAACCCGAAGGGCGTGTTGTTTTCACATCGCTCCACGGTGATTCACGCCTACGCGGCGGCGCTGCCGGACGCGCTGAATGTGTCGGCGCGCGATGTCGTGCTTCCGGTGGTGCCGATGTTCCATGCCAACGCCTGGAGTCTGCCGTATTCCTGCGCCTTGACAGGCGCCAAGATGGTTTTCCCGGGCTTCCAGCTCGATGGAAAAAGCCTCTTCGAGTTGTTCGAATCTGAAAAAGTCACCGTCTCCGCCGGGGTGCCGACGGTTTGGCTGGCATTGCTGCAATTCATGACGCAGGGCAATCTCAGATTCAGCACCATGAACCGCACGGTGATCGGCGGCTCGGCCTGTCCGCCCGCCATGATCCGCAGCTTCCAGGAGACTTACGGGGTGCAGGTGTTGCACGCCTGGGGCATGACCGAAATGAGCCCGCTGGGCACGGTGAACACTTTTCTGGCCAAACACGGCGATTGGGACAAGGAGCGCAGGCTGGCCTTGCAGAACAAACAAGGGCGGGTCATCTATGGTGTGGACATGAAAATCGTCGATGGCGAAGGCCGCGAACTGCCCTGGGACGGCAAGTCGTTTGGCGATTTGCTGGTACGAGGCCCCTGGATCACCTCGTCCTACATGAAAGGCGAAGGCGGTACGGTGCTGCGCGACGGCTGGTTTCCCACCGGCGATGTGGCCACGATTGACGCCGATGGCTACATGCAGATCACCGATCGCTCCAAAGATGTGATCAAGTCCGGCGGCGAATGGATCAGTTCCATCGACCTGGAAAATGCCGCGGTCGGCCACCCTTCCGTGGCCGAAGCCGCCGTGATCGGCGTGCTCCATCCCAAATGGGACGAGCGGCCGTTGCTGATCGTGGTGAAAAAGAAAGACGCACAGCTCACCCGCGAAGAAATGCTCAAGTATCTGGAGGGCAAGATCGTGAAGTGGTGGATGCCGGACGATGTGGTGTTCGTCGATCAATTGCCGCACACCGCGACCGGAAAACTTCTCAAAACCAAGCTGCGCGAAGATTTCAAAAGCTACCGGCTGCCGACAGTCTGATAAAAATCAGTACCCACGCGCGCGATTGACCAATCCCTTGGGCCATTCGCCGTGCTCCAGCAGCCGGAGCGACTCCACAATCTGCGCCTGCGCAAGCACCGGGTTGGTCTGCGCCGCCACATGTGGCGTGACAACAATCTTCGGGTGGCGCCAGAATGGATGCTGGCTGGGCAAAGGTTCCTCCCGAAACACGTCCAGCATGGCGCCGGAAAGCTGGCCGGAATCCAGCGCCGCGATCAAATCCCGCTCCACCACATGGCCGCCGCGCGCGATGTTGACCAGAAACGCGCCACGCGGCAACAGCGAAAACGCGCGGGCGTTCAGAATATTTTCAGTCTGCGTGGTCAGGGGCAGCACGTTGATCAGCACTTGCGAACGTGCCAGCACCTGCCGCAACCCTGCCTCGCCGGTGTATACCGATACGCCTTCCACGGCGGCCTCGCGACCGCGCCAACCTGACACTGGAAAGCCCATCTGGGCGATGCGTCTGGCCACTGCCGCGCCGATGGCACCCAGGCCCAACACCCCGACCGGCCAGTCACGCGCAATCGGTTCCGGCAGGGGCTGCCAGCGACCATCTTGTTGCTGGACGGCGTATTCCCCCATTCGGCGCTGAAAGTGCAGCACCGCATAGGTGGCGTATTCGGCCATTTGTTGTGCGAACCCGGCATCCATCAGGCGGATGATCGGCAGGTTCGGCGGCAGGGACCTGTCCGCCAGAAGCCGATCCACGCCCGCCCCCAGCCACAATACCGCGCGCAAATTGGGCATTCGCGCGAGTACCCCGGCAGGCGGATTCCAGGCCAGGACGTAACGCACCTCGTCCAGATCAACACCTTCGGAATACTCGCAAAACGGGAGCGTGGGAAAAACGCGGGCGAGAATCTGACGCCAGGGCTCGGGGGATTCGGCGGGGCTGCAGAACAGAATGCTCATCCGTTGATTCGAGTGCAATTCGGTGCGGCCTGACGGCGGGAATCCGGATGCGGCCTGGACCGCACCCGACGTACCGTCTAAAAATGAATGCTGATACCGAGGGACATAAGCGATACCCCGGTGGTATTGCCGTCCGTGGTCTCTATACCGACCCCATCGAGATCGCCGCGCAACACGATATTCCTGGTCAGTTCGTAACCGAAGCCCACGCCAAAAGCACCCTGAACGGAATTTTTCTTGCCGTTTGCACCAACGGTCCCGACGCCGTTCGACTCCACGTTGGCCAGCCCGGCACGCGCAAACATCCGCCATCTCGAATCCGAGAAACGCAAATTAAAAACCCCGGCGGCACCAAATGCCGTCGCCTCCACCTTGGACCCCGGCCCGCCGGTGGTCTTGCCCAGGTCGGTATAAAACACTTCCGCCCCCCACATCTCGGTGAAGTTGTAACCGAGGTAGGCCCGGTATCCGGTATCAGTGTCATCGCTCGTCGGGCCCCCGGTCCACTCCACATTCCATTTGCTCACCCCACCACCGGCACCGACATAAACAGACTGCGCATTGGCCGCACCGGCACCCAGGACCAACCATGCCGAAACCATCAGAAATTTCCGAATCAGGTTTTTCTTCATCTCGAATCTCCTCATGTGAAGGGATGCAACGACGTCGATGGAATTCTCAGGGCGCCACAACCTCCAGATTGTCGATCAATCGGGTTTTTCCAAGTTTTGCGGCCCCCAGGACCACCAATTCCTTGTCATGCGACTCGGGACGCAGGGTGCCGCGTTGCGCCCGGACCACAACATAATCCACCTTCCAGTCATGGCGCGCCAGAAGTGCGCCGGCGGCATACTCCATGGCGATGAAATTCCGGTCGCCCGTGGCGATGGCATCGCGGACCTGGAGGATGGCCTGCCGAAGCCGGATCGCTTCCTGTCTTTCTGCGGCGGACAGGTAACGGTTGCGGGAAGACAAAGCAAGCCCGTCTTCGGCACGCACCGTTTCTGCCGGAATGATTTTCACTGGCAAGGCAAACTGGTCCACCAGGTGCCGAACGATCGCCAGTTGCTGGTAGTCCTTTTTCCCAAAGACGGCGAACTGCGGCTGCACGATGTTAAACAGTTTCAGCACCACGGTTGCCATGCCGCGAAAATGCCCGGGTCGAAAACGGCCTTCCAGCTTGTTGGCGACTTTGGGCGGGTCGACGAAGAACAGCTGCGGCTCGGGGTACATCTGCTTTTCGTCCGGGGCAAACACGATGGTGTTGCCCGCGCGATCGAGTTTTTCACAGTCCTCGCCGAAGGTCCTGGGGTAATTCTCGAAATCCTCCCCTTGGCCGAATTGCAGGCGATTGACAAAAATCGTGGTCACGGCGACCGGTGCATGCGCGCGCGCAATTTTCACCAAGCTCAGGTGTCCGTCGTGAATATTGCCCATGGTCGGCACGCAGGCCACCTGCGGCTCCCGGGCCAGGCGCGCGCGCAATTCCGAGACGGTCTTGATGACTTCCATTGTTTGAGGCACCAGGTGCGAGGTACGAGGCACGAGGGACAGCGGCGGTCGCCGCGATTACCCCCGTTCCGCACCCTTCGTCCCGCGTCCCTGCTCCTCCTAGAAACTGTGTTCGGCGCCAGGAAACGTGCCAGCCTTGACTTCCTTCACGTAGTTCTCGATCGCGGCACTGATCGATGCCGCGCTCTGCATGAAATTTTTCACGAAGCGTGGTTTCTTTCCCGGATAGATGTCGAGCATGTCATACAGATTGATGATCTGTCCGGAGCAATTCACGCCTGCGCCGATGCCGATGGTCGGGATGCGCAGCGCATCGGTAATCTGCTTGCCCACCGCGGCCGGCATCAGTTCCATCACCATCATGCTGGCACCGGCATTTTCCAGCGCCTTTGCGGCGCGCACCAGCGCCTGCGCCGCATCGTCGGTTTTCCCCTGGATTTTCCAGCCGCCCAACGCATGCACCGACTGCGGCGTGAGGCCGATGTGCCCGCATACCGGGATGCCGCGCGCAGCGAGAAATTCCACCTGCGGCGCCATGATTTCGCCCCCTTCCAGCTTGACCATGTGCGCACCCGCGCTCATCAGCCGGGCGGCATTGTCAAATGCCTGCTCCGGACTTTTCTGGTAGCTGCCAAACGGCAGATCACCAAGAATCAACGCACGCTGGGTTTTGCGCGCCACGATGCTGGTGTGATAGACCATGTCGTCCATGGTGACCGGCAGCGTCGAATCGTGTCCCTGGACGGTCATGCCCAGGGAATCGCCAATCAGGAAAATATCGATGCCCGCCGCATCCAGCAGCGACGCAAAACTGGCGTCCGTGCAGGTAATCATGGTGATACGGTCGTTTTCCTGCCGCATTTTCTGCAACGTACTGATGGTTACTTTTGTGGCACCCATTCGATCCGACCCTTTTCTTGACAAGGTTTATTCGCCGCGGCTGAAAAATTCCCTCGGCCCTTTCATTGCGCCAATGCGGCGCAACAATAAATCAAAGTCCTCCGCGTGATCAACAAAATTGAGGTGGTCGCTGTTCACAATGAGCAGCGGCGCGGCGGTAAACTGGTAAAAAAAAGTGCGGTAGGCATCGGCCAGACGCACCAGGTAGTGTTCGGACAGGTGCCTCTCATAGGCCACGGCACGCCGCCGGACCCGCTCCACGAGTTTCGCCGGCGAAGCCTGCAGGTACAACACCAGGTCCGGCGCCGGGGCTTGCGGCGCCAGATGCCTGTAGATCTGCTGGTAGAGCGCCAATTCATCGTCCGAAAGCGTGAGTCGGGCAAACAGCGGATCCTTGTCGAGGATGAAATCGGACACGCTGCCACGCTCGAAAAGATCGATCTGCTTGAGAGTGCCGAGTTGCTGGGTTCTCTGGAACAGGAAGAACAGTTGCGTGGCCAGGGCGTGGCGGCGCGGGTCTTCGTAGAATTTTCCCAGGAAGGGATTCGCGTCCGGGTCTTCCAGCAGCAGGTCCTTGTTCAGGTGCGAGGCCAGCCGCCGCGCCAGGCTGGTCTTGCCGGCCCCAATGGGGCCCTCGACGACGATATACCGATACTTCTCAGGCAACACCGATGTGCTCCACGTCGTCCAGTTTCTCCACGCCCCGTCGATCCAGGTGCGCCAGCAAATCGGCCACCCGTCCGCGGCTGGGCACTTCGAGCTGGTCGTCGATTTCGGCCAGCGGCACCAGGACAAAGGCGCGTGTATGCATGCGCGGATGCGGGAGCGTCAGATTCCCCTCGGCCAGCATTCGATCCGCGAACAGGAGCAGATCTAGATCCAACGTCCGCGGACCATCGGGCACACTCCGCTGCCGACCATGAAGGTCTTCGATGCGCCTGAGTTGATCCAGAAGCGGCTGCGGCGCGAGCCGCGTGTCCAGCCTCGCCACCGCATTCACGAATGGCGGCTGGTCCACCAGTCCCACTGGCATCGTTCGGTACAAAGCCGAACACGCGGTGAGTCGCGTCCCAGGCACCGTTTTCAACTCCTGCAATGCCCGTCGAACCTGACGGATCGGGTCATCCAGGTTGGCGCCGATGCCGACGAAAACCTGCTGCGGCGACGCCAACAACCTCATCTTTCGGCGGGTTCTGCCGCGGCATGTGCACTCTCGCCGCTTTCGATCCCGTCTTGGTCAACGCCGGCTCGCTCGCCGCCAGCAGCGGCTGGCTTGCGTCGCCGCCGACGACGGCGCGGACTCTTGTCCGGCAGCAACATCTGCTGTTGCGTCGCCTCGTCTGCCTTCTGAAAGTTCTCCCACCATTCCGCAAGTTCGGCATCCACTTCACCGCTATCACAGCGCAGCACCAGAAAATCGAAACCTGCGCGGAACCGTGGATGCGCGAGAACGCTGTAGGGGCGGCGGCCGGAGCGGCCAAGAAAGCGCGGCTGCAGCGCCCAGATGTCCTTCATGTCGGCGCCGAAGCGCCGGGGAATCGAGAGTTTTTCAGCCTGTACATGCACCACCTGGTCCATTGCCTTGAACAACGCCGGCACGGGGCGCAAGCCCTCCTCCTCGGCCAGCTTCCAGGCCGCCAGCACTTCATGCCAGAGCAGCGCGGCGAACAAAAATCCGGGGGAAATCGTCTTGCCTTCCCGAATGCGCTCGTCCGTGCGCTGCAGCGCCATCATCACAAAGCGCTCGCCCATCGGCTGTTCGAGAATCACATCCAGCATGGGCAGCAGCCCGTGATGCAAACCCTCGTGCCGCAATTGCAACAGACAGGCGGTGGCGTGGCCGGAGAACAGCAGTTTCATCATTTCCTCGAACAGTCGCGCCGAGGGCACATTGGCCAGCAGGGGTGCAAGGCCGCGAATCGGTTCGCGGGTGGCCGCGTCAATCTTGAGCCCGAGTTTGGCCGCCAGTCTCACCGCGCGCAGCATGCGCACCGGATCTTCGCGATATCGCTGGTCGGGATCACCGATCATGCGCAGGCGCCGGGCAGTCAGATCCTTCATGCCCCCGCAGAAATCTAGAATTTCCTCGGTGGACGGATCGTAGAACAAAGCGTTGACGGTGAAATCCCGCCGTTCGGCGTCCTCTTCGCGGCTGCCAAAGGCATTGTCGCGAAGAATGCGCCCGTGTTCGTCGGAAACCTGCTGGTCTGTTTCGCCTCCCTGTCCCGCCCGGAACGTGGACACCTCGACGGTATCGGCCCCGAACATCACATGTACCAGACGGAAACGACGGCCGATGATGCGCGCGCGACGAAACACGGAACGCACCTGTTCTGGCGTGGCGCTGGTTGCAACGTCGAAATCTTTTGGCTTCAAGCCCAGCAACAAGTCGCGGGTCGCGCCGCCCACCACATAGGCCGCGTAGCCATGTTCCTGCAGCGTGGTGGTGACGCGTCTGGCGCTGGAACTGATGCGATCCCTGGAAAGGCCGTGACGGCTGACCGGAATGACTTGCGGCGCGGCGGAATCCGACGACCGCGAGAATACCCGGCGAAGCAGTTTCCGAATCATCAGGAGAGAAGAAGGCAGGGTGCGGCGGGAAAGCGGAGATTATACATGTGCGGCCCCGACGTTCAGTCTTCCCGGTTGTTGTCCCGGCCTTGCCGGCCCGGCAGAAAAACACGCTGGTCGCCGACCGCCGCGATCCGGATGGGAAACCCGTAAAGCGCTTCAAGGGCAGGTTCCGTCAGCACTTCGGCCGCGTTGCCGAGTGAAAATCCACCGTCCCCGTGCAGCAGCAAAAACCGGTCGCAGTAGCGGGACGCAAACTGCAAGTCGTGGAGCACCATGACCACAGTCCGGCGGTCCTGGCGAGCCAGCAGCGCGAGACGATCGAGGATCGCCACCTGATGAGGCAAATCCAGGTGTTGCAAGGGCTCGTCAAGCAGGAACACCGCGGGTTGTTGCGCGAACAGCGCCGCGGCGCGTGCGCGCTGGCGTTCTCCGCCGGAAAGCGAGGCATAGGCCCGTGCGCCCAGGCCGGACAGGTGCTGGCGCGCCAGTTCCGACTGGGCGATCTCCTCGTCCTCGGCGCTCCAGCCAAACGCGCTCGACGCATGCGGGTATCGCCCGAGCAACACATAGTCGCGCACCGAACCCCAGAATTCGCGGGACTCGTCCTGCAGCAAGACGCCCAGCCGGCGTGCCACGCTCTTGTGGGCCAGGCTTGCGATCGGCGCATCGTCAAGGAAGACCGCGCCCGAGGCCGGCGCGTGCAGCCCCGCCAGCGCATGCACCAGGGTGGTCTTGCCGCATCCGTTCGGCCCGAGAACTCCCCATATTTCGCCGGCGCCAAAACGAATCGACAACTCCCCAACCAGCGTGCGTTCGCCGAACCCGAGTGCCAGCGATTCAGTGCGCAGCGTCACGATCCCTCCTGATCAGCAACAGCAGCAGCACCGGCACGCCAGCCAGCGCGGTGAGCACGCCTACCGGCAGTTGCAGGGGCGCCCAGGCGGCGCGCGCCAGCGTATCGGCCAGCACCAGAAAGCTGCCGCCCGCCAACACCGCCCCCGGCAACAGCCAGCGATGATCCGGCAGGCCCAGCAGTCGCACCGCGTGGGGAACGATCAGGCCGACGAAGCCAACAGTGCCTGCCATCAGCACGCTGGTCAGCACGCAGATTGCAGCCAGACCATACAAGGCCAGTTCCAATCCCAACACTGAAACCCCCAGGGATTGCGCCTTCGTCCTGCCCAGAGCCAGCACGTTCATCGCTCCCGTCAAGGGCAACGTTATCAGTAACACGACGCCCAGCAAAAAAATCGCCAGCCAGGGACTCGTCGCCTGGCCCAGATCTCCCATCAGCCAGAACAACATGCCTTTCACCGCGGTTTGCGGTGCCAGCACCAGGATCAGGCTTAAGAGGGCATTGAGTCCGGCGGCGACCACTACACCGGTGAGCAACAATCGATAGGCACTGCGACCACTGGAACCGAATCCCAGGCCGAACACCATGGCTGACACCACCAGGGCACCGACAAGACCGGTGCCGGTTTGCATCGCGGTCCCCCATCCGAGCAGCATCGAGAGCAAGACACCCAGCGCGGCACCTCCCGACACACCGAAGATATAGGGATCGGCCAGCGGGTTTCGCAACAACACCTGAAGCAATACTCCGGAAAGGGACAACAGTCCGCCACAGGCAAACGCGGCCAGGACGCGGGGCATGCGCAGCTTCCAGACAATATCGGTGACGGTCGCGGTTTCGCTGCCCGTCAGGGCCCGCCACAAGCGATCCAGCGGAATGGAGACACTGCCGAAGGAAAGCCCGATGCCCAGGCTAAGCAGAGCGACCAATCCCAGCACAACCATGCCACGCCAGCGCGACAGGCGCCCGCGTGGCTCAGCGCAGGCTGATGACTTGCCAGCCATGCCTGATTGCGTGTTCCTTCAATGTTTCGTCCGGGTCCACCGCAACCGGATGACTCACAATGGACAACAGCGGCAAGTCATTAAGCGAGTCGCTGTAGAACCAGGATTCCTGGATGTCGTCCCAGGCGATGCCGTGTTCCACCATCCATGCCCGGACCCGCGTCACCTTGCCTTCGCGGAACGAAGGCACGCCTGAGACGCGGCCCGTGAACTCGCCGTCCACCTGTTCGGGCTCCGTGGCAATCAGGTTCTCGATGCCGAATTCGCGGGCGATTGGCCAGGTGACGAAACTGTTGGTGGCGGTGACGATGACGCGGGCGTCGCCCCGGTGGCTCTCGACCAGGTCGCGGGCCTTGCGCGTGATCATCGGCAGAATGCGCTCGCGCATAAACGCGAGATGCCATTCGTCAAGCTGGGTGCGCGGATGGCGCGACAGGGGCAATAACTGGAAATCAAGGAACTCGTGGATGTCCAGCGTGCCGGACTTGTAGGCTTCGTAGAACTGCCGGTTGCGGGCCTCCTGGACTTCGCGATCGAGGACGCCTTTGTCGATGAGAAACTGCGCCCATTCAAAGTCGCTGTCGCCGGCAAGCAATGTGTGATCGAGGTCGAACAGCGCGAGACGCATGGCCTTCGAAATCAGACTGAAATTCGCCCGTACCGAGCAACGCAGCAGTATAACGCAACTCCCGCAAGCAGCCGAAAGCGCGAGGTCACGAATCCTCTCCCTTCATGTCCGATGCCGCGTCGTTTTGTAGCAGATCCCGCACCAGCGGCAGCGTAATGGCGCGATGGGTTTCCAGAGAATAACGGTCCAGCGCATCGAGAACCCCGATCAAGTTCGGCAGATCGCGTTGCACGTGCCGAAGCAGGTAGTCCACGATGTCGTCAGGCAGGTGAAATGCCCTGGCAGCGGCATGGCTTTTCAGCGCCAGCGCCTTTTCCTCATCCGACAATGCAAACACCTGATAGGTGAGTCCCCAGCCCAGCCGGGTAACCATTTCGGGACGCAGCGACAGCCGCGCCGGCGGAACGCTGCCGGCCGAAAGCACGATGCCATGTTGTTCGCGCAGCTGATTGAAGAGTCCGAAGAATTTCCCCTGCGATCGCGCATCAAGGCCATCCACATCATCGACAAGCAGGGCACGCGGCGCTTCGTCCAGCTCGGGCCATGCGCCGTTGATTTCTACATACGCGACTGGCAAACCGTGCGCGACCAGCGCGGCCGCCATCGCCCGCAGTAGATGCGAACGCCCGCAGCCCGGGGCGCCCCAAAGATAAATGCAGCGTTCTGCGTAGGCCCCAGCGGCCAGTGCCCTGAGCGCGGTCAGCAGTTCGGCATTGCGCCCTGGGAAAAAATTGTCGAGAGAAGGCTGGGGCGGAGGGATCAGCGGCAGGGCCAGCTGTTTCATCAGGCCTTGTACAGTGTGCTGTCTATATATTTCGCACGCAAATGCCGCAGCCCCACCAGCAACACCGCGCTGGCGGGTAAGGCCAGCAGAACGCCGAAAAATCCGAACAAATGGCCGAAGACCATCAACGCAAAAATCACGGCCACCGGGTGCAGGCCGATGCGATCGCCCACCAGCCAGGGCGTGACCAGCATGCCCTCCAACAACTGCCCCACGCCGAATGCGACCCAGACGCCGATCAAATCGAAAACGCCGGAGAATTGATTGAAGCCGGCCAGCGTGCCGAGCAGCAATCCGACCAGGGCACCCAGGTAGGGAACAAAAACCAGCAGTCCGGAAAGAATGCCGATGGGCAGTGCATATTCCAGCCCGGCGATCCACAATGCAATGACATAGTAAACCGCCATGATCAGCATGACGGACATCTGCCCGCGCAGAAATTCTCCGAGCACCCGGTCGATTTCCGCGGCAATGGCGACGGTTCCATCGTGAAATCTTCTCGGGATCAAATCGTCTATGCGCGCCATGATGGCGTGCCAGTCCCGCAGAAAATAGAACAGCACCAACGGCACCAGCAGCACGGCGGTAAAGAACCCCACCAGTGCCGCGCCCCCGGTGGTGATTCCGGGCAGCAGCTTCCTGAGCACTTCGCTGTCGGTGCGCAGGCTTTCGGACAGCATCTTCTTCGCGTGCTCCAGGTCCAAATGAATCTCTATACCCAGATTCGTCGCAATCCAGGGCAGGATCGCACCACGCCCCCAATCCAGGTACTCCGGCAGTCGCTGGAGAAAAGACGCAAACTGTTTCTCGACCATGGGCAGGATGATCAAGGCCAGGGTACCCAGAACAAGCAGCAGGAACAGCAGTACGATGGCGACCGCCAGTGCGCGCGGCAGACGGCGCCCCAATCGGTCCACTGGCGGCAGGCAGATGTAGGCCAGGATGCCGGCGAACAGAAACGGGCTCAGAATCGGGGCGATCCAATACAGCAGCAAAGCCAGCGTTGCGGCCGCCGCGGCGTACCAGATCATGCGCGCAGAAAATTCCATATTCGTTTGGGGTAAAATCGCCGCGCCAAATTGGATCGGTCATCCGATGGCATTGGCTGCCGCCTTGGCGCCGCCACTTTATCTTGAAGACCCCGGCAACTCAACTTGAAGAACAGCCGCCCATCTACCCCCCCGATTTCCTACCGTGACGCCGGCGTCGATATCGACGCCGGCGACCAATTGGTCGAAAACATCAAGCCTTATGCGCGGAGGACACTGCGCGACGGGGTGCTCGCCGGCATCGGCGGTTTTGGCGCACTTTTCGAGGTCCCCAAAAAATACAAAGAGGCGGTCCTGGTGTCCGGCACCGACGGTGTGGGCACCAAACTCAAGCTGGCATTTTCCCTGGGTCGGCACGATACCGTGGGCATCGATCTTGTGGCCATGAGTGTCAACGATATTCTGGTGCAGGGGGCGGAGCCGCTGTTCTTTCTGGATTATTTCGCCTGCGGAAAACTGGATGTCGGCGTCGCCACGCAGGTCGTCAAGGGAATTGCCGCAGGTTGCGAACTTGCCGGCTGCGCCCTGATCGGGGGCGAAACCGCCGAAATGCCCGGCATGTATCCGCCGGGGGAATACGATCTGGCGGGCTTTGCCGTGGGCGCCGTCGAGAAATCCGCGATCATTGACGGGACGACGATTACGCCCGGAGACATCATCATCGGTCTGGCCAGCAGCGGCGCGCACTCGAATGGCTACTCGCTGATCCGCAAAATCATCGAAAAAACCGGCGCGGACCTGTCGTCCGCGTTCGACGGGCGCACACTTGGCGAAATTTTTCTCGCCCCCACGCGCATTTATGTCAAACCGATGCTGGCGGCCATGCGTCAGGTCCATTTCAAGGGCGTGGCCCATATCACCGGCGGCGGACTGCTGGAAAACGTGCCGCGCGTTCTGCCGGAAAACGTGATGGCGGAAATCGAGAAGTCGCGTTGGACGCGCCCCGCGATTTTCGACTGGCTGCAAGAAGGTGGCAACGTGGCGGAAAACGAAATGCACCGTGTGTTCAACTGCGGCATCGGCATGGTCGCAATTGTGTCAGCGCAGGATGCCGCGCAGGCGTTGGAGATCCTGCGCGGGCAAGGCGAGCAGGCTTTCAGGATCGGTGAAATCCGGGCCAGACGCGCTGACGAAGCGCAAACACGTGTCTCATGACGGCAAAGGACTACCCTGATGAAACGCGTCGCTATCCTGATTTCAGGCCGCGGCAGCAACATGAAAGCCATCCTGGACGCGGGCCTGGCAGCGCGGTTTTTCGTCCTCACCAATAATCCGGCGGCGTCAGGCCTGGAGACGGCAAAGCAGTGCGGAGCGCAAACCGCCGTCATCGATCACCGTCAATTTCCAGACCGCGCCGGCTTTGATACTGCGCTTGCCCGGCAGATCCAGGACTTCGCGCCGGACCTCGTGGTGTTGGCAGGCTTCATGCGCATCCTGACCGATACGTTTGTCCATCAGTTCAGCGGCCGCATCATCAATATTCACCCATCCTTGCTGCCGGCATTCCCTGGCACCGATACCCATCGCCGGGCGCTGGCCGAAGGCGTGAAGTTGCACGGCTGCACGGTGCACTTCGTAACGTCGGACCTGGACCGCGGACCGGTCATCGCCCAGGCCGCGGTGCCAGTGCTGGCAGACGATGACGAACATGCCCTCGCGGCGCGTGTCCTCGAGCAGGAGCATCGCTTGTTTCCGGCGGCGGTCGGCTGGTTTCTCGACGGCAGACTGCGGCTGGACGGCCGTCGCGTGACGCTCAATGCGATCGGCGCGCCCCCAGCTCCCTTGCTTTATCCGGAGCCCCGATGATGCGCGGCACACTGTTGGCCCTGGGACTTGCCATGGCGCCTTCCGCGATGGCGGCGCCCCCGCAGAATGTGGAAATTGAATTCAGCATCTCGGCCGGCGCGGCCAAGATCGGCGCTGGTCGCGACTTGCTGACCCATGCCGGCGGCCAGTATTCGATTGTCAGCGAATCCCGCACCGTGGGAATCGCGGCCTTGCTCTCCAAGACGACAATTCGCCGCGAAAGCCGAGGACGATTGGTGGCAAACGGTCTTGAGCCGCTCACCTTCGAAGAAACCCGCAGCCGAAAACCCAAACGCTCGGCAAAATTTGACTGGCCCGCGATGCAAATCCACATCATGGACGGCGACAACTCCACGACGATGGGTCTCCCGCCCGGCACCTTGGATCAGATCAGTTTCATCTACGCATTTGCATTCGACAAGCCCAGGGATGAAACACTGTTGCTGCATGTCACCGATGGGCGCCGGCTGACGGACTACCAGTTTCAGAATCTTGGCAAAGTCATCCTTCGCACCGCGCTGGGCGAGCTGGAGACCGTTCATTTCCGGAAGGTGAAAGAAGGAGATGGGAAACGTGGCCTGGAATTCTGGCTGTCCAGCCGTCACCACTACCTTCCGGTGCGGATTCGCTATGAGGAAAAAAACGGCTCGACCGTCGATTCGGACGTCACGCGCATCCATTCCCGGTAAATGCAAATTCGCACGCTGAATCTGCAATCGGCAGCCGACGCTCTGGAGCAAGTGCTGCCGATGAAACATCCGGCCGACGCTGTCATGCGGGAGTTTTTCTCCGCGCATCGCGAACTCGGCAGTCATGATCGCAGTTTTGTGGCGGAAACGGTCTTCGCCGTGATCCGCAACAAACGCCTGCTGGAACATATGATGGACACGCCAACGCCGCGAAAACTGGTTCTGGCGGCCCTCATCAAGATTCAGGGCGTGAGCCTGGGTCAACTCGAACCGCTTCTACGCACGAGGGATCGCGAATGGGCGACCAGCGTCAGGGCCCATGACATCCACTCGTTCGACGAAGCCACCCGCCTGAGCCTGCCGGACTGGCTGCACCAGCGGCTGATTCGCGAGTTGTCGGACACGGCAGCCACCGAATTCGGACGTGCCATGCTCAACACCGCGCCGCTGGATTTGCGGGTGAATACCCTGGTCGCGAGCCGGGAACAGGCTCTGGAAGAATTGGCGGCCTCCGGCCTCGAAGCACAGGCCACCACCTTCTCGCCCATCGGCATACGCCTTGCGGGCAAGCCGGCGATCAATCGCCACGCCCTGTTCCTCAAAGGGGCCGTGGAGGTTCAGGACGAGGGCAGTCAGTTGCTCGGTTATCTGGTGTCCCCGAAACGGCGCGAGATGGTGGTCGATTTCTGCGCCGGCGCGGGCGGCAAGACCTTGATGATGGGTGCCATGATGCGCTCCCAAGGGCGGCTTTATGCGCTGGATGTTTCCGCCAAACGACTGGCCAATCTCAGACTGCGGTTAAAGCGCTCCGGGCTTGCCAACGTCCATCCGCAACTCATCGATGGTGAGGCAGACAGCAAAATCAAACGCCTGGCCGGAAAAGTCGACCGGGTGCTGGTGGATGCGCCGTGCAGCGGCTTGGGCACGCTGCGCCGCAACCCGGATCTGAAATGGCGGCAGTCCCCGCAATCCGTGGCGCAACTGGCAGCAAAACAGGGGGCAATCATGGCCGCCGCAGCGAAACTGCTCAAGCCTGGGGGTCGTCTGGTCTACGCGACCTGCAGTGTTCTGCAGGAAGAGAACCAGGAAGTTGTCGGCAGGTTTCTCAACGGGCATTCCGAATTCGAGATGGTGGATGCTGCCAGCGTCCTGTCCGAAAACGGAATTTGTGTCGATGCCGGGAAATTTTTCGAACTGCGTCCCCAGACACACGGAACAGATGGCTTCTTTGCGGCCATCCTGAAGCGACATCTATGAACGCGTCTCCACGTGCTGCGTTCATCGCAGTATTGCTGGGATGGGGACCCTTCGCCTCCAGCACGGCGCTGTCTTATGAGGCCTCCAACGTTGTGCCTGCCACCGGTGCGGTCGAATATGCATTTACGCCCGGCGACGACGCAACGGCGCTGATCGTCCGTGTCATCGATGCGGCCAGAGTGCAGATATTGGTCCAGGCGTTCAGTTTCACCCACCGCGAAATTGCCGATGCGCTGGTCCGCGCGCATCGTCGCAACGTGGAAGTGCAGGTAATTGCCGACACCTCGCAGATTAAGCTGATAGAACACAATGTCATCCCGGCGCTGGTCGAGGCCGGCGTGGCTGTTTTCACGGATTCGGAACACACTTCGGCACACAACAAGGTCATTATCGCGGACGCCATGTCGCGCCAGCCGGCATTGGTTACCGGGAGTTTCAATTTTACTTTCGCCGCACAGTATCGCAACGCGGAGAATGTTCTGGTGATGCGGGGTAACCGGGAACTGAGCAAGGCTTTCCTCGACAACTGGAAAATCCATCGCGCGCATGCGGTCGAGATGGGCCGTACCCGCCGGAAGTGACGTAGAATTTTTCATCTCCCTTCCGAAAAAATCATGAAAAACCGGTCAGAGGTTGGTCAGTTGATTGCGGAATTGCTGGACGACTTGCAGCGCGGATCGGTGATCTGGCAATTGGCGGCTATCGCCATCGCGCTGATCGTTGGCTGGCAGGCGGCGGTACGCCTACGGCTCCGATTGGCCAGATCCTCAAGCGCCGACCCCGAAGCGACACAGAAAATCCGCGTGGGAGGGACCAACCGCCTGGTGTTTCCGCTGGCCGCATACGCGCTTCTCGTCCTAGGCCGCTGGTTGCTGGAACTCGTGCAGCATCCGGTCCATCTTCTGAACCTCGCGGTTCCCCTGATGCTGGCAATGCTCAGCATCCGGGCAGTGGTCTATTTGTTGCGGCACACGTTTGCACCCGGGGCGTCTTTGCGCCCCTGGGAAGCCGCGGTGGCCTGGCTGGTGTGGCTGGGGGTGGCCCTGCACATCACGGGACTGCTGCCGGGGGCGGTTCACTTCCTCGAGGAAACCGGTTTTGGCGTGGGACGCCAGAAAATTTCTCTGGCGATGATCCTGACCGCGACCCTCACGGTGGTGGCCACAGTGTTGGCGGCCTTGTGGGCCGGCCGGTTCGTGGAGGCAAGAATCATGGGGCTCGGCCATGTGGAGATCAATCTCCGAGTCGCCTTCACCAAAATTATCCGCAACGTTCTGATCGTGATCGCCGTTCTGATCGCGCTGCCCATCGTCGGCATCGACATCACCGTGCTTTCAGTTTTCGGAGGTGCGCTGGGTGTCGGGTTGGGATTTGGATTGCAGAGGATCGTGGCCAACTACATCAGCGGATTCACCATCCTGCTGGACAGGACGGTAAGTCCGGGAGATCTGGTGACCGTTGACAACTTTTACGGCGAAGTGTCCAAACTGACCTCCCGCTGCATCATCGTCCGCAGTCCAGAAGGCACCGAGGCGATCGTACCGAATGAAACCGTCGTGACGTCGACCGTCATCAATCATTCCTACTCCAGCCGGCAGGTTCTCATTCGTATTCCGGTACAAGTCGGATACGCGAGTGACATCAACAGGGCACTGGGCTTGTTGACGGAAATTGCCCTGTCGCATCCACGCGTATTGAAAAATCCCGCGCCGGTCGGCTTGCTCAGTTCCTTTGGCGACAACGGGATCAATCTGGAATTGATGGCCTGGATCGAAGACCCGGAGAAGGGACAACGCAATCTGCAATCCGATCTGAACCTGGAAATTTATCGGGTGTTCCGCGACCAGGGGATTGAATTTCCCTATCCGCAGCGCGATATTCGGATTATCGGCTCAATCGCGACCTCACAAGTTTCTCGAAATTGAAAACTTTCCGGACAGTTTTGGAAAATTTGAGAGGGATTTAACGGATGATCGACGAAGTTCTCGGTCGACGTTCAAGCTGCCCGTCACTTGGTCGTCAAATTGCTTGCTGTAAATTCCATTGCATTGGATTTTGCCTACTGTACAATCGCCCCGGATTACCCTGGCATTTTCAAGGATAAATTAATGATTTCAAATAGTTTTGTGGAGTTTCCGAGCTGGGCCGGCGGTGTGCTGGACCTGCCTTGGTGGGGTTATGTGGTCGTGGTGCTGGGCCTAACCCATGTCACCATCGCCGCCGTCACGATTTACCTTCACCGCCATTCCGCACACCACGCACTGAGTCTGCACCCGTCGGTGTCACATTTTTTCCGATTCTGGCTGTGGATGACCACCGGTATGTCGACCAAGGCATGGACCGCAATTCACCGCAAGCATCATGCGAAGTGCGAGACCGAAGAAGATCCCCACAGCCCCCAGATTCTGACCCTGAAACATGTCCTTCTGGAAGGCAGCGAACTGTATCGCAAGGAAGCCGCAAACCCGGAAACAATTGAAAAATATGGTCACGGTACTCCGGACGACTGGATCGAACGCAACGTTTATTCTTCCCGGGATAGATTGGGCATCTCCTTGATGCTGGCTCTGAATATCGTTTTATTCGGGCCGGTCGGACTGGCGATTTGGGCGGTACAAATGTTGTGGATTCCGGTCACCGCTGCGGGTGTCATCAATGGAATTGGTCACTATTACGGTTATCGCAGTTTCCAGGTAGAGGATGCCAGCACGAATATCGTGCCGTGGGGAATACTCATCGGCGGCGAGGAACTGCACAACAATCACCATGCTTACGCTTCCTCGGCCCGGCTGTCGAACAAGTGGTACGAATTTGATATTGGCTGGCTGTACATTCGCATCATGGAAATGATGGGCCTCGCCGAAGTCAAGAAACTGGCTCCCCAGATCAGGTTTGAAGCCGGAAAGATGAAATGCGATCTGGAAACACTGCACGCCGTGATCACGCATCGTTACGACGTTCTTGCACGTTTTACCCGTTCGCTCAAAGCCACCTGCTCCGAGGAATTGCGGCGTTTGAAACAACACGGCCCGGGCGGTCGCCTGGATCTGCAGAAATTCAAGCAATGGCTTCACCTGGATGCCACTCTGGTGCCGGCCCAGGAAAAGGCAGACCTCCAAGATGTCCTCAACAAGAGCAAGGTACTGGCGACCGTATATTCCATGCGGCAGGAACTGGCACTGCTTTGGCAAAAATCCAGCGCCACCCGGGAGCAGCTTCTGACCCAGCTTGAAGACTGGTGCCACCGTGCCGAGAAAAGCGACATTCGGCCCCTGCGCGACTTCTCCAGAACACTGCGTGGTTATGCCTGACAAGTAAAAAAAACGAAAATAAAAAGCCCGCCGGATGGCGGGCTTTTTTTTTGTTCCGTGGATTCGCTCTTGCCGAGATTACTTGAGCTTGGTTTCCTTGTACAAAACGTGTTTGCGGGCAACCGGGTCAAATTTTTTCATTTCGATCTTGTCCGGTTTCGTGCGCTTGTTCTTGGTGGTCGTATAAAAATGCCCGGTGCCTGCGGACGATTCCAGTTTTATTTTTTCTCGCATTGAATGCTCCAGATTTTTGGGGTGCCAGGCCGCAATGCGGCCGATGTGTCCAGGTCAAATCAGATTTTTGCTCCGCGGGCGCGCATTTTCACCAGGACCGCATCAATTCCGTTCTTGTCGATGGTGCGCAATCCTGTCTGGCTCAACCGAATCCGGACCCAACGATTTTCACTCTCGACCCACAACCGCCGATACTGGAGATTCGGGAGAAATCGACGCTTTGTCTTGTTGTTCGCATGGGAGACATGATTCCCACCCATGGGCTTTTTGCCCGTTACTTCGCATACTCTGGCCATCTGGTCTCTCCAAGTTCCGACGAGAATCCGATCCCGGGAGGCCCCCGGAAATTCGGAAAAGTGCGCTTTATAGCACGATTCACACCCCCGCCTCAACCTTCATCGTCGCGGAATCCTCAGAGAATGCCTTTCTCCGCAAACGACAGTACTGAACCTTTCCCGACAATCAGGTGATCCAGCACCCTCACGTCCACCAGGGCCAGGGCCTGTGCCAACACTCGGGTCAATGATTCATCGGCGTGACTGGGCTCCGCAATGCCGGAGGGATGATTGTGTGAAAAGATGACGCCGGCCGCATTGTGAAACAGGGCCCGACGAACCACCTCCCTCGGAAACACACTGGTCTGGGTGAGCGTGCCGGAAAACAATTCCTCCATCGCTATCACCCGGTTCTGGGCATCCAGAAACAGCCCCATGAACACTTCCACCTGCCTGTGCTCAAGATTCAGCCTCAGGTAGTCTTTGACAGCGGCCGGGGAATTCAGGTTGTTGCCGAGTTTCATTCGCGAAGCAAGAGCCCTTTTTACCAATTCGGTCGCCGCTTGAAGTTGCGCGAATTTCGCGTTCCCCAAACCGGGAAAAGAACAAAATCGTTCGCGACTGGCGCCACAAAGTTCTGTAAGCGAGCCGAATTCGCGCAACAGGTCGCGCGCCACATCCACTGCGGTGCGGCCTCGCACACCGGTACGGAGAAAAATGGCCAGCAATTCCGCGTCGGAAAGTGTCGCGGCCCCTTTTTCAAGGAGTTTTTCCCTTGGCCTGTCGTCCAAAGGCCAATCGGTGATCGGCATGCCTTGCCTCCCGCAATCACTTTAGTATTTGACAACAACAGTTTACACTCCCAGTCCATCTGTAAAGCAGGATTGAACGCATGGCCGAACTGAAGGGAAAACGCCTGTTGCTGGGCCTCACGGGCGGAATTGCTGCATACAAGTGCGCAGAACTGGTCAGGGAAATGCAAAGGCAGGGTGCCGACGTCCAGGTGGTCATGACCGAAGCGGCATGCAAATTCGTAACACCTCTCACCCTGCAGGCGCTTTCCGGGAAACCGGTATTTACCGGCATGTGGGATGCCGGGACCACCACTGGCATGCCCCACATTGAACTGTCGCGCGATCGGGATGCCATTCTCATTGCGCCGGCAACAGCCGATTTCATCGCCAAACTGGTTCATGGCGTCGCCGATGATCTGCTTTCAAGCTTGTGTCTGGCCCGGGAATGCCCGTTGATGATTGCACCCGCCATGAATCGGCAAATGTGGGAAAATCCGGCAACACAACGCAATGTTCGTCAACTCAGGACGGATGGAATCGCCTTGTTTGGCCCCGGTGCCGGAGAACAGGCATGCGGGGAAATCGGAACCGGCCGCATGATCGAACCACTGGAGATCATTCGCGAAATGGCCGCCTGGTTCCAACCCAAACTCCTCTCCGGCGCCAGGGTGCTGGTGACTGCCGGGCCGACGTTCGAACCGATTGATCCGGTGCGAGGCATCACCAACCGAAGCTCGGGAAAAATGGGTTTCGCCGTCGCCCGTGCAGCGCTGGAATCCGGAGGCAGCGTCACCCTGATTTCAGGCCCCACGGCATTGGAGCCGCCACCGGGCGCCCGCGTGATCCGCGTCGAGACCGCTCGACAGATGTACGATGCCGTCCAGGCGCAGGTTGTTGACGCGGACATTTTCATCTCGGTTGCAGCGGTCGCCGACTACTACGTCAAGAACCGCCGCGATCAGAAAATAAAAAAACAAGGGGGGATTCCGGACCTTGTACTGGCGCCTACCGATGACATCATCGAGTCTGTCACCCGGCGAAAACATCCGCCATTTTGCGTCGGCTTCGCGGCGGAAAGTGAGAATCTCGAAGAGCTCGCGGAAGCAAAGCGCCGCCGTAAGAAACTGCCCCTGTTGGCCGCCAATCTTGCCCAGGCCGCCATTGGCTCCGACGACAACGAACTGGTATTGCTAGACAACCATGGCATTCACCGCTCCGGACGCACGGCAAAAATCGATCAAGCCAGAATATTGATCCGTCACATTGCGAAACTCTTTCTACCGCGCGACTCCGCGATCAAGGTCTGACGTCCGCCGCAATTCGCACGATGCACAAACTCGATGTCAGAATTCTCGACGAACGCCTGCGGGACCAGTTGCCCGTCTATGCCACTCCCGGTTCGGCAGGACTCGACCTTCGCGCCTGCATTGCGGAACCACTGGACCTGCACCCGGGCAACACAGAACTGATCCCGTCAGGGATTGCCATCCACCTCGAGGACCCGGCACTGGCCGCCGTCGTGCTGCCCCGCTCCGGCCTCGGCCACAAACACGGCATTGTTCTTGGGAACCTTGTCGGGTTGATCGATTCCGACTACCAAGGGCAGATATTCGTTTCCATCTGGAATCGCGGCAGCCAGACCTTTCGGCTTCATCCTTTGGAACGCATTGCCCAGTTGGTGGTGGTGCCCGTGGTACAGGTCAGCCTGAACATCGTCGAGGAATTCGCGCAAAGCAGCCGTGGTGCTGGAGGCTTTGGAAGCACGGGCAAGCAATAATTGCCTCGGCACGAGACCATGCAGTCATCAGGCGCTGCTACGGCCCGGCTGCAAAACGAATAGGCCGGCAGGTGCCGGCCTATTTCGCAAGATACTCTGCACTACAACGTTCAGTATTTCTTGTCGCCTGGAAACTCCACCTGTTTGTTCTTTTCGTCTTTGGAGGGATCGCGAATTTCTCCGGTACTGATTCTGCGCTTTTCTTCCCAACGCAGGAAAGTAATCACGGCCACAATCTGTTCCTGCGACATCGTTGTGCCGAATGCGCCCATTGATCCACCCAGGCTCTTTGGCACGCCGACCGCAATCGTCGTATAAATATCGGAGTTGGAATTACCGGTGTATGCGAACTTTGCGCACGTCAGGCAGGGTCCCTTGCCGCCGGCTGCATCGCCCCCATGGCAAAAGGCGCAGCGTTGCGCGACCAATCCCTTTCCTTCGGTGACAATTGTCATGTCGTGAGTCGGGACCTCCATGTCATTCGGATGGGACTTGTGCTGGGCCGATGCGGGCACAGCCGCCAGCAGCCCGAAAACAATCAGGCCCAGCCACCACAGCTTCCGGAACAATCCGGCAATTTGGATCTGACGCATAACGAACAATCCTCCCTGAATTTAAACTAAGAAAACGGCGGGTAAAAAGGCACTTCGTACGACTCGACGATCTGTTTGATCTTGCCGTTGGACAGCAGCTTATCCACGCCGTCGTTGAGGAATTCGACCAGAGTCTTGTCCTGCTTTCGCGCGATGAAGTTCAGATTCCATTGATGGCCTTCGGCCGGAACATACCCTTCAATCAAGTGAAACCTGGCGCCGGGGTGCTCCTTCCTCCCCACAGCCACGGCTGTCGCCCACACCATGCTGGCGTCGACTTCCCCTTTCGCCATACCCTGCATGATCCGCCGATTATCAAGATAGAGTTCGCGCCCAATGCCGTTTGTATGCAGAAAATCATCGGCAGGCGTGGACATGGCAACGCCGACCTTGACCTTGGCCTGCTTAAGCTCCTCGAGACTCTTCAAGCCCTCCGCACGTCCTTGCACAACGAGTACATAACCCACGCCAAGATAAGGTTTGGTAAACACCAATTTCCCCATCAACATGTCGTCATCGCCGTTGTCCGACATGCCGACAAAAACATCACATTCCTTTTTCAGAATGGAGTTCCGAAAGGCCCGGGACGTCCCGCCACGGCTCGCGGTGTTGACCCAAGCCATTTCCAAAGACATTCCGCCAAGTTTGGCAATCTCTCGGACGATTTCGACGTCAAATCCTGGCGGATCCCCATTCTGCACCGCATACGGGTAATTGTAGGGATCCGAACAAGCGACCAGTTTTCCCTTTGCCTTGGCCATTGCCAAGGCATCGGCGGGTTCCTCCCCATCACTCTGGGCCCGGGCGGTAGATACGCAAAACAGTAATACGACTGACAGTCCAGCAAATTTCCACAACTTATGCACAGTTCACTCCTTCACGATTTTGACGGGTCGTTCCCCTTTGTCGTTTAAACGCCCTGCAAATTCCCTGGTTTACAAAACATCACCGCGAAATCCCGCGCGATTCTCGGACAAAAAAGAAGGGAGGGCTAGCGCCCCCCCTTCTCAATTTCATTACTGAAGACTACTGAATGAAGCCCTGTCGGCAATTAATCGTCGACAGCAAACACCATCAGGCCGCCGCCTTTGGTCGCCTTCTTCAGCCATTCGCCGAAGTACAGACCCCAGATTCCGCCGCCGCCCATCCCGTAAACGATGGAGACGTACTGCTTGCCGTTGACGGTGTAGGTTGTCGGGTTGCCGTGAATGCCGGAACCAACCTGGAAAGCCCAGAGGTCTTCGCCGGTTTCATCGTCCAGAGCGTGGAACATGCCTTCCGGATCGCCGTAGAACACCAGGCCGCCACCGGTTGCCAGCGTACCGCTGGTTGCGGGCCAGCTCTGGGATTTCTGCCAGACGATCTTGCCAGTGGTGCCATCGACACCCTTGATGCTGCCAGCACCGGCGTTGAAGGTAATAACCTTCGCGCCCAGATACCACTCACCACGCTTCCATTCCATTTTCTTGGCTTGGAGGTCCATAGCGAAGTCGTACACCGGCACATAAACCATCTTGGTGCGGTGGCTGTAAGCCATCGGGTGCCATTCCTTGCCGCCGTCCAGGGACGGAGCAATGTCGGTGGTCACCTTGTCGTACACCACATCCTTTTCAGGATAGTTGTAGATCGGCCGGCAGTTGTTGGACGGGCTGATCGGGGTCTTGACCCAGTTCACACGCTGCAACGGGGTGACCCAGACGCACTTGTGCTCGTTGCCATGCTTGGTCTTGACCGTGTTGACGCGGTCGATACCATAGATGTGGCCATTGCGCGAGCCGTGCAGCCAGAGCTTCTTGCCGCCGAGATCAACAAGGATCATTTCGTTCACGCCGTCATAGTCATACGGATCGTTTGGCGTGTAGTTGAAGTACGAAAGGATCTTGCCGGTGTCCGGATCCATCACGAGGTTGCTGTTGGTGAACAGATTGTCACCGAGGCGAACGTGACGGTCGAAGTCCGGACCGGGGTTGCCCACGGGCCAGAACAGACGGTTGGTTTCACGGTCGTAGGCACCCGTGATCCAGGCGGAACCACCACCGTATTTCCAGGACTCACCAGCCCAGGTGTCATTGCCAGGCTCGCCGGGTCCGGGAATGGTGTAGGTCTTCCACACCGGAGCGCCCGTATCCGCATCGATCGCCGCGATCCAGCCGCGAACACCGTATTCAGCACCTGCCGTACCGAAAATGATCTTGTTGCGCAGGGCCATCGGCATGATGGTGAAGGTTTCGGCGTAGGTGTAATCACCCATCTTCTTGTCCCAGACCACCTTGCCCGTGTGGTTGTCGAGTGCAACGATGTGCGCGTCGAGGGTCGCCAGATAAACCTTGTTCTTGTAAACGGCAACACCGCGATTGACAACGTCACAACACAGCTTCGGGAAAACGTCGCCCGGCAGTTCGTGTTCGTATTTCCAAATTACTTTGCCGGTTGCGCCGTCCAGAGCGATCACTTTGCTGAAAGTCGTGGTCACGTAAACGGTGCCGTTCACCGCCACAGCCTGGCTGTCCTGGCCTTCCAAGACACCGAAAGACAGGTTGTAGACCGGGCGCAGCTTCTTGACGTTGCCTTTGTTGACTTGCGAAAGTGCGCTGTAACGGGTCGTTTGATAATCCTTGCCGTAATGCAGCCAGTTTTGATGATCCTTGTCCGCATTCAGGAGCATGTCGTCCGTTACGTAGTTCGGATACAGCGTTGACGTCAGCGTATCCACACCTACGGCGGAAGCCACTCCTGAAGCACCGAACGCCGCGACAGCAGCGATGGATACCGCGGCACGTTTGAAGTGCAACGATTGCTTCACCATAATTTTTAAAACCTCCCGAAGAAGTGCGCAGCACCCACAATCTTTTGTACGACACTGCGCATTGATTTTGATTACAACTTCACCATGCGTAAAGCAAGACCGAATTGCCTGACGAACCAGACTGGCTTTACAGCAATTGAAAAATACGAGTTGGACCAGTGCCTTGTCAACAAATTTCTTGCACTGTGGCAATACCCCCGGAATCGCAAAAAAACACCGCCTTCGCGGCCGCCGATTTTGCTGCTCTGCACCATTACTTCTTGAGCGCCGTCGGCCTGCGCCGCGAAAAATGGGGACTTCTCTGGCACTGGGTAAGTTTGATGCCTTGCAAAGTGTCCGGCAAGATTACCAAGACCCGACCAGTCAACGAAAAATTGTGCAAGTGCATTCGCGTAAAATGCGAATTCCTCGTGCGGGCACTTCCGGCAGCGCATGGCGAATCATGCAATGAGAAGGCCCCAGCAACATTTCACGGTGTGAAATCTTGATCGATCTGAAAAAAATCGCCTGGATTGTTTCTTTCTGCCTGTCGGCTCTTGTGGCCGCGTCATCGCCGGCTTTTGCTGATCCCCTTCTGACTTATCCTCTAAAAATCAGAAATCACACCATTCGGGCGGAAATTGCGCAAACAGAAGAGCAGAGAACTCGCGGACTGATGTACCGCGACCGGCTGCCGGAGAATACCGGCATGATTTTTCTTTATCCCAAAAAGGCAGCTGCTGCCATGTGGATGAAAAACACCCGCATTCCCCTGTCTGTGGCCTTCATTGACGAAACCGGCCGGATTCTGAATATCGAGGACATGACACCCCACTCGGAGCAATCGCACGCGTCCCGGGGAATTGCGGCTTATGCCCTGGAAGTCAACCGCGGATGGTTCGGCAAACGGGGCATCAAAGCCGGCGATCGCGTGCTGGGCCTGGACAAGTTGCCGCCCGCCAAATGAAAAGCGCACGGCGGATTCCGCCGTGCGCGTCAGAACTGCCGGCTAAATTCCGAAATAGGCGTTGCCGTGCGCACCGGCGGCCATGAAGAACAACATGGGAATGGATAACGCCGTGTTGGTACGGGACGCGAGGAATGCCACCCGGCGCGCTTTGTTCTTTTCTTCATCACTGGCCTGCACAATGCCCAGTATCTTTTTCTGGTTCGGCCAGATCAGCATCCAGACATTGAACAGCATGATGGTCCCCAACCAGGCGCCGATACCGATTGCAACGTGGCTTGGACGCAGCAGGAAGGCATTACCGAAATTGGCGCCCAACAGGGCGGCGCCCGCCAACCAGGTGACCACCGCGGCCCAGCGGAAATACAGCAGCGCCCGTGGCGCCACGTGTTTGGTGATACCGGCCGCAGTACTGTCGGCCTGCGCGGCCTTGAGCGCCCCAACCTGAACAAAATTGAAGTAATAAAGCAGCCCGATCCACATCACCCCGGCAAGCAGGTGAATCCAGCGCGAAATTGCAGGTACGAAGTCCATGTTCTCAGCCTCCCATCAATGTCTTTGCGACGTAATAGAGGACAACCGTCAGGACAATTCCTGAGATCACGGTTCCCCACAGAGAATCCAGCGGATTTTTCATCACGGCACTCCCCTTCTTTGTTGTCATTGAACCGGAACAGTGTAGATAAGGCGGGGGGGCACCGCAACAGTCTTCGCAGCTTTGACGCGTTCACCAATCGTTCCCCATGCGTTCCTGGCGCACCGATATGCAGAAAATAATCCTAGCGGGGATTCTGGTCGCGTAACAGTTCGTCCAGGATGCGGCGGGCGACTATTGCATTGCCCCGGTGGGCAAGGTGGCAGAAATCCAGGAAGACCTCCTCGTTCGGCGCCCTTCGGTCGAGAGCGTCCGACATGTCCACAAACCGCACCCCGGCTTCTTCGAGCGATTCCGCCACCGCTCGCAGTGCCGGATAACCGAGCCGGAACGCGGAATCCACCCCCGGCGGGGTTTCCAGGGGATTGGTCACCAGAGTTTTTTCGTACTCGGTCATCTGCGCGTTCGCAAAGACCTGGGGTTGCAGAAAATGCACGAATTGCGCGTCCGCGCCGCGGGCGACTTCCGTCGCTTCCGTAATAGCCGTGCGGAACTGCGCGGTGGCCATTTGCAGATTGCGCGCCAGTTCCGCCTCGTCAGTCACCGTGGAAGGCCGGCCTCGCTGATAGACATCCAGTGCCAGCTTTGCGGTGAAACTGTGGTCCTTGAACCGCTCGTGCCACCCATGTAACACGTGATGCAGGGTGCTGAGTTTCTGCACCGGCCGGAACGCCGGTACACCCTTGACCCAGCCTTCGCGGTAGCCGCCAAATACCAGGTAATAGATATCGTTGACCCCGTGGTAATACACGATCAGGTCATCCTTGCGCAGCATCACGCGCCGCAGAATCCGGGTCTGCTGGACAGCGTTCATCCCCGGCAGACCGAAGTTGCGCACTTCCCACTGGCGCCCGCTGGCGTTCAGCATCCTTTGCAGGGCGCTGGCGATGGTGTGCTGGTCGGGCACCTCCTGACCGAACAAGGTCGAGCCGCCAAACATCAACACCCGCCGTGAGGCACGACGCGGCATATCCGTCGTCACTCGAAAACCATCCACAACATTGAAATGCCGGCCGTGAAAGTCGGCCAGTTCGGCCACATCCGTCAACCGTCCTGACACGGCGGCCTGCGCCTCGGCCAGGAATTGCGCGCCGAAATAGTCCGCATCGAGATAAGGCGGCGGCCGGGTGGCGCGGAATTCCCAGCGGGCCAGATGATTCGCCCGGAAATGTTTCAGCCAAATCCACGAGGCGAGTTCCACCACGGCGGCGGCGACGATCAGCGAAACAACCACCAGGGCAAGATTCACTGCCGCCATTCGCCACGGGAATCCGGCATGGCCAAGAGCGGAGGACTTGCGGTGTTCAACGGGATGCATTGGCGAATCGGCGCGGTAAAAAAACCCAGTGCGCGCCGCCAAAAAGGGATTGAATTCTAACAGCCCGCCATGCGGACGGAACGCGTAATCGCTCTATCGGAAGAACCGTGCCTGCTTCCGCCGCCCCCCGTCAATCCGGAGGTCCAACGCTTCGTCACCAGCATTTCGCGTTTTTCAATTTGCCAAGTCAATCGCCTGGCTGCACACTATTACCGAACACAAAATTATTCTTTGAATATGCCACTGCCGCCGCAAGAACACCCATCCAAAAATTGAGGAGTCCATGAGCATCGAGTTCCGCAGCACGAGCCTTTCCCCGGTCGAAGTCTCTTTTTTGAAATGGCAGTACGGTTTCGAGGATGACGATGATCCTTTCGAACGCTCACTTTGGCACACGATCCTTCACGCATGGGAGGCGGATCGCCGGGCTTACCAGAACCATTCCTCGGTTCGTCATTTGCCGCGGCTCGGCTCGGCATCCTCCTACCCGGAAGAAGTGGCGCTTTATGTGGCCTTCAAATCCGAGGACAGCGACGGCTTCTGGAATGATCTGATCCGGCGCGCCGGATTGTCCGATCGCCGGCAGGACAATGTCGTCCCGATTTCCGAACGGCGCCGTCGCGCCGGCGCCAGGGCCTGAAAACCCGACGCCAATCCCGCCCGCCGGATGGGAGTTTCGAGAATAACCTGAGGAAATCATGCCGGAATCCATCAAGTATCTTCTTGGCGAAGAACAGATGCCGCGGTCCTGGTACAACCTGATGGCCGATTTGCCATCGCCACCGCCGCCGCCTTTACACCCTGGCACGCTCCAGCCGCTGGGTCCGGACGATCTGGCCCCCCTGTTTCCGATGTCGTTGATCATGCAGGAAGTCTCGGCAGAACGGGAAATCGAGATTCCTTTGCCAGTCCGGGACATATACCGACAGTGGCGCCCCAGCCCGCTGTTTCGGGCCCGCCGCCTGGAAAAAATCCTCGATACCCCGGCAAAAATTTACTACAAGTACGAAGGGGTCAGTCCCGCCGGCTCTCACAAGCCCAACACAGCGGTCGCGCAGGCGTTTTACAACCGGGAAGCCGGTATCCGGAAAATTTCCACGGAAACTGGCGCGGGGCAGTGGGGGTCGTCGCTTGCCTTTGCCGGCGCGCTGTTCGGCATCGAAGTCCAGGTCTTCATGGTCAAGGTGTCCTACCAGCAAAAACCCTATCGCCGCGCGCTGATGGAAACGTATGGCGCGCGCTGCATCGCCAGCCCGTCCATGGAAACCAACGTCGGTCGGGCCATCCTCGCGAAGACTCCCGACAGTACCGGCTCGCTCGGCATCGCCATTTCGGAGGCTGTCGAAGTCGCCGCAACCCGGGACGACACCAAATACGCCCTGGGCTCCGTGCTCAATCACGTTTTGCTGCACCAGACCGTGGTGGGGCAGGAGGCGATGAAGCAAATGGAAATGGCGGGAGACGATCCGGACATTCTCATCGGCTGCACGGGCGGTGGGTCCAATTTTGCGGGCATCGTCTTCCCGTTCCTCGGCGCGCAACTGCGCGGCGGCAAGAAGCGCCGCATCATCGCCGTGGAGCCGGCGGCCTGCCCTTCTCTGACCAAGGGAAAGTTCGCCTACGATTTTGGCGACACCGGTCATCTGACGCCGCTGGTCAAAATGCACACGCTGGGTTCGACGTTCATTCCGCCGGCGGTGCACGCCGGCGGATTACGCTATCACGGCATGTCGCCACTGGTTTCGCATATCAAGGAACTGGGTCTGATCGAGGCGCGTGCCTACAAGCAAACCGAGGTTTTCGAAGCCGGGGTCAAATTTGCGCGCGCCGAAGGCATTGTTCCCGCCCCGGAGGCCAACCACGCGGTCAAAGCGGCAATGGACGAAGCGCTGCGTTGCAAACAGGAAGGCAAATCGCGCACGATCCTGTTCAATCTCTGCGGCCATGGCCACTTCGATATGCAAGCCTATACGGACTATTTTGCGGGCAAACTCACCGACAGAAGTTACGAGGAGTCGGAACTGGCGATGGCGCTTGCCGGACTGCCCGTCGTTCCGGCCTGATCCCGTCCCCGCACCGGCACCGCACAGACGAGCCGTCCTAACTGGCGAATTCCCGCAGCACGGCCGACCAGGCCTGACTGAGGTTGGTCCGGTCGTAACCGCCGCCTCCGAAGGCCATGATGCGACCGGCGCAATACTGATCGGCCAAAGACCGCAGACGCCTCGCGGCGTGCCGGTGTACCTCGGCGGAATAATGCAGCTGCGCCAGCGGATCACCCCGCAGTCCGTCGGCACCACACTGAAACAAGATAAACCCCGGCCGGAACCGGTCGAGCAGCGCCTCGACCCGCGGCCAGGCTTGCAGGAATTCGGCGTCCCCTGCCCCGGCCTTTAGAGCAACGTTGAGTTTGGTCCCTCTGGCGGCACCCCGGCCTGTTTCAGATTCATGTCCAGTGCCGGGATACAGGCTGCGGCCATCCTGGTGAATGTCGGCGAAGATCAGGTCCGGGTCCTCCTCGAACGGATAGAACACCCCGTCGCCGTGATGGACATCGATATCGACATACGCGACCCGTTTCACTCCATAGTGGCTGCGCAGCGTTTCGATGACAACACCCAGATCATTGAAGACGCAGAATCCTGCCGCGCGCTCTCGGCGCGCATGATGTAACCCGCCGATGGGCTGAAAGCTGCGCGGACTCTCGCCGGACATCACCCTGCCCAAGCCATCCAGCGCGGCCCCCACCACATTGGCCGACGCCGGGTAGATGCCGGGAAACACCGGCGTATCGCCGGCGTCCAGCATCTCCACACCCGATGATTCGGCGCCGGCAACAAAAGCCACATACGCCGGGGTATGGAAGCGACTGATTTCCGAAGCCGCTGCCGGGCGGCTGGCCATGACCCGCACCTGTTCCACCAGACCCTGGGCACGGGCTTCACGCAAAAAAGCCCCCTGGCGGTCCATGCCCAACGGGTGTCCCACCGGAAACCCGTAGCTCGCCAATCGATCGTCTGCGTACAGACAGGTTTTCAAGCTTGTTTTTCTCGCATGAACCTGACCGAATGGCAGGGCCGCAGTCACTGCCCAGCCGACCAGGGACGACAAGACCCGGCGACGACCGACGTCACGGCAATGCGCGCCCACAATGCCAGCAGAGTTCGAAGTTTTTCGGATTCTCTTCATGACAACCTGGACAAAACACCCCGGGCTGCGCGGCAGCCGGACTGCTCAGCTCCCGCACAACGTCAAGGGCGCGTTGCCTGTCGGCCGGATGCAGGATCCAGACTTCCGGCCATGCGTGATGCAACGGGATCTCCCCGGCGATACTCAGGAGATTCTCGTTGAGCACCCTGGCTTCGATCCCCGAGTGGCCCAACATATCGCGTACCAGATACGCCTCCATCAGGCTCGCTGCCGAAAAGATTCTGGTCATCCTTCTTGCACCGGAGACTTTCGGCATTGCCACGAGAATTCGATTTGCATCTGCCAGGCACCCCTTCTTACCGGAACAAGTCCAGTTGACCATCGGCTCGCGGCGGCCGCAACTGCGAGCAGTCCAGGGCGACGCGATCGCGTTCAAATCCAAGTTGTCGGCAACGCGTTTCAAACCGATGCAGGAGCATCCTCGCGAACTCTCCCTCGCCGCGCATCCGCGATCCAAACGCCGGATCATTGTCGCGGCCCCCGCGCATTTGATGCACCCGGCTCATCACATGTCCGGCCTTGAGCGGATAGTGATTGAGGAGCCAGTTCCTGAAAAGATCCTTGACTTCGTAAGGCAGTCGCAACAGCACGTAGCCGGCATAACTTGCGCCAGCATTTCGGGCAGCCTCCAGAATACGCTCCATCTCCGAATCCGTGAGAAAAGGGATGACCGGGGCCACCAGCACACCCACCGGCACACCAACCCCGGCCAGGCGCCGGATCGCCTCGATACGCCGCGCAGGTGCCGAAGCGCGCGGCTCCAGGCGCCGCGCCAGTTCGTTGTCCAGCGTGGTGACCGAAACAAAGGCTGCTGCCAGCCGCTTTTCGGCCATCGGGACGAGCAGATCCAGATCGCGCTCGATCAAAGCGTTCTTGGTGACGAATCCCAGCGGCTGCCGGCACTCGGATGCCACCTCGATGATCGACCGCGTGATCTTCCATTCGCGTTCCGCAGGCTGGTAGGGGTCGGTGTTAGCGCCCACGGCGATGGTTTCGCATTTGTAGCCCGGTCGGGCCAATTCTTCCCGCAACCGTTCGGCCGCGTTCACCTTGGCGAAAATCCGGGTCTCGAAATCAAGCCCGGGAGACAGGTTCAGGTAAGCATGGGACGGACGTGCATAACAATAGATGCAACCATGCTCGCAGCCTCGGTACGGATTGATGCTGTAGGAAAAAGGCACATCCGGAGAATCATTGCGCGAGAGGATGCTTTTGACCCTCTCCTCGGTGACGATGGTGGCCGGCCGGGCTGGTGCGTTTTCGTCGGCCACCGACCAACCGTCGTCCACCCCTTCCCGGTGCTGCGACGCAAAGCGCCCCTCGGGATTTTGCGCCGCTCCGCGTCCTTTGTACAAGGCGCCATGATCACCTGAGACGGTCTTGAGTGGCATGCTGGATATAATACCAGCAGCTGGGAGATGAAGTTAACTCGGCCCTGGATCGTCGTACCTCGTGCCTGCCTGCAGTCCCATCATCTTGAGCGCTGCCTTGCACAACGCCGAGTCCGCATTCGCAAAAGTATCGAGAATGGAGAAATGGTTATCGTCCGGGCAAGGAATGTCCCCGGCGAGAACTGACGACCAGCGGTTC
>JBJXFN010000119.1:0-14289 GCA_046155535.1 Burkholderiales bacterium
GGATGGCGCGCGTCCATCATCATGCCGAACAGCGTTGGCGCAATGGCAATGCCGACGTCCAGACCCGAATAGACCACACCGTAGACCCGGCCGGTGGCGCCTTTGGGCGCCGCGCCGCGAATCAGCAAATCGCGCGAGGGGTTGGCAATGCCGGTGCCGAATCCGATCAGGCCCAGCAGCAAGATCAACAGACTGGCGGGCAGGGAACCGCTGGCCACCAGGATGGCCAGGGCGCCGGCGATCGAAAAAGACACTGCGATGACACGTTCGTGATGCACGGTTCTCGCCGCCAGAAAGCCGCCGGCAATGATGCCGCCGGCGCTGCCCAGCATGTAGGCGGTGATGCACCCCGTGGCCAGGACCAGCGTCACGCCGTAGAGTTCGCGCAATGCGGCCGGGGCAAAACTCTGGATGCCGCCGAAGGAAATGGAAGAAATCAGAAAAAAAATGAAACACATCCAGACACCGCGCGCCTTCATGAACCCCAGAATGCCTGCCGGACCGGCGGCACGCGTTGGTCCGCTCAAGGATTCGCGGACGTCGCGCGGATCCAGCAATTCGCGGCACATCATCAAGAACCCGAGGACCAGGAATGCGAGCACGGCCGCGCCAAGCAGCGCGGCGCGCCACCCGGCAAGACTGGCGATGCCTACCAGGAACACCGGTGCCAGAGCCCAGCCCAGGGTGCCGCACAGGCCGTGCATGCTGAACGCGTGGCCCAGCCGCGGCACGCTTACACGTCGGTTGAGCAGGGTGAAGTCCGCCGGATGAAATACGCTGTTCCCCAATCCGGTCAACCCCGCAAAAAACATCAGCATCGGATAGTTCTGACTGGCAGCGAGGCCTAGCGCGGCAATGCCGAGCAGCGCAATGCCGCTGAACAGGACGGGCAGGGCTCCAATGCGGTCGACCACAAATCCGGCCAATGCCTGGCCGATACCCGAGACGATGAAAAACACCGTCATCAGGAGTCCGAGTTCAGCATAGCTGAGCGCGAAGGCGTCTTTCAGCCATGGAAACAGCGGGGCCAGCGACAGATGAAAAAAATGCGAGGTGCCGTGGGCCAGGCCGACCAGGCTGATCACCTTGGCGTCGCGGCGGAAGGAATCCGGGATTGTGGCAGACATGTTCCGAGGCAGGGTGGATAAGCCTGCACCTTAAAACATCGCCCCTTCCGGGGCAAGTTGCACGCATCGGCTTGACCGGCAGCCTCGGGCGGAGGTAAGGTTTTCCCCGGCGCAGGAGGCGGGCAGGCCGTCTGCCGGCGAAGAATACAGACTTATTCCACAGAGGGACTTATGACCACCGGCATCTTGACCCCGAAACAAGCGGCATTTCGAGAGGAATACCGGCGCAACATTGCGACCTGGTACAACGGCTGGGGCCATTTTTTGTCGATCTTCATTCCCGGCGGTGCCGTGATCGCCTTCTGCCTGTCGAGAATCCAGGAGCCCACCCTGTGGGAGTTGCTGTACGTGATCCCGGTGTTGGTGTTCTACAACTGGAACGAATGGTGGTTGCACAAGAACGCAATGCACCGCCCCATCAAGGGCCTGGGCGGCATCCTGATGCCCGTCTACCATCGCCACACGCACCAGCACCACCAGTACTTCACCGCCCAGGTGATGACCTATGACAGCAACCGGGAGTGGCGTATCGTGCTGTTCCCGCCTTATGCGCTGCTGGTGTTCATGCTGATGACGCTGCCGGTGGCGCTGATAATGGGATTCCTGTGGTCCGCGAACGCGGGTTACATCCTCATGATGTTGACGCCCATCTACTACCTGAACTACGAAACCTTTCACCTTTGCTGTCACGTGCACGACAACTGGTTTGTGCGCAACTGCCCGCTCGTCAACACCATCCGTCGTCATCATGCCGCGCATCACAGCCAGCCGATCATGATGGAACGCAACATGAACCTGACCTACCCGGTTGCCGACTGGTACATGGGCACCAGCGATCTGGATCGGGGGCTGATCGGCCATCTGTTCAATGGCTACAGCACGAAGTACGTCAAGAAAGAATTTGCCACCGACCAGGGCGCCGACCTCGACCACCGGGCAAGTCCTGCCTGACATTCCCTCAAAAAAAGATCCTCAAGGGGAAGGGAGGATGGGCGTCTTCGGACGCCCATTCGTTTTGTGGCGGCCCGGATGGACGCAATTCGTCCAGATCTCAGGGCGGCGTGACATTGCGCAACGCGGCGAGATACTTCGCGAGTATTTCCTGTTCGGTGCGGGTGCGCTGATTGGCGGGGCAGGGGAAGCGCAACAGCAGGGTCGTCTTTCCTGCCTCCCCAAGTCGGATGCTGACCCTGGGCTCTGCCGAAGGCATGACCACAAACTGTTCGCCTTCCAGTTCGCGCAGGGCGGACTGCGCCGGTGCGACGAATGACTGGCAGACCGACATGGCAACTTCCGAAAGGAGGCGTTTCGCTGTGTCCAGTTCGATGCCCGAATCGATCGGAATTTTGACCATGGCGAGCTGATAATCCCCGAGCCGAGAATTGTTCTTCATCGCGTGGACGACAAAAAAACTGTTGGGAAACTGCACGACCTTGCCGGTGAACAGATGTTCCTCGCTCATTTCCAGCACTGTGGTGGACAAAAGTGTCTGATCGATGACTTCACCGCGGATGCCGTTGATTTCGATGACGTCGCCGAAACTGAAGCTGCCCGAGGTGGTGCGATGGATATATCCGAGCGCGGACGTGAACAATTCTTTTCCGGCCAGCACCACGGCAACGCTCAATGCGGCCAGAGACAATGCCGCGGCAAGCAACTCTGCCCACCAGACAATGATCAAGGCGATCAGCGCAAGCAGGAAGGAGAAATTGCGCCAGAAGACCGATGCGCGCAGCTTGGTTTCCCGGGATAACCAGCCGCGGCTGCGCAGCATTGCAGAGATGCCGACATTGGCCAGCACCACGGCTGCAAACACGGCGATGGTCCAGAGCAATTCCGGCGCTAGACCGGACTGGGAAAAATCAAGTTTCATGGTGTTCGCAAGGGCTCCCGCGCGCAGTGCCCAAGTGTGACAGTGGGACGGAGCACCCGATCAAGGCGTTTTCAGCAGAGGCACGACTTTGTCAGCGTAATACATGGGTGTTTTGCCGCCACGGGTCTTGTCGCGCAGGATGCCTTCCCGATCAATCAGAAATGCGGTGGGCGTCGCGTAGACCGACTCGAATCCGCTTTCCAGGAGTTCGACGGCGGTGGTGCCAGAGAGATTGTAGATGCCCAGCATGCGCTCGACGCGCGGACGATCCTGCGGGCGATCCACACCCACCACGATCACCTCGAACCCCTCCTGCCGGTGTTCGTCCCGAAACGTTTCCAGGATGCCGATTTCGAAAGCACAGTGCTTGCAGTAGCTGGAGTAGAAATTCACCAGCACCACCTTGCCTTTCATCGCCTTCAGGTCGAAGGCTTGCCCGGAGAAATAGGTCCCCTTCAGCGCAGGCGCGGGCTGGCCGACTTCCGGGGCGGCAAGGGCGGCCGAAGTGAGAAAACACCAGACCAGGGGAAGAATTTTCAGGATTTTCATGTGAGATGTTCGCCAGAAATATCGCGGGGCACGCGCCCGCGTCGTGCCGCCAGTATACTGCGGTGAGAGTAGATGCGATCAAATCGGAGGCGGGCATGGCGGAATCGGGGAGTGACGTTGCTGCAGAGATCACAGCAGACATGCAGGTGGCGCGGATCTTCGAGTGGCGGCGGGGATTCAATACCATTTATCTGATCGATCTGGGCGTGCATCTCGGGCTGTTCAAGGCATTGGCGGAAACGCCGGGCCTGACCGGCACCGAACTGGCCGACCGGCTCGGCCTGCACCCGCCTTACGTGGAAGTCTGGTGCCGGACCGCTTATGGCATGGAAATTCTGGATGCCAACGCGGAAGGCGAATACCGGCTGGCGGCGCATTACCAGGCCATTCTGGCCACGCCATCTCATCCGCGTTATCTGGGCGGCTACGTCCGGCTCGGGACCGAGATCGCGGCGGAAGATTTCCGCCGATGCCGGGAAGCGTTCAAGTCCGGCCAGGTCAAGCCTTTCCAGGGGCGCGGCGACCACTTCAATCAGGCCATCGCCGAATCCACCCAGGGCCTGCAAGTGGCCACTGCAAAAAAAATTCTCCCGGCGCTTGGCGGCCTGGCGGAGAAACTGGCGGCGGGGGGCGCAATCCTGGAGATCGGCTGCGGGACGGGCAATTTTCTGATGCAGGCGGCGAAGGCCTTTCCGAATGCGCGCCTGGCCGGTGTGGACATCGACGACGAAAGTCTGGCGCTGGCGCGGGAGAAAATCGGCAAGGCAGGATTGGCGGGGCGCATTGAGGTTCACAAGGAAAAAGTGGATGCTGCGGCGGCCTCGTTCGATGCCTGCGTAATGATCGAGGTGCTGCACGAAATTTCGCCGACCATCCGTCCTGCCGTGGTGGCGGCCGCGGCGCGCACGCTCCGGCCCGGCGGCTGGATGGTGATTGTGGACGAAACTTATCCCGCCACGCTGGCCGAGGCACGGCAGCCGGCATTCCGGTTTCCGCTGCAAACGGGTTTCGAAGAACTGATCTGGGGCAATGTGATTCCGACCCGGGAGGAACAGGAAAAGCTGTTGCGCGACGCCGGCCTGCGCGGGACGCTCCAGCGCGAACTGATCGGCGAAGGGTTTACCGTGCTGACGGTGCAACGTTAAGGCTGCCGATGAGAATAGGTGGCAGGCGAAAAATATAATCTCTCACCGCGGAGGACGCGGAGGAAAAACCAAGGACGAAAAACCAAGGACGAAAAACAAGGGATGTCAAGGCAGGCCTGACATTCAAGTGACCGTTGCATAGGCATCGACCCGCGCAGCGTAAACGGCTTCGCTTCAGCCGGCGAGAAACGCCCGGTCCACAAACAGTCCCAGGCCGACAAACATCACGATGCCCGAGAGCACCAGGACAACTCTGGGTTCCCAGGTTGTCTTGCGCAATTTGAGCAGGATCGGGATCAACAGCAGGACTACTGCCGCCTGCCCGGCTTCCACCCCCAGGTTGAAATTGAGCAAGGACAAGAGCAGGTTCTCTTTCGGCAGGCCGATCTCGCGCAGCACCGACGAAAAGCCAAAGCCGTGCATCAGACCGAAGGCGAAGCTGACCGCCCAGCGACGGGACGCAGCGTATTTCGGGAACAGATTCTCCGCGGCGACATAGGCGATCGATAGCGCGATCACAGCCTCCACCAATGTGCCGGGAAGGACGACCAGATCCATCGCAGCGAGCGCAAGCGTGATGCTGTGGGCGACTGTGAAACCGGTGATGATTTTCAGCAACTGGATCAGATTCCCGCCTCGCAGGATCAACATGAGCAGGAACAGCAGATGGTCATACCCCAGCAGAATGTGTTCGATGCCGAGCGGGAAGTAACTGCCGGCACCTTTTGGAGCATTCGCCTTGCTGCCCAGATCGACCCGGGTTTCTCGGGCGTCGCCGCCGAAAGCGAATTGCTGGCTGCCACCATCCCAGAGAATCAGCGCCAGGCTGTGATGCGATTCACCGAGCACCTCCGGCATGTTGTCGCGGATGCGTAGCGTGCGAATGGGTGCCGGACACCGGTAGTCCACCACGCCCAGCAGTTTGATGTTGTCCGCCGACGGCGGCTGTACGCTGGCCGGATGTGCCACGCAGGGTCCGGACTCGGATTCGAGGACAACTTTTTCCCCCATGGCCTTGAGCAGCGCCGGGTAGTCCGGCGCTACGCCCGGCTGTCCCAGTTTCATTGCTTCGTGCAAAGGCCCCGCAGACACTTCCGAGAGGGCCAGGTTGTAGCGCACCGCGTCGCCGCGGATGGTGATATTGACGAAACCGGTCATGCCGCCGGTGTGCGCGGGCACGGCGGCCGGCCACCACAGGACGAGAAGTAGGCTGGCGACGCGAAACAGCAGGGACATGCGAACGGAACCTTGAATCTGGAAATTCAGGGCTTGGCCGCTGACGAGGAAGGTGGCAGTTGCAGTTTTTCGATCAAGCCAATCAGATTTTCGATCTGATAGTCGGCGATGGTGACCACTGTATTGCCGCCGACCTTCAGCACATAGCGGCTCATTCTGTCGGGCGCTACGTCACCCACGGCGAACTGGGCGAGCGGCAGAGGCTGGTTTTTCCCGTAAACAAGGATGACCATCTGCGGCGCAGTGAGCCCGTAACTCTGGGCGTTCAGGTCGAGTTCCAGAAACCGTTCCATCCGGGCGCGCCCGAGCGCGGCAAATGCCTTGCTGATCGTTTCGGCCTGAGCCGGATTCACCTGATGTTCATGATTCGCCTGTGGCCCCTGGTGCACGCCGTGATACAGCCACGCGCCGGACGCATCACGGTCGAAGCGGTGCAAAACCCCACGATGCCCCAGCTCCACGGCGACGAGCCCCTCGGGCGGCACCGGCAGGAGCAAGCGCGAGCCTTCAATGCCGTGAACGCTCTCCGCGACCTCGCGGGGAATTTCGTCGGACTGACGGTGATCCACATAGACGATGGCACCGACGAGGGCGGCGAGAGCGCCCCAGATGATCCAGATGCGCCGGCGTATCGCACCGCGCGGGTTCATCGCTGCTTCCACCACACCGCAAATCCGAGTGCCGCCAGCAACGCGGGTATCAGAACCACCGCGATAAAGAACGTTCCCTTCATCTGCCGGTTGGTGAGGTTCACCCGTGGTATATCGCGCGACTTGGGTTGGAGCCCGATCAGATTTTCCTTGGACGCGAGGTAGTTCACGGTGTTCAGAAACAACCGGCCATTGCCCATGATGTTGAAAAAGGAATTGGTCGCGAAGTCGGCATCGCCGATGACACCGATACGTGAGCGGCTGGTGACCGCGCGAGCGATTTCCATGACCGCCGGCGAGACTTTCTTCTTGCCCGCATCGTAGACGTCGTCATTTTCGGTGATCGGGCGGCGTGCGGCGATTGCCATGATGGTCAGCGGGGGCTGCAAGTCGCGTGACTTGTCGCGTTGCGCGCGTTTCGGGTCAGTTTCGCCGTAACTCTGCTTGGAGGAGTTGATCAAGGGAATGACCGTGGTGCCCGGCACCTGTGTGGAAGTGGGCGAGAGAGAGCGCGCGCCGGGGAAGAAGGTGAGCGGCAGATCCTGGGCGATCGGATGGAAGTTATAGTCGGTCACTGCAGGTGCTGACGGGTCGGCCCAGAAGTGGCTGGATTCGTCGATGATGATGGAGTCGTCCGCGACGATTCCATATTCGGTCAGGACCGGTTCCAGCCCGGTTTCGATGAACGGGTCGAGCAGGAAAAACCCGCTACCCCCCTCACGCAGAAATTTCCGGATGGCCTGTGTTTCCTGGGGCAGATAGGGCAGTTTTGATCCGGCTGCGATCAGCAAGGAACATGTTTTCAGGGCCGCCACGGCGCTCGACTGCGTAAGCGCCAGTTTTTCGACCGTGTAATTGAGCGTCTCGAGCGCACTGCGCGCCTTGGCCATGCCGTGTTGCTGATGGGTGGTGTATTCGGCGCCGAGGCCATGAGCGTGTCCGCCGCCGCCTTCCATATGATCATGCGCCTCCAGGCTAAACGGATCGGCTTCGCGGTGTCCGTCCAGAAAACATATTTTCTGGCTGACGCCCTGGGAGATTCGCAGGATGGCATTGGCGATTTCCGTTTCGGTTTGATCGCTCAGTGTCAACTTTCGCTCTCCGCTTTCCAGCAACGACGTGCCGGCAAACAACACGCCGCGCATGCGCGCGACTGCTGGATTTAATACCGGATCAAAAAATTCGACCTTGAGTTTGTCCGTCTGGCTTGCCATCAACTCGTAGCGTTCGACGGTTTCGCGCATCGTCGGATCCTGGAAAAACGTCACATGCACCGGCGTGTCCAGGCGTTTGAGCATGGCCACCGTCTGCTCCGAAAGCGAATGTTCCCCGGATTCGGTCATGTCGATGCGCGCCGTAAAGTGCAGGGACAGGTACCCGATGGCGACCAGGATCCCGATGATGCCGGCGCTGAACAGCACAATTTCGCCACGCTGCTGCCGGATCAACGCCCCCAGATCGCTGCGCAGGGAGAACCCGCCCCAACCGGCGAGAAGCAGTCCTGCAATGGCGATCAGCGTGTTCCAGACGCTGCCTTCGAGAAGAACGGCATGGATGGCCGCGGCGGCGAGCAACAGGCCGACACCTGCGACCAGAATCAAACCGGAGCGAAAAAAATTATTCATGTCAGCGGCGCCACTGGAGAAACGCGGCATTGAGCGTCAGGGCGATCGCGCACATGATTGCGTAGAAGATCACCGCCTCACTGCGAATCAGGCCTTGAATGAAATCCGCGAAGTGCAGGGAAAACGAGAGATACCCGAACAGGTCGCGCAAGAACGGGGTCTGAAAATTCTGCAGATACCCGACGTACCAGAAACTCAAGAGAACCGGCACGGTGATGAGGGCGGCGACGATCTGGTTGTGGGTGAACGCGGAAAAAAGCTGGCCGATCGCCAGGCACGCCATGCCGAGCAGGAAAAAACCGATGTAGCCGGAGACGATGTTCATCGTCTGCGGGTTCCCGTACAGGTAAAGCGGAACCAGGTCGATAAGGGTGCCGGCTGTCATCAACACCAGGATGGTGACCGCACCCAGAAACTTTCCGAGGACAAGTTCCCAGGTCTTGAGCGGCAATGTCATCAGGAGCTCCATGGTGCGGCCGTTATATTCGGCGGCAAAAATCCGCATCGACAGCAGCGGCAACAGGGTCAGAAGGAGGATGCCCATGCCGCGGAAGGTTTCGTCCATGGATGCGCTGCCGGTCATGAACATGCTGTAGGAGAAAAAATAACCGGTTCCGACCAGGAATACCGCCACGACGAAATAGGCAATCGGTGAGCGGAAATAGGCGAGCAACTCCTTGCGATAGACCGCCCAGATGCGATGCATGGCCTGACTCATTGTGTGACCTCCGCGGGCGCATTACTGACGTAGCGCAGGAATATGTTTTCCAGCGTCGGCTGTTGCCGTTCCAGGCGGTACAGATCGCCGCGGGCCGTGGCCGCGCGCGCAATGGCTGCCTCCAGTCCTTCGCGGGTGTCGGTCTGGCATTCGACTTGCAACCAGCCTGGTTTTCCCGCCACGTCGAGAACGGCCACGGATACGACGCCATCGATAGCAGAGAGTTCGCTTCGCAGTGCTGCGGGCTCTGCCCGGGCCACCAGGGTGACCCGGCTGGTCTGTTCGGAGGCGCGCTGCAAATTGGCGGGCGAGTCGATGGCGAGCAGTTTTCCGTGATTGATGATCGCCACGCGCTGGCAGATCATGGTGACTTCCGGCAGGATGTGGGTGCTCAGGAGCACCGTGTGTTGTTCGCCGAACGCGCGAATCACTTCGCGGGTTTCCTGGATCTGGCCCGGATCGAGGCCGGCGGTCGGCTCATCCAGCAGCAGCACCTCCGGCTTGCCGAGCAGCGCCTGGGCGAGTCCCAGCCGTTGGCGGTAGCCTTTGGAAAGTTTGTACACCTCCCGGTGGAGCACCGCTTCGAGACGGCAAGCGGTGGCGACGCGATCAATGTCGCGCGCAATCTCGGCGCGCGAAACGCCTTTGACCCGTGCGACAAACTGAAGATATTGCGTGACCTCGAGGGTGTCGTACAGCGGCGGTACTTCCGGAAGATAACCCAGGCACCGCGCGGCATCTTCATTCTGGGTTGCCATGTCGAATCCGGCCACATGGATTGTGCCGGAGGAAGCCGTGGTGAATCCCGCGATCATGCGCATGGTCGTCGTCTTGCCCGCCCCGTTCGGGCCAAGGAATCCGACGATTTCGCCCTTTCCCACCGAAAAACTGAGGTCGTGGACGATCGTCTTGGCCCCGAATTTCTTGGAGACGGACTGCAAGCGGATGGCAGGATCAGTGGTGTGCATCGGAGTTTCCGGCAACAAAAAGGCCCCCCGAAGGGGGCCTTGCAAAACTTGCAAAACCGATTTTAAGCGGAAAGCGCTTACTTGTACCAGCGACCGCCCTTGGCGGCGTACTGGTCCTGGTCATGTGCCATGAACAGCGAAGTGCCTTCGAGATCGCGCATCATTTTCAGGCGATTGACGGACTTGGTGTAGTCCTGCACGCTGTAGTTCAGGCCGGCAGCGTGGCCGTCCAGGTTTTCCTGCATCCAGACGGCGTCCTGCGAAATGATGATGGTGCCGCTGCTGTTGGTCTTGACCTTAAGCGACGAATGGCCCTGCGTATGTCCCGGCGTGCTCAGGATCAGGATGGAACCGTCACCGAACAGGTCGTAGTCGCCTTCCAGTTCCAGGTAGTTGAATTCCCGGGTGCCTTCCAGGTCAGCCAGCACGAAGGGGGCCTGACCATTGCGGCCCTGGAACTTCTCAGGGAACCAGCCTTGATACAGTTCCTTCTTCTGCATGGCGTGAATCGCGTTCGGGAACATTTTCAGGTTCGCGCCGTGATCCAGGTGCAAGTGGGAGGTCACCACAACCTTCACCTTGTCAGCCGAATAGCCAAGCTTCTTCAGCTGCATGTCGATCACGTCTTCGCGCTTCTGCGAGGGCTTCAGGAAGCCGCAGGTGCCTTCGCCCCAGTAGGCTTTGCAGCCGCCGTCGGAGATCGCCACGTTGTTACCGGTGTCGAACACGACCAGGCCTTTCGGGTGATCGATGATCCACATGCTGACCGGGACGGTGATGTCACGCTGCTTTTCCTTTGGAATGGTCGGGATCAGGCCGGTGATCGGGAAAGGGCCGAAAAAGCCGCTGGTGGTCCAGTAAACCTTGGACTGTGCAAAAGCGCCCGACGAACCGAACGCGCACAGCAGGCCGAACAATACGGCAACGATGCTTTTTTTCATTTGAAATCCTCCTGGGTAGAAATTATTGAGGTAGTGTTTTTGCCACATGCACCGCAGGTTCTTCTTGAGCGATTTCCGGGGTGTTTTACGAGCCCCCTTCGACCTTTTCAGGCGCACGCGGTACAGCGCCCGCGAAGTTTGCCCGTTCCAATTCGGCGCGTCAATGCGTTCTGCGCCATTCGACCATTCAAGCCAGATTGTCGGCGTGCAACAAGCCCTTGGCCAGCAGCCGCTGGAAGACTTCAAAGGTTTCCCGGATGCCGTCTTCCAGACTCACGGAGCCGTAGTCGCCAAGGTAGGTGCGCACCGGCTGTTCCGAAATAGCCATCGGGAAGGGCAGTGGTTCACCGCCCGCCTGGATTCGCGATTGCGGCGCAATTTTTTTCAGAATTTCCAGGGAATGTTCCACCGTGGATGAAACGCCATTGATATCAAATACTTCAGATCCCACCCGATCTTTGGACACGGCCTTGATAAAGGCGCTGGCTACCTCGCCGGCGTGCAGCCAGGATACTGCCCCGCGAAACGGGATGGTGAAGGGTTTGCCTGCCGCCGCTGCGAGTATGGCCACCGTCGTCTTGGAGGTCATGCCCTGATCGCGGCCGACCCCATAGACCACTCCCGGGCGCAATCCCACGCTGGGCACCTGCCAGTCCTTGGCGTACACGCGCGCGGTCTGTTCGTTGCAGAATTTATACGCGCCATAGAGAGTTGGCATCGTATTCGGATCAAAAACGCCATGCGCGGCAACCGAACTGGCATAGGCCAGACGTTTGATCCCGTGTTTGCGGGCGGCCTCGAAAACGTTCAGAGTCCCTGTGACATTGACTCGTGCACCGGCAATCGGATCGGCTTTGCAGAACGGCACTTGCAGCGCAGCAAGATGAATGATTGCCTTGGCGCCACTTTGTTCCACGGCTTTGTGGACGGCGGCTGGATCCCCGATGTCTCCGGTCATCCATTTGACCTGCTCCAGTTCCGAATTGGCCATCAGCAATTTCGGGCGCCGTTTGTCGTCCGTCAGGTCAAACGCGACGACTTTGACGCCGGCGTCCGATAACAAAGTCAGCGCCCAACTGCCAATGCAGCCGCCCGCGCCGGTGACCAGAACCGGTGTAGTGAAATCGGCGGGGTTGATCTTGAAATGCTTTAACAATTCTGGCTCCCTGAGGTTAAATTTCCATTGGTAGTTGCGGATCCCCTGCCCATTCCGACAGGGAGGCATCGTACACAGCCACGTTTTCGTGGCCCAGCATCGTGAGGACCAGCGCGGTCGTGGTTGCGGCGATCCCGCCGCCACAATACGCGATCACTTTCGGGGCGGAGAGCGGCTTGGCAAACAACTGCCGCAAATCTGCCGGGGAGCGATAAACATTGTCAGCGTCGACCGTATTGACAGACGCGACGTTGATGCTGCCGGGGATGTGGCCACGGCGTCCATAGGTGACTCCGCCAGTGCCGGCATGTTGCTCAGGACGCAAGGCATTGACCGTACAAATTTCGTCGCGGCCAATCGCGGCCAGGACATCGCCGCGGGTTGCCACCATTTCCCGGCGCGGTGATTTTTCCGGGAAATTTGCCGGTGCGCGTTTGCGCGCCTCTCCGCTCTCCAGAGGCCGACCCTCTGCCTTCCATTTTTGCAGGCCGCCGTCGAGCACTGCTGCCTTGTCGTGGCCGAACACGCGCAGCATCCACCACATTCGGCTTGCCCACCAGTGGTTGGCGCTGGAGTAACTGACCACTAGGGTTTGTGCGCCGATGCCGAGTGCCGACATCGCGGCGGCAAACTGCGCGGCCGGGGGCAGCATGAAATTGAAGGCGGCGGAGGTGTCCGCGACATCGCGATTCATGTTCACGAACGCGGCGCCCGGAATATGGCCGGCCAGGAATTCTTCGTGGCCGGGCCGCACGGTGTAATAACTGTTGTCCGGCAAGGGCGGCAAATGCGTCGTGCAATCCAGCACGCGCACATTCGCATCCGCAATGTGGTCAGCCAGCCAATCGGTGGAGAGCAGATATTCGGGATGGGCAAAATTCCTGTTCATGGTGAGGATGCGCCAAAATTTGCAACCCGCACCCTAACAAACAATCGGGGGCCCGCGCTACCGGCCCCCCCCGCCGGATGGCTCAGAAGCGGCCGCGGACGGTCGCAAAGAAGAAATCTCCGCCCATGTCGAGTGTGCCCGGGATCAGGCTGCCGAAATCGGCGTCCAGTTTTAACTTCCGGTATTCGTGTACGACGGAAATGCGGCGTGACACAAGAAAATTTCTCGCTGATCACATCGGTCGCCCACGTCGGCGTAGAGTTCGGCCCTCCCCATCGGCCAAACATGTTTAACCAGACCGCCGACCCCGCGGGTGACCAGGTCGGCGCGGCTGTTCAAAGCCCCGAGGAGCGGCGCGGGGAGGGTCGCGGGCGTGTCAATTTTGTACGCACAGGCGAATGGATGTCGCACCCTCGCGTTTTCGCCAGGCTGCGGCTCGACGAAAAAATATTCCGCGTGCCGGGAATTTCCAACGGCGTTTGAATCCTGCATGATTCCACACTGAAATCGGCGCTGGCACGGGTCGCCGACAGAATAACGTTTAAAGACATGAACATAAGGTGGTGCCCATGATTCCAGATTCCACGACCTACGAAACGCTCTACAGCAATCGGGCGGCGGTGCCCGATTTCCAGAGTTATTTCGACAGGTGGGCGCAGAGGTCGGTGGTGGCGAGGCGCGAGCTTGATGCCGAGCTGGACGTGCCTTATGGCGACGACCGGATGGAAACCCTGGACATTTTCCGCCCGCGAGGCGAATCGCGCGCCCTGCTGATGTTCATTCATGGAGGTTACTGGCGTTCGCTCGACAAGAAAGACCATTCTTTTGTCGCCGCCCCGTTTTTGAATGCCGGGGTGGCGGTTGCGGCCATCAACTATTCGTTGTGTCCTGCGGTCAAGGTCGAGGACATTGTGCTTCAGTGTCTGAAAGCGGGCGCCTGGTTGTACCGCAACGCCGCGGAGGTGGGCGCCCCGCGCAACCGGATCTTTGTGGCAGGCCATTCCGCGGGCGGCCATCTTGCCGTCATGTGCCTGGCTGCGCAGTGGCCGCGTTATTCCGCGGGGTTGCCTCAAAAAGTGATACAGGGCGCGCTTTCGATCAGCGGACTCTATGACCTGGAGCCGATCTCCCGGACGCCGTCGATCAATGTGGACCTGAAACTGACCGAGGCGGATGCACGCAAGCTGAGTCCCGCGTGGATGCCGCCCGCGACCCGCGCGCCGTTATGGATCGCGGTGGGAGGAAGGGAGATCGGTGGTTTCAAGGAGCAACACGCCCTGATCGCGAACCGCTGGTCGTCAGTTCTCGCCGGGGACATTCCTTGCCCGGACGATAACCATTTCTCCATTCTCGATACTTTTGCGAATGCGGACTCGGCGTTGTGCAAGGCAGCGCTCAAGATGATGGGACTG
>JBJXFN010000129.1:0-81858 GCA_046155535.1 Burkholderiales bacterium
TCTCGCCGAACGAAGCCAAAGTGATGTACCTGCTGGTGGCGATCCAGGGTTCGCGCTGGGTACAGGCTCGTTCCAAATCGTTCTGCTTTGGCGCCTGTCACAGCCCGATCGTCGCGCTGGAGTGGCGCCCGGTGGTAGACGAGTCGCGTAGCGCCGAACTCGTGAAATGGGTGCGTGCTGCCGACCCGAAACTGGAAGACATCGACAAGCTCGCGCAAACCGCCATCATTTCAAATGGACCGCATATATTCCCACGACCTGCTTGCCAGAGATTTTCTGGATCGACTCTGGTGCGCAAGAACTGCGACTGATTCGTAAGAATTGTTCACGGCAGCCGATGACAGAAAAATCATCGGGCTTCCCCAGATCTGACCGACGAGTCTGGAGGCCGTCCCGCACCGGTTTGGCAGACTAGACTGTCGCCAGAACTAATGAAAAAAATCCCTTTGGTGCTTTGCCCTGGACTCCTGTGCGATGCTGCATTGTGGGCGCCACAAGTCGCCGCGCTGGCCGACGTCGCCGAGTGTTGGATTCCCGATCTGACTACCCAGGACACCATGCAGGCCATGGGTGAAGCAGTGCTGCGCGATGCGCCGTGGAAGGAATTCGCACTGGCCGGATTGTCGATGGGCGGATATGTCGCGCTGGAGACTGTGAGGCAGGCGCCGCGGCGGGTCAGGAAGTTGGCCTTGTTGGACAGCCGGGCGCGCCCGGAAACACCACGCGACAGTGAGCGGCGCAGCCAATTGATGTTGCTGGCGCAGAGTGCCCGCGGATTCGCACCGGTGAACAGCCGCATGCTGCCGCTGCTGGTGCACCCCAGCCGGACCCAGGACGAGCCGTTGGTGGCGGGCATTCGTGACATGGCCGATCGCGTGGGGGTGGAGGCCTACCTCCGGCAACAGCGCGCAATCATGTCGCGGAGAGATTTTCGACCCGGGCTTCGAGAGGTCAGGGTACCGACACTGGTCCTGTGCGGCCGGCAGGATCAATTGACCCCGCTCGACAATAGCGAGGAAGTGGCCGCCGCGATTCCCGGCGCCACTCTGGTTGTCATCGAGGAATGCGGACATATGTCCACGCTGGAAAAACCGGCCGAGGTCAATGCCGCGCTCCGGCTGTGGCTGACCTGACATCCGGGCGCAGCGGGAATTCTTAACGAACGAGTGGTTCCAGCTTCATTCGCAAGGCGTCTTCCCGCCTTTGGTAGTAACCGGTGACGAGCCCAACTTCCCGGAAACCGAGCCGCCCATAGAATTTGCGTGCCGCTGCATTGTTCGCGCGCATTTCCACCTTGATTTCTCCGATACCCGCAGTCAGCGCCGATTTGCGCAGCCATTCGAACAGGCGCCGGCCGACGCCCTGACGCTGGCAGGGTTCACTCACTGCCAGCAGGGACAGGTGCGCGGTTGACGAGCCGAATTCCATGATGGCGAAACCGATGAGATTGCCATGGTAGCTGGCGATCAGTACCACGGTTTCGGGATGGGCGATGGCCTTGACCACCCGGTCGGCCGTCCAGGACCACCCCAGTCCGGCTTCGATCAGATCCCGTGACAGCGTTGCGATCCGAATCGCGTCGTCCGGCTGGGCCGAGGCGAGCACGAGAGCGCGCGTTTGAGAGTCAGCCATGGGGAGCCGGATTGCGGGTCACGGAGTGCCGAATTCCAGAGTCGAGAGAAAAGCCGTGCCAACTTGTAAAAAAGCCGGATTGCGGTCCTCCGGCAAATGGCGGTGGGAATAGACGCTGCTGATCCCATGCGTTGGTTTCTGGGGATGGGGGCAGGTCAGGGTCAGGGTTTCTATCAGCACGTTGACTGGAGAGGCAGTGCCCTCACCCGTGGAACGCTCGGCGCCCTCCATGTGCGACATCGCGCAGCCCTGCCCCCGGATGTCTACGGGCCGGGTGTCGACCTGAATAATCCGGAAACGCGCGCTGTCCAGGTCGCGTCGAAGGGTGGATTCGGCATAACGCAGAAGTTCCTTCCCGGACGCCATGGCAGGCAAAGCAACCACTGTTGCCTGAAAGATCAGGGTCTCCCCTGAGAAATCTCCCGCTTTGCCCTGGACCAACTGATCCGGCGTTTGGCTCGCGACCTGCCAGCCGTCTTCCACCGGCCTGGTGACCAGGAAACCTTTCAGATCAACGACGGGCATTGTTTTGGGAGTCGATGCGCAGGCCGACGCCAGACACAGGGCCAATGCCAGAGCGCTTGATGGAAAACGATTCATCTTGGATATTTTGCACCTCGCTAAAGTGATCGATTCGGTCAGTCGTTACACCCTTTCGAGACGCCAAGATTACCTGTGAAGTACCGCCATGACCACCCCTGTGATCGAGAGTCAGACCTCCGCGAAAAAACGTCGTGCGTTGCCCTCGTATCCGCAGATCGTCAAGATCATGAACCTGATCCGCATGGAGGCCGATTTTCACGAAATCGAGGACGAAATCAAAGCCGACCCGGTGATTTCCTACCGTCTGATGACATATATCAATTCTGCATCCATGGGGTTTTCTCACAGGATCCGTTCTTTCCGGCAGGCCGTCACCATCGTTGGGTATTACCAACTCTATCGCTGGCTGACAATGCTGCTGGTGACCGGCAGGCCCCGGGACGGGCGCTCTGCAATTGGCCTCAATGCCATCATTCGAGGCCGTTTCATGGAACTGATCGGCAAGGTCCATTTCGGCAAGCCCCAGGCGGACGATCTGTTCGTGGTCGGCGTGTTTTCGCTTCTGGACCAACTTTTTGATGAGCCCATGGAGAAACTCCTGGCGCCGCTCAACCTCAGCGAAGCGATGCAGGATGCGTTGATCCGGCGGGTAGGGCCTTATGTGCCGCTGTTGCTGCTGGCGGAGGCTATCGAAAATGCCGACGAAGCGCGTATATCGACCATTCATCAGGCGCTGGGCATCGATATCGAAGTGGTGCAGGAAACCTACCACGAGGCGCTGCAATGGTCGGAGAAGTTTGGCGTTTGATCCACCCTTGCACTCCTGAAGTATGAGGGCAGGGCGGACTCAAGCCTGGCTGGTTTTGAGTCGCTAAATGAGTCTGGAGAAACCCAATCGGGGGCAGGCGGGATGAACGGCACGGTTACGAAATTTCATCACGAAGTCCGGGGACGGCGCGCGCAGCCGTCCTATTCCCGAGTCGTGCGGATCATGAATCTGATCCAGGCCGAAGCCCGATTTCACGATCTTGAAAACGAGATCAAAGTCGACCCGCTCATTTGTTACCGCCTGATGCTGGGTGCCAGTACTTCCGGAATGATTTTCCCGCGCGAGATCCGCTCCCTCCAACAGGTCATCGCGATCTTGGGCTACCACCAGCTCTACAATCGCATGGCCATGCTACTGATGACAGCCGATCCGCGCGATGCCGGGTCGGTGACCGGGTTGAACGCCATTATCCGCGGCCGCTTTCTGGAATTGATCGGCAGGTCCCGCCTGCGCGGCGCGGACGCGGAGGGCTTGTTCGTGGTGGGCGCTTTTTCCCTGCTTGACCAGATGCTGGGCGAGTCGATGCCAAGGTTGATCGAACCCCTGCGGCTGCCTGCTGACATGGCGGTGGCATTGTGCGGAGGCGGCGGGGCCTATGCCGGTCTGTTGCAACTTGCCGAAGCCATCGAAGGGTCTGACGAGGCGCGTATTGAAGCCTGCCAGCAATCGCTCGGGATCCAGGGCATGGACATCTACCAAGCCTATACCGTAGCGCTGGAATGGTCGGAAAATCCGGTGCCCGCCCAACTGGCGGCCTGATCGGCGACATGGCCATGCCACGCCGTGCCGGGGCCGGAACGCGTCTGTAAAATGCGTAAATAGCGTCCCCGTGCGCTCGCCTTCACCGCCCGATTTGCGTTAGCATGGTGCCCGGGTCAACAATTTCCATAAACCCGGCCCAGGCGTTCGGCAGGTCCTCCCTTCAGTCGATCTCAACCGTTCCAGTGGAGCCCGTTTTGGTAACGGGCTTTCGTGCTTCGTCCAAGCGCACACGCCGGGTACTTTGAATATTCGACATGCGTGCCGTTGCCGTTTTTTTGTCCTTGACAGGACTCACCCTGGCATTGTTTCTGCCTCCCGGGACCGCCGGGGCGGCGGACGGCGCTTCGGCCAAGGTCTTCGAACTGGAGCCGGAATACATCTGGGGCCGGAACCGCAAACCCACGCTGGGCTACCGCAAGCCCGAGGTATTCGACCCGCTGTCCGACCGGGTTTATCAATCGGGTTACAAGGACTATCCGCCGACCGCCATTCCAGTGGAGCTGAAAAATGTGCCGGCGATGGAACGGGTGCAGAAGATGGGCCGCATTCTGGCTTGTGCCGACGGCTGGTTCTGGCCGTTTTCCCGCACTGCTCGCAAGAACGAGCCGCCCGGTCTCGAGATTGAATTGCTGCGTGCCATTGCCGCGAAGCACAACTGGGAGGTGGACATGGCCTGGGTCAACATGTCCACCCGCTGGGGCCCGGGCGGTCCGGGTGGCGCCTATGGCCGTTCCATCAACAAAGGCATCTGCGATCTGGTGATGGGGGTCGCGATCAGCGGTGACGATCACCACATGGACCCGAACGAACTGGTTTTTACCAAACCGTTCATGAGCACCGGATTCGTGCTGGTGACCCAAGGCCCTGCCAAGGCGGCGAAATCACTGGCCGACATCAAGCGGCTCGACCTCAAGGTCGGTGTGCCGGCAATGTCGCCGATGAGCGAATACGCCCAGGAGCACGGCATTCCGCATGCCACTTTCTTTCAGAACCACCATGTCATAAGTGCGCTCCTGCGCGGCGAGGTGAACGCCGCGATGATCTGGTCGGGGTCGATATCGCAGGCACGGCTGGAAAATCCACAGGCCGAATTCGCGCTTGCGGAAGGTTACGCTCCGGAGCCCGAGATGCGCTGGGACAGCGCCTGGGTCATCAAGGGGAAGGAAGTGGAATTCAAGAAATTCATTGACGATGAATTTGCGAAGATGCTGAAAACCGGCGAAATCCGCCGGCTGGTCGAGCGCTACGGCATGCCTTTTTATCCGCCGACCGATCAGGCGCGCTGACCGGCGATCGGGCCGCGAAATACAACGAGGAGATCAAACGATGATGGAAAAATTCATAGAACTGAGCATCATGTCCGGGGGCGTGCTCCCCCTGATGGCGGTCCTGCTGCTCATCACCCTGGCGGTGATTGTCGAGCGGGCGTGGTTCTTCCACAAGGTGCTCAAGACAGGCCTTGCGATGGAACACGACCTGCAACTCGTCGAATACCAGAATGTTCAGAAACTCGAACAACTCGCCACCCACTATGATGGCTCGCTGCAGCGCTCGATCATTTCCTCGGCGCTGGCTTCGCGTGGTGCCGATGCCGGAACGATGGATCGCCATATCGAAGAGGCGATCATGTGGCAGTTGCCCAAGATCGACAAACACGTCTGGGTTCTCGACACCTCCGTGACGCTTGCGCCGCTCCTGGGCCTGCTCGGCACCATCATCGGCATGGTCCACGCCTTCGAAATTCTCGGCACCGCCGGGTCCGCCAACAACGCCACCCAGATGGTGACCGGCGGCATTGCCGAGGCGCTGGTCGCCACCGGCGCAGGCCTGTTCATCGCGATTCTCGCGGTGCTTTTTCTCAATCACTTCAACAAGCGGGTGCGGCTCGCCTTGCACCAGATGGACCTCTTGAAAGTGATGGTGCTGAATCGATTGTACGGCGGTGGATCGGCGCACCAGGGCATGCCGGTGCGTGATGCACATGCCGGCAATGTCACCGCCCTGCATCCGGCGAGGAGCGCGTGAAACGCCGCGGGCATGGCTCTTACTTCGAAGCGGAACGACCGCGCGTCGAAGTCATTCCGATGATCGACATCATGATGTTTCTGCTGGTGTTCTTCATCGTGATCTCCATCCGGATGATCGCCGGTAGCGGCGTGGCGATGGAGCTGCCTGGCTCGAAATCCACCCAGGACATCAAGACGTCTACCCTGACCATCGGCGTGTCCAAGGAGGGCCAGTCGGTGGTGGAGGGGAAGGTGGTCAAACCGGAAGAACTCGCCGCCCGCCTTGCCTCCCTCAGCAAGGAGCAGAAACTCGACGTGATCATCGCGGGCGACAAGGAGGCGTCGCTTCAGACACTGATCAGCGTGATGGATGTCGTACGCGGTGCCGGCATCACTTCGGTGGGTATTGCAGCCAGGGCCGACAAGGCGCCCGCACCGGCCAGTGTGACGGACAAGAATACGACGGACAAGAAATAGTCATGCTCCCTGGTGTTTGTCCATGACCGCGTCGGCGGCGCCGGTTCGCGGCGCCCTATGGGCGCAGCCCGCGGATGTCGAAGAACAGACCCTGCCATTGTGGCGGGCGCTCATCATCGCCTTCGGTGTCGAGATTCTAGTACCCTTCCTGATCTACGGGGTCAACTGGTCCTGGCTGCCCTCATTGAGCGAGCCCCCGCCGGAGCCGGTGATGTCGGTGCGGCTGGAGCAACCGCCCCCGCCGGTGGAGATGCCGCCGCCTGAGGAAAAGAAGAAGAAGGAAGAAACGCCGAAGCCAAAGAAAAAGAAAAAACTCAAGAACCAGATTCCGATCGAGCCGCCGAAAGAAATGCCGGACGAACTGCCCTCGAAGATTGAGGTGCCCAAGGTCGAGCCTGAACCGAAGCCGGAGAAGAAGGAGGAGGAAAAGAAACCGGAGCCGGAACCCGAAGCGCCGCCGCTGCCCTCTGTCTTCCGTGATGTGAAGCCGGTGAAAAAGGTGCGCCCGAAGTATCCGCGCGCTGCCGAGGATGCGCACATCCAGGGCCGGGTCCGGGTACGGCTCGCGGTCAACACGGAAGGCTTGGTGACCGGCGTGACACTGCTGCTCGCCGAGCCGCCGGGCGTATTCGACGCCGTGGTGCTGGAAGCGGCGAAGCAATTCGTATTTAAGAAAGACGGCACCGCCTACGACGCCGACCAGGAATTCGTCTTCCGGCTCGACGAATGAGAGGCAGCGGATATGACGGGTGCGCTGGGTAGGCGACACCGCGTAGGACATCGGAGCCGGCATGGCCCTCAAGGCAACCATCTTCAAGGCAGAACTGTCCATCGCGGATATCGATCGCGGCTATTACGCGACCCATGCGTTGACAGTTGCGCGCCATCCGTCGGAGACCGACGAACGCATGATGGTTCGGTTGACTGCCTTTGCGTTGCATGCCAATGACCGTCTCCAGTTCGGGCGCGGGATCGCTGCGGAGGATGAGGCGGATATTCGCGAGGACGACTTGACCGGCGCGATTGCCCAATGGATCGACGTCGGCCTGCCGGATGAACGCAAAGTCAGGCGTGCCTGCGGGCGCGCAAAGACGGTGTCCATCTATGCGTACGGAGGGCGGGCCGTGGATCTCTGGTGGGTGCAGAACGGCGATTCACTCGCCGGATGCCGGAATCTCGAAGTCGGCGTGCTCCCGCATGCGGCGACCCAGGCCCTTGCAGCACTTGCCGATCGTTCGATGACGGTTCAGGTGACCCGTCAGGAGGATCGGGTTTGGATTTCTGATGGACAATCCACCGTGCAGTTCGACCTGGCGTGGATGAAACGAAGTGGCGGGCGGTGAAGATTCAACGCTTTCCAGGCAAATAAACAAGCCAAGAACACGGCGCTCGTTCCCTTCTGCCATCATCAAGCCCGCCTTGCCATTCGGAGTATCGGAATCATTCCGGGAATTCGCATGTGTGTTCAATCGATGGATGCTGAACAACCCGAAAACAAGAAGGGCCGCTTCAAGCGGCCCTTCTTTCATTCTGCTTCGTTGAAGTGCTTTAGCTGCCGACTCTGCCTCCGTCGTCCTTGGTGATCACGACCAGAGAAGAACGCGGCCGGCCGCCGGCGGCGCCATCGGGCCATGCGCTGAACTGCTTCGGATTGGACGGATCGCCCGGCAAATCGTCAGGACGCTCGCCGGGGTGCTGAATGCCGACGAATAGAGTGCGCTGGTCGGGCGTCATGAATACACCCGTGATCTCGCACTGGCTCGGGCCGGTCAGGAAACGGCGCGTTTCCTTGGTGTCCGGATCGGCGCACAACATCTGGTTGTTGCCGAAGCCCGCGTAGGCGCCTGCATTGATGGTGGATGTGGAAACGTCCGTCTGAATCCACACGCGCCCGGCCGGATCCACGTAGATGCCATCGGGCGAACCGTACTTGTCGCCGACGATGGTGGAGCCGTGCGCCACGTTTGTCGGGTCACCGGCCAGAGCGAAGATGTCCCAGCTGAACTGATTCTCCGTCCAATCGAAACGATAGGACCAGGTGATGATGTGGCCGTAGTTGTTGATGGCGCGCGGGTTGGCAGTGTCTACCGGCGGGCGGGCGGCACCGGCGGCGGTGCTGCCGTCAGCGGCATTGACGCTGGGCGGGTTGGCGCCGCGGCGGCTGTTGTTGGTGAGTGTGGCAATGGCCGTCAGGTGACGCGGCATGGTGTCGATCCACTCGGGACGGTCCATCATGGTGGCGCCCACGGCGTCGGCGGCGGCACGGGTGTTGATGAGAATGTCGTTTAGGGTCCAGCCGTTCAACGCGGGGTGATCGGGCGTCAGCGCAATCCATTCACCATAGGTCTCATGGAACTTGGCCACGTACAGCGTGCCTTCGTCCAGCGGACTCTTGCCCATGCGGATGGCCTTGCGCCAGCGCTCCTTGGAAACAAACCGGTAGATGTATTCGTTGCGTTCGTCATCGCCCATGTAGACCACGACGCGGCCGTCGCGCGCCTCCTGCACCCAGGCGCCTTCGTGCTTCATGCGACCGAGGGCTGTGCGCTTGACCGGTTTGGAATCCGGATCGAATGGGTCGATTTCCGTCACCCAACCGAATCGGTTGGGCTCGTTCGGTGTCAGGTCGGCGCTGAAACGCGTGTCGGTTGTGTGCCACAGGTAGCCGAAGCCGGCTGCAGTGATGCCATAGCGCTTCTCGATGGCGGTTTGTGCGCCGGTTTTGCGGAAGTATCCGTTGAAATTTTCTTCGCAAGCCAGATAGGTGCCCCAGGGGGTGTAACCCATGGCGCAATTGTTGAGCGTGCCGAGCACTTCCGTGCCGGTGGGGTCGGCACTGGTCTTCAGGCGATCATCGCCCGCGGCCGGTCCGCCGATGGTGATCGGCGTGTTGCCGGTGATACGACGGGCGAAGCGCGACGGTCGCACCACTTCCCACTCGCCGCAGGCGTCTCGATGCTTGCGGCGGCCCGACTGGCGCACTTCGATGACCGAGACCCCGTGCGCGGCCAGCGACTTCGCAGTCTTGTCCGCGTTCCAGTTGTTGACGCCATCGGGAAACAGCAGGCCGTCATCGGTGTATTCGTGGTTTTGCACGATGAGGCCGCGATCGGAGCCGCGAATGGGAAAGTACACCAGCCCGTCATTGTGCATACCCCACTGCTGCATTTGTTCGGCCGTCGTGTTGCTGCCGTCCTGCTTGAAGGCGGGACCATTGGAGATCGGGTCGCCCCAGGCGATCAGCACCTTGGCGGTGTAGCCTTCGGGGACGACCACGTCGTCCACACTGGAAACATCGATGCCCTTGAAGCCGATCAGCGGGTGGCCGCGACCGCCGGCCTGGGCCGGCATGGCGTTGAGCAGTGCGCCGATACCGCCCAGCGACGCGACGGTGCCGACGCCGACACTGCCCGCCAGGAACTGGCGACGTGACAGGCGCGCCTGCACGATCTCTTCGAAAGTCTGGTTGTTGGAGGGATTGCTGATGCCATCATCGTCGATCATTGACATGCTTTCGGTCCTCTAGGTTGATTGTCGGAATGCTGAAGAACGGGTCGGATCCGCCGCTACCTGTAGTTGCACACTGAAAAAGGATCTCCCGGCAAGAAACAATGCACGGCAGGTTTTACAGTCGTGTGACGGTTCGCCACTGGCTCCGCTGCACCAGTCCTTCGTGTCGTCCGCATGACGAACTCATTGCACCGGGGTGCGCCTTTCGCATCAAACCACCGAGCGCTTGTTTGTCATCTGCGCGTCCTAGCATGAATGTCGCGTGTCGGGCTCATCTCTCGCGGATGCACCAGGCGCCCTGCCTGCCGCCCAACGAAAACAGGAGCGAATCCAGTGACCGCAAAATTCCGACTTTCTTTCTCTTCTTACGTGGCACGACTGACGGCACTAGTGCTGGTGGCATTGAGTGCCGCCGCGCAGGCCCAACCGAAAATAATCGTGATATCTCTGGATGGCGCTCAACCCGAAACTGTGCGCCGTTTTCTCGATCGGGGTGTGCTGCCGGCGGACAAAGGCCTTGGCCTCCTGCGCGCGCACGGGGTGGTGGCGACGCGCAACGTCACGGCAACACCTTCGCTGACCGCCGTGAGTCACATGGCCATCGCCACCGGTTCGACGGCGGTGAACAACGATATCCCCGGCAATACTTTCAAGCTGGTCATCAGTCCGGCAGGCAGCACGATTAGCGGCTTCGGCGCGCCCATCGGCGGATACGATGTGCATGGCCAGGGACTTGCCGCTGTGCCCACGGCCACGCCCCTGTGGGTGACCCTGCGCGAAGCCGGCAAGAAGGTGGTGACCGCCACCTGGCCCGGCGGCGATGGCGTCGACGTGCGCGCCCCGGGCGTGACCGGTGCTCCGCTGTTGCAAGCGGCGGCACCCGCCCGCACGGTGGATTACACGGTGCCGTTCGGCGCCTTTGGCGGCGTCGGCGCGCAAGGATTCTCGACACTGACCGCCGCGCAGTTTTCGCCCGATGCCGCCATTGGGGCGCAGTTGAATGCTGCCGGGCGTTCGTCGTACAGCCCGGTGATGGTCACCAACTTGCCCGTCGAGACACTCTGGTGCCCGACAGCCGGCACCGCGGGTACCTGCGGCACCAGCGCGAGCGCGTTGCGGACCGTCGCATATGCCATCAAGGCCGTAGCGCTGGACGGCACGGACGACGCCGTCGTGAACTACGACCACCTCGTGTTCTTCGACGCCACTCGCGGCATTCCGCCTGGCCCATTCGCGCTGCCTGCCACCGGCCCAGCCTACGCGCGCGCGGGCGGTCCGTCGGCGAAGTTTTTTCTCGAAGGCACTGAGAACCGCATCGGCACCGCCTACTTCGTCAGCCATCTGGCGCCAGATCTGTCGAGCGTGCGCTTCGCCCGCTACAGCGCCAACTTCATTCCGCGCAATGCCCCGGTGTTGGCCATTGTCGATGACATCAACACGAACGTCGGTTTCTGGGCGCCGCAGCCGGACTTCCGCATTACGGAACGTCTGAGCCCGGGCTTCGGTCCGTTTCCAAACCTTGAACTGGAAGCCATGTACCAGGATCAAGTGCGCAGCTTCGTGGACTACCAGACCCGAGTGGGCCTGCATGCGATAGCGCGCAATGCGGATGCCGACCTGGTGATGATTTACATCGAACAGCCCGACGGCTCGGGTCACCAGTTCTCTCTGACCGACCCCCGCCAAGCCAGCGACTTCACCAATCCCACCACCATCGGCACCCCCGGCAATCCGGCTGGAGCCGTGGGGCAGGACGCCGACAAGGTGGCCCGCTACGCGCGTTACCTGGAGGTGGCCTACCAGGAAGCCAGCAACGCGGTGCAACGCGTCATCGAGGCCACCGGCGTCGAACCGGACGGGTCGCCGATGAGCAACATCATCGTCGTGTCCGATCACGGCATGGCGCCCTTCCACACGGCGGTCAACCTCACCAACATGCTGCGCAACGCCGGTGTTGACCTGTCCGCCATCCGCATCACCACGTCGGGGCCGGCGACCAACATCTATGTCAACCTCGCCGGCCGCGAGCAGGGCGGCACTGTTGACACGACGACCTACGCTGCCCTGGTAGATCAGATCAAGGGCGTGCTGAAGTCTGCCGTCGATCCCAATGACAAGTTCAATTATTCTCTGAGGCGCGGGCGAATTTTCTCCGACGTGCGGGCACGGCCTCTGAATTGCGCGCAACCCGGCCTGTGCACCAACATCCACATTGGCCAGGATTTCGGCGACGTGTTCGCGCAACTCGCCGAGGGCTATAACTTCGACGGCACGCAGGGTCCGGGTGTCGCCCGTCTCGGCGATGCACCCTTCGATGTCGCAGCTACCGTGTATTCCGTTCCGAACTTCTACGGTGCCCACGGCCATGATTCGCACCTCGACTCCATGAGCGCCATCCTCTACGCCGCCGGTCCCGATATCCGCCGCCACCGCCGGCTGCCTGAAGTGCGCAACATCGACATCGCGCCCACTATCATGAAGCTGTTGAACGTGAGGCCCGCGCAGACCGTGGATGGCCATGTCATCGAGCGCATGCTGGAGCGCGGACGCGGCCAGCACTAAGCATTGCCGACGATTCATCCAACCGCAGCAAAACATCGAGAGGAGCGCCCCATGCATCTACTGAGAAATGCCATCGGATTGATGAGTGCACTCGCCCTGAGCGCGGGCGCGTTGTCGTCCGCCCAGGCCGACGACCGCTACTTGAACAAGCGCCATCAGGATCATTACGATGGAAAGGGTTTCTACGACGAGCACGGACGCCACAAGAACGACGCCTCCGTGCAACTGGGACCGCGTCCCTTTTATCTGGTGGAAGGTCTTTCTGACAGCAGACTCAAGGACCGCCTCATGCAGTGCGAGAACGGCCCCTTCTACCAGACCGACTTCTCCATCGGCCATCGCGGCGCGGCTTTGCAGTTCCCCGAGCACACGAAGGAGTCTTACGAAGCGGCTGCGCGCCAGGGCGCGGGCATCATCGAGTGCGACGTTACCTTCACCAAGGACGGCGAACTTGTTTGCCGTCACGATGAGTGCGATCTGCACACCACGACCAACATCGTTACCACGCCACTCAACAACCAGTGCAGCGTGCCCTACGCCGGTCCCGGCTCTATGCCCAAGTGCTGCGCCAGCGACCTGACCCTGACGGAATTCAAGTCCCTCACCGGCAAGATGGACGCCAGCAATCCGGCGGCGGCCAACGCGCAGGGCTATCTGGGCGGTACCGCGAACTGGCGCACGGATCTCTACACCGGACGCGGCACGCTGCTCACGCACGCTCAGAGCATCCAGCTCATCAAGTCTCTGGGCGGAAAGTTCACACCCGAACTGAAAGGGGGCGACGCGTCCCGCATCCAGGCGATCTTCGGCGGGCAGGCACAATACGCTCAGAAGATGATCGACGAGTACAAGCAGGCCGGCATACCCGCCCGCCACGTCTGGCCCCAGTCCTTCAACAAGGCCGACGTGCTCTACTGGATTGCCAACGAGCCGGCCTTCGGCAAACAGGCGGTTTATCTCGACGATATTTCCTCCCCGAGCGAGCCTTTCCCCACGCTGGACGAGTTCAAGTCGCTGCGCATGCAGGGCGTGAGAATCGTGGCGCCGCCCATCTGGGCACTGCTGAGCGTAAACACCGAGGGCAAGGTCGTGCCGTCGCAGTACGCCATCGATGCGAAGAACGCGGGCCTGGACATCATCACCTGGTCTTTCGAGCGCTCGGATTTGCGTCGCGGCGCTTCGCAAGCCGGGTTTTACTACATGTTCGACCCGGCAGGGCAGGCGGTGCAAAAGGACAGCGACATGTACAAGGCGCTCGACGTGTTGGCACGTAAGGTCGGAATTCTGGGTATTTTCTCCGACTGGCCCGCGACGGTGACCTACTACGCCAATTGCATGGGGCTCAAATAGGAAGGTTGTGAAGCAGGACTTTGACAATTGACCCGCACTGCGAAAGCCGTGCGGGCCTTTTTATTCTCCGAAAGCGCCTTGACATGTGGTGCATTGGAATATTCTCCCCTCAAGAGTAATGCCAAGAAAACGGATTGTGGAAAATTTCATGATTCGCGATGGAAGTATCTTTATCGTGAAGCTTGTCCGAGAATAAAGTCATTGGGAAACGGGATTCCAGAACGTGATGGATTTCACAAGGTGGAAATAAGCCGGAGTCTCCCTGCCGCGCAATTGACAGGTTCTCCCGGAAAACCGTCAGCGCCGGAACAAGAGCCACGACACGTAGGCGATCAGCGCGATCAGGATCGGCAGCACGACGATGAATACTTTTCTGGCCGCACCGACGATCTGGCCGCTTTTTTCCTGGAGCACTTCGGCCCGGTCCTGCAAGCGCATCGCGCGTTCGTTCTGGGCTCTGACCATTGCGAACTGTTCCCGCTGGACCTGAAGCGCTTCCTGCTGACGCTCGATTTGAAGTTTCTGGTTGTCTCGGATTTCCTGCAACGTTTGGATCAGGATTTGCGCGTCGGTATCGTTCATTGGTTGGCTCCGCGACGAAAAGGAATTTTTTCCAGGCACTACGTTCAGGCGGTCTTGATGGCCCGATATTCGGAAAACATGCCCAGCGACAGTTGGCGTTCCACGCGGGAGAATCCCGTCCCTCGCAAGCACTGTTGTACCGCTTCCGCGGAAGCGCAGGCTTCAATCGTGTCCCAGTAGTAGGTCCATAGAGTCGGAGTGTCCGCGCTACGCGAACTGAGTTTTGCCAGCCAGGGCACCACGCCGCGCAAATAGGCCTTGAGCAGTGCCGCGTGCAGGCGTCTTTCCGGCCGGGTGATCTCCAGAATGCAGAAGGTCCCACCCGGTCGCAGAACACGCAGGCATTCCGCAAAGGCGACGGACAGATCGGCGATATGTCGCAACGCATATCCCATGCTGATGAAATCGAACTGGGCGGCGGCAAACGGCAGACGCTCCGCGCGTCCCCGCACCAAGCGCACACCGGCCGGCAAATGGGCGTTGCGTAACATCCCGGCGCTGGGGTCGATTCCGGTGATCTGCCATGGATCGCCGACAATTTTCGCGGCTTCCCTGGCGACCAGTCCGGTGCCGGTGCCGACGTCCAGCGCGCGCATGCCCGGTTGCAGGCCGGCGCGCCGCAAGGCTTCCCCGCGATACCAGGAGCCCGATCCGAATCCGATCAGGCGCTCGATGCGGTCGTAGTCCGCGGCGGAACCGTTGAACACGCGACCGACCCAGCCACGACGGTCTTCCTCGCGCGCGTAGTAGTCGGTCAGCGGCCGGTGCGGCGCATGGATCTGCCCATCTTCAGTCTGGCGGGACGTGGTCATCGGTTCTTCTCTCCGTTCAGGCGCAAGGTTGCCTGACATTTACCCGCCCGTCGAGGCATGGGATGGCGGGGCATTAATTCGATAGCATGTGCAACATTCAGTGTGCACGCGCGTATCCCCGTAGCGGTGCGGTAGGATTCGCTCGTCGGCCCGCCATGACGCGGGGAATATTCACGGAAAGACAAACGAATGATTCCAAGGCTGCGTTTTGCACATCTGCCCACTCCCGTGGAGGAAATGCCGCGGCTTGAAAAAGCAATTGGCGGGCCCCGCCTGCTGGTCAAACGGGACGATCAGACCGGGCTCGCATTTGGCGGCAACAAGACCCGCAAGCTGGAATTTCTCGTGGCGCATGCCCGGACCGAAGGCGCGCAAACCCTGATTACCGGCGGCGCTCTCCAGTCAAATCATTGTCGCCAGACGGCTGCGGCGGCGGCACGACTCGGACTGGGTTGCGTCTTGGTGCTGACCGGCGAAAGGCCGGTGAATTCCTCGGCGAATCTTTTGCTGGACCAATTGTTCGGTGCCGAAATCGTGATGGTGGCGGACCGGGCGGACCGGGACCGGGTTCTGCGGGAGACGCACAACCGCGTGGCGGCAGAAGGACGCCGACCGTATCTGGTCCCCTACGGGGGCTCCAGCCCGATCGGTGCGCTGGGATATGCCTATGCCGTGGAGGAACTCATGCAACAGGGCGTGCAGGCGGACTGGGTGGTTTTCGGCACGTCTTCCGGCGGCACCCACGCCGGTCTGGTGCTGGGCAAGCGCCTGTTCGGATTCCGCGGCAAGCTGCTGGGCGTGAGCATCGATGAATCGGAAGGCTGGTTGAAATCGCACGTTGCGGCGCTGGCCACGCAAAGTGCGCAACATCTGGGACAGACATTCTCGTTTTCGGCAACCGACGTGCTGGCGACCGATGCCTATTGCAGGGCGGGCTACGGTGTGCTGACCGATGCGGAGCGCGAGGCTGTCCGTCTGTTTGCCCGGACCGAAGGACTGCTTCTCGACCCGGTTTACAGCGGGCGTGCGGCGGCCGGCATGATCGACCTGATCCGCAAGGGGTCCTTCGCAGCCAATGAAACCGTGCTGTTCTGGCATACCGGCGGCCAGCCAGCCTTGTTTGCGGAAAGTTATGGTCAGCGCCTTCTCTGTTGAAGTGCTGTTTGGCCGGGTGCATTGAAAAATCTTGCCCAGCCAGCGGGCAACGCGCGCTGCGATCAACCGGTCAGGCCGGCAACGAATCTCGGATACGTTTCGGCAATCTCGCGAAGAATGTGCAAGCGAATCGTCGCGAGCTCGCCGGCATCGGGGGCGGCCGTGACCGGGACCCGATCCGGGCAGTCGAAATCGAAACCCGTCTGGTCGCGCACTTCTTCGATGCTGTGGCCGGGATGCACGCTTTCCAGCCGGAAACGCTGCCTGGCCTTGTCGAAGTGAAACAGGCATAACCCGGTCAGCAAGGCGAATGGCCCGCCGGTGCGAAAAATGTTGCCGTCGCTGACGCCTGGCGCGCTGACAAATTCCACCTTCGAAACCATCACGCGGCGCGTGTGTTCTTCGCGAAACAGAATGACGCGAGGTACCAGGAAGTACAGATACGCCGAGCCAAACGAACCCGGCCAGCGTACGACCGTGTGCGGATACTCGCCCGTGCCCACCAGATTGATATTGGCCTGCTCGTCGATCTGCCCGCCCCCGAGAAAAAAAGCGTCAATGCGGCCCTGTGCGGCGAGATCGAACAATTCCACGCCGCCGCTGGTGAAGAAATTGTTTAACGTGGAGCCCAGCACGCTGACCCGCATGGCGCCGGCGGACTGCGCTCTGGCCAGCAGGGCACCCGAGCCGGGGATCGGCGAGGAGGCGCCGACCGCGACGTGGCGGCAGCCGGCAAGCAGCCGCGCAATCACCGAGACCAGCAGTTCCGTCTGCGTGAACGATGTCATGCCGCGAGGCTGGCGCCGTGGTCCCATTCGGCCAGGCATTGCATGAATCCCGCGGGGGTGCGCGCCAGCGCCGCATAGCGGCCGAGGGCCGCACTGTCCTCGGGAACCTGGTCAAAAGCCAAGGGCCAGGTGCCGCGATTGGCGATTGCGATGCCGGACACATAAATGGCCGGCAATACTGCGCCGGCACGCGCGGGATCTTCCAGCAGATTGCCATCGACAATGTCGTCCACGGTGACCAAGGTGCTCCGCGCTGCATGGGCCATCAACAGAACTTCGCGCTCCCGGCCGATGAACACATTGCCGAAGCGATCCGCCATGCGCGCATGGAACAGCGCGACATCGGGCCGGATCGCAGGCAGCGCGACGATCGGATCGTTGCCGGCGAACGGATTGTCGATGACTTTCCAATCGGCGCGATGTCGCAGCACATCGGTACCGAGCAGTCCGCGCAAGGGAATGAAAGGCAGCCCCTTTTCGCCTGCCTGGAGGGCGGCATAAATCGCCGGGCAGGTCGCATCCTTGACCACAAGCCGTCCTTGTTGCACGGCTTCGACGAAACGCGGGCCGGTACCATATTCTCCCAGGGTGACGGCAGAGGTTTCGATGGTGCGGACCGCACCGGCACCGATCAGCAAGTCGGCTTGCAAACCGCTGGTCGGCACGCAGATCAGGTGCAGATCCCGTATGCCTCGCCGTACCAGCGCCCGCGTGGCGGTCATTGCCACACCCGAAGTGTCCTTGGGCACGGCCACCATGGCGCCGTGGGGAATATCGGTGACCAAGGATGCGATGTCCGGCCGGATACTGGATGTCATGGGCGTCGCCGCGCACGCGGCTTGCAGGGAAGAGCCAGCATTATGGCGCCGCAGGCAGGGTGGGGTCCAACGTGCGCTTGCGTGGGGACCCCGCGGGTGGAATAGTGGATCCATCACGGGGAGCGATGAAGGGCGACGGAATGATGCGATGGCTTCAGAGGGCGGTTTGGGTTGGCGCGGCGCTATCGGCGAATTTTCTGAATGCGGACGAGGGTGCGGAGTCGGCGTTGCCGCCGGAACTGGCGAAACTGCGGCAGGAAATTGTGGAATTGATCGGCGTGCCGCGCTGCGCCAACCTGGTCAATTGCAGGATTGCCGAACTGGGCAGCCGTCCCTGCGGCGGCCCGGCCGAATACCTGACGTTTAACACCTTCAGTGCTGATCAGACTGCGATCGAAACCAAGTTGTCGGAATACAATTTTGCCTACGAGGATTGGCTGGCGAAACGGCGTACGGCGGGTGTTTGCGTCAAATTGCAAAGACCCGTGGCCGCCTGTGTCAACGCCCGTTGCGTGATCCCGGGTGCTCGTTAAGCGCCGGACTCACGACGCACGCCCCGTCAGGGCCGCCTGAATGTCCTCGATCAGGCAGGACACCGAGTACACGGCTTCCATGGCGTCCAGTCGTCGGCCGAGGTGAATCGCCTGGAGGCTTTTGTCCAAAAGTAAATCGGCATTCGCAAGCTGGTCGCGAACTTTGTCGTGGCAGGTCATCCGGGTATCCATGTCACCCTCCTTGCAGGCTTTGGGCTCTCTGTTGCATGCCGCGTGCCCGGGACATCTTCCGTCTGTCGGCGCTTTCCCGTCACCCGGCCGCCGTTCGTCGGTATAAATGCCCGTTAAGGACGAAAAAAATCCCGCGGGGCTTGCGCCGCCGCGGGACGGTGTCTGAATTTCGTCGCGGGCTGTTAGAGAACCGGCACCAGCAGCAATGCGACGAGGTTGATGATCTTAATGAGCGGGTTGACTGCCGGGCCGGCGGTGTCCTTGTAGGGATCGCCAACCGTGTCGCCGGTCACCGCGGCCTTGTGGGTTTCGGAGCCTTTGCCGCCGAAGTTGCCATCTTCAATATATTTCTTGGCGTTGTCCCAGGCACCGCCGCCGGTGGTCATCGAAATGGCGACGAACAGGCCGGTGACAATGGTGCCGATCAACAGGCCACCGAGTGCGCGTATTCCGGCGCCCGGTCCCATCAGCCAGTTCATGCCGAAGGCAACCACCACCGGCACCAGCACCGGCAGCAGAGACGGAATCATCATTTCCTTGATGGCGGACTTGGTGAGCATGTCCACCGCGCGGGAATAATCCGGCTTGGCGGTGCCTTCCATGATGCCTTTGATTTCGCGGAATTGGCGGCGCACTTCGACTACCACCGAGCCTGCCGCACGGCCCACGGCTTCCATGGCCATCGCGCCAAACAGGTAAGGCACCAGACCGCCGATGAACAGGCCGATGATGACGGCCGGGTCAGATAGCGAAAACACCTGCAATTTTCCAAGTGCTTCCAGATTGTGGGTGTAGTCGGCGAACAGAACCAGCGCTGCCAGACCAGCGGAGCCGATGGCGTAGCCCTTGGTCACGGCCTTGGTGGTGTTACCCACCGCATCCAGAGGATCGGTGATGTCCCGAATCTTCGAAGGCAGGCCAGACATTTCGGCAATGCCACCGGCGTTATCGGTGATGGGGCCATAAGCATCCAGCGCTACGATCATGCCGGTCATCGACAACATGGCGGTGGCGGCGATGGCAATGCCGTACAGGCCGGCGAAAGCGTTCGCAGCCCAGATGGCGGCGCAAACCGCGAGCACCGGCAGCGCAGTGGATTTCATGGAAACCCCGAGGCCGGCGATGATGTTGGTGCCGTGTCCGGTTTGTGAAGCTGCGGCGATGTGACGCACCGGCGCGTATTCGGTGGCGGTGTAGTACTCGGTGATCACTACCATCAGCGCGGTGAGCACCAGGCCGACCAGCGAAGCGTAAAACAGGTTCATCGATCCCAGCGGGCTGTCGCCCATCATCTTGCCGGTGATGAAATAGAACGCGATGGCCGCCAGGACGCCCGACACGATGACCCCTTTGTAGAGCGCGTTCATGATTTTTCCGCCATCGTTGGCTTTGACGAAGAAGGTACCGATGATGGAGGCGATGATCGAAGCGCCGCCCAGGACCAGCGGGTAGAGCACGGCGTTGGTTCCCACCTTGTCCAGCATCAGGCCACCGAGCAACATGGTAGCCACGATGGTCACGGCATAGGTTTCGAACAAATCGGCGGCCATGCCGGCGCAGTCGCCGACGTTGTCCCCGACGTTATCGGCGATCACCGCCGGATTGCGCGGATCGTCCTCGGGAATGCCGGCCTCGACTTTGCCCACCAGATCGGCGCCGACGTCGGCGCCTTTGGTGAAGATGCCGCCGCCCAACCGCGCAAAAATCGAAATCAGCGAGGAACCGAAGGCCAGACCCACCAGGGAGTGCAGGGCCTTGTCCGGGGAAATCATGGTCAGCAGGATGCCGTAGTAGCCTGCAACGCCCAGCAGACCGAGGCCGACCACCAGCATCCCGGTGATTGCGCCGCCGCGGAAGGCAACCTGCAGCGCCGCATTGATGCCGTTGTTAGCGGCTTCGGCGGTACGCACATTCGCGCGCACCGAAACGTTCATGCCGATGTAACCTGTCAATCCCGACAGCACAGCACCGATTAGAAACCCGACAGCCGAATACCAGTCGAGTCCGAACCCGAGCACCACGAACAGAACGCCGCCAACCATGGCGATCGTGGTGTACTGGCGGTTCAGGTAGGCCTGCGCGCCTTGTTGAATGGCTGCGGCTATTTCCTGCATGCGCGAATTCCCGGCAGGCTGGCCGAGAATCCACTGAGTGGAAATCGCCCCGTAGGCAATCCCGATGATCGCGCACACCAGCGCGAAGATCAGTGCTGAAGACATGAATCCCCCTTATTGATATCAAATCACTGCGGAGCCGAAGAAGAAATGGGCCGACTCCCTGAACCCTGAAATGCGATGCCTGACTTGTTTATTTCACCGTCATGGCCCTTGAAAATGGGGACCGATCGGAAAAATAACGCGCGATTTTAACCGAATTGCTGCTCCGGTCCACTGGGAGATTGTGCCGAGACCGGCCCGATATGGAGTGGCCGGGGGCTGTTTCACGCCCCGGACGGTGTGGCCGCGGCACGGGAGTTTGCCGGTATCCGACCTCAGGCCGGCTTGGTCGTCCTTCCGGCCCTTCTCCGAAGGGAGCAAGGGGCCAGTGCGCGAGGCCTTCCAGGCAAGGGAGTCAGAGTTTGAACTCTGGCAGTTTGCGGGCAACCGCGATATTTTTGAGCGTCACATAACGTGGCAGTCCGTCCCGAAACGGCGGGTAATCCTCGCCCTGGATCAACGGGGCGAGATAGGTCCGGCATTTTGCGGTGATGGAGAAGCCGTCTTCGGAAATAAAGTCGCGCGGCATGAATTTTTCGCGATTGGCCACGTCCTTGAGTTCGGCCACTCCGATGCTCCACCTGTAGGGTTTTGCGGACTTGCGCACAATCGTTGGCATGACCGCATTGCGCCCCTGCAAGGCGAGTTCCACCGCGGACTTGCCCACGGCATAGGCTTGGAGGACGTCGGTTTTGGAGGCGATGTGGCGGGCGGCCCGCTGCAGATAGTCCGCCACGCCCCAGTGATACTTGAGTTTGAGTCCCTGTTTGATGATGCCCGCCACCACTGGCGCCACACCGCCGAGCTGGGCGTGGCCGAACGCGTCGCGCAAGCCCTGGTCGGACAAAAACTTGCCGTCGCCGCCCTTTACGCCTTCCGACACGACGACCGAGCAATAACCATGTTTTTTGACCATGGTATCGACCTTGGCCAGAAACTTCCCCTCATCGAACACGATTTCCGGAAAAAGGATCACGATCGGCAATTCTGACTCTGAGCTGCTGGCCAGTCCTCCCGCAGCCGCGATCCACCCGGCATGGCGGCCCATGACCTCCAGCACAAAGACCTTGGTCGAGGTCTTGGCCATGCTGGCAACGTCGAAACTGGCTTCGCGCATCGACACCGCCACGTATTTGGCGACCGAGCCGAATCCCGGACAGCAATCGGTGATCGGCAGATCGTTATCGACGGTCTTGGGGATGTGAATGGCCTGCAACGGACAACCCAGGGTGGCCGACAATTGCGACACTTTCAGGCAAGTATCGGCCGAGTCGCCGCCACCGTTGTAGAAGAAGTATCCGATGTTGTGCGCCCGGAAGACCTCGATCAGACGTTCGTATTGCGCCCGGTTTTCTTCCAGGCCCTTGAGTTTGTAGCGGCACGAACCAAAAGCCCCGGACGGGGTATGCCGGAGCGCGGCAATCGCGGCAGCGGTTTCCTTGCCCGTGTCGATCAGGTCTTCGGTCAGGGCGCCGATGATGCCGTTTCGTCCGGCGAATACCTTGCCGATTTTTGTTTTGTGTTTGCGGGCCGTCTCGATGACCCCGGCGGCCGAGCTGTTGATGACGGCGGTAACCCCGCCGGACTGGGCATAGAACGCATTTCGTTTTTTCATGATGACCTCCGTAAGACAATGTTCACCACGGAGGACACGGAGAACACGGAGAAAAACATAAAGACAAATTTGAATGGGAAAACGAGGGGCAAATGTTTCTCCCGCGTTCGGATTGCATGCCGTCGACGCACCGCCAACGTACAAATATCCCCAATACTTTATTCCTCCGATCTCTTGTTCTTCTCCGTGTTCTCCGTGTCCTCCGTGGTTCAATTCATTATTTCAGCGCCGCAAAGATACAGTCGCGGATCGCTTCCAGCGTGCCGACGCCGGAGATGCGGACATACTTCGGCGCGCCTGGTGTGCCGCTGGCGGCCCATTTCGAGTAGTAGGCAACCAGGGGCTTGGTTTGTGCGTGATAGACCTCCAGTCGCTTCTTGACGGTCTGTTACTTGTCGTCGTCGCGCTGGATCAGGTCTTCGCCGGTGGCGTCGTCCTTGTCGGCAATTTTTGGGGGGTTAAACGCGACATGGTAGGTGCGTCCGGAGGCGGGATGCACCCGGCGCCCGGACAGCCGCCGGATGATTTCATCGTCCGCGACGTCGACTTCCACCACATAGTCGAGCATCACGCCTGCATTTTTCATCGCATCGGCCTGCGGGATGGTGCGCGGGAAGCCGTCAAACAGAAACCCTCTTGCGCAGTCCGGCTGTTTGATGCGTTCCTTCACCAGCCCGATGATGACCTCGTCTGGCACCAGCGCGCCGGCATCCATGAAACTCTTGGCCTGAAGCCCCAGCGGGGTGCCTGCCTTGGCCGCGGCGCGCAACATGTCTCCGGTGGAGACTTGCGGAATCGCGAATTTCTCCGTCAGAAAAACCGCCTGCGTGCCTTTGCCGGCCCCGGGAGCGCCAAGAAGTATGAGTCGCATGTTGTGCCTGTAAGGATGAAAGTATCGGGTGTGCGTTTGGCGTTGACCTGGCCGCCCGGATTATAAGTCCCGCAGGGAATCGGCGGAAAACCGGCGCCGCACGTTTTCCAGGTCGGCAGGCGTATCGACGCCCGGGTCCGGCGCATCATGGGTGACGGCGACCCGGATCCGGAATCCATGCCAGAGCACGCGCAATTGTTCGAGCGCCTCGAAAGTTTCAATGTGCGCGGCCTCCAGCGTTGCGTAAGTCTGGAGAAATCTGCATCGGTAGGCATACAGGCCGAGATGCCGGAAAACCGGCAGGCCCTCTGGCAGTTGCCGGACAGGCTTCGCGAACGCATCTCGCGCATAGGGAATCGGCGCCCGTGAAAAATAAAGTGCCTGTCCGTTTTTGTCGAGTACGACTTTCACGACATTGGGATCGAAGGTTTCCGAAACCGATTGCATCGGGTGGCAGGCGGTCGCGACGTCAGCGTCCGCATGATCCTGTAACTGCGCGGCCACGGCCGCGATGAGCGCGCCGGGAATTCTAGGTTCATCCCCCTGGACATTGACCACGATCTGGTCTGCATGCCAGCCGCGAATCGCGGCGACCTCTGCGAGGCGGTCGGTGCCCGACAGGTGGTCCGCGCGGGTCATCATGGCGGTGTGCCCATGTTGCCGCACGGCCTCCGCGATTCGCAGGTCATCGGTGGCAACGATGACTTCCGCAGCGCCGGATTGCCGCGCACGGTCCGCGACATGCACGACCATGGGTCTGCCGGCAATATCCGCCAGCGGTTTGCCAGGGAGCCGCGACGAGGCGAAGCGCGCGGGGATGACAACGACGAAATTCATGTGACGGGTGACGGGTGACAAGTGACGGACAGGTCAGACTCGGGGCGCGTGCGACGGATTTTCCTTCTCCTCACGAGTCACTTCTTACTTGTCACTCAAACTTCCTCCTCCGGAGGAAGCTTGCGCGCTTCGTCGTCCAGCATGACTGGAATGTCGTCCTGGATCGGGTAGGCGAGTCGGCACGGCTTGCAGAGCAGTTCTCGCTCCGGTTTCTTGTACAGCAGTGGGCCCTTGCAAAGCGGGCAGACCAGGATATCAAGCAGTTTTGGATCCATGCCGGGCTTTCAGTTTGTGGAGAACGATGCGGCCAAGTTCGGGATCGACGCTGGCCTCCACGGGCAGATACCAGTGGGTCTCCAGAGCGAAGCGCCGGCATTTTATCGCATCCTTCTCGGTCATGATCACGACATCGGCATCCTTGAACGCAAGATCGGAAGGCACAAAAGCATGGTGATCGGGAAATGGGTGCCCGACAAAACTCAATCCCAGCCGCTGCAGATGTGCAAAGAACCGCCCCGGGTTGCCGATGGCAGCGATGGCGTGTATCTGTTTTCCGGCAAATCCGCTTGCCGCGGTTCGAAATTGCGGATTCAGGAGGTTGACGCATTCACCACCGTCCAGGTTCATGCGCAAGGGACGGGGGGCGCCCGGCAGGCGCGCGGTTAGTTCACCGTTGACCACGACGGCATCGACTCTTGTCAGCCGATCGGCGCCTTCCCGCAATGGCCCGGCCGGCAGCCGTCGGCCGTTGCCCAGGCCGCGCGCACCATCAACGACGGCAATTTCCATATCGCGCGCCAAGCCGAAATGTTGCAACCCGTCGTCGCTGATCAGGACATTGCAATCGGGATGGGATTTCAGCAGACCGGCAGCCGCCGCCGCGCGCGAGTAACCGATCCATACGGGACACCGGCTGCGTTGCGCAAGCATCACCGGTTCGTCCCCGGCAATCGCGGGATCGGTGTTCGCCGTCACAGCCCGGGTTGCCCCGACGCCGCCGTAACCGCGACTGATGATTCCCGGGGCAAAGCCTTGTTCGCGGAGAAACTCGCATAACCAGAGGACCAGCGGGGTTTTTCCGGTGCCGCCGGCGTTGATATTGCCGACAACGATCACGGGAACCGGCATCGACCGAATTTTTATCAGGCCGATGTGGTACGCGGCTGCCCGCGCTGCAGCGAGCATCGCGAATACCCCCGCCACAGGCAGCAGCAGGACGGAAACGAAGGAAGGTTGATACCAGATGTGTTCCCAGGACAGCATCGAAGCCTTGCGCATGGCCAGTGATGCCTGGGTGTCGAAGGGCGATGTGCCGCCGCTCAGCGTTTCTGCTGGGTGGTAAACGTGATGCGCGCCATCCCGGCGACACGCGCGGCTTCCATCACATTGATGACAGACTGATGCGTGGCACCGGCATCTGCGTTGATGATGATGACCGGATCTGGATGATCGCCGGCGGCGCGACGCAATTCGGCACCCAGCGCGTCAGGTGTGGTGAAGACGACGTTGGTGCGATTGATCACGTATTGACCGGACGCGGAGATGCCGACGTTGATCTGGCTCGGCCGGTCTGCCGGTTTGTTCGCCTCGGCGGTCGGCAAATTGATCTGAAGCTCGGAAAATCGAGAATAGGAAGTCGTGACCGCCAGAAAAATCACAATCACGATCAGTACGTCGATAAAGGGAACCAGATTTATCTCAGGCTCTTCACGAAACGATCCGCGGCGGAAATTCATCGGGGGCTCCTGCGGGGCTATGCCTTGCGCTCGCCGTGGATGATCTCGACCAGCTTGACCGCCTGGATTTCCATTTCGACGACCAGCGTATCCGCGCGCGCGCGGAAATGCCGGTAGAAAACCAGACTGGGCACGGCAACAATGATGCCGAATGCGGCGTTGTATAGCGCAATGGAGATGCCGTGGGCGAGCTGGGCCGGATTGGCCACGCCGGTGGGGCCCTGGGAGCCGAAGATTTCGATCATGCCGATGATGGTGCCAAGCAGACCCAGCAGCGGTGACATGGTGGCGATGGTGCCCAGTGTGGTGAGGAAACGGTCCAGCTCGTGGGCCACGCTCCGGCCGGCTTCTTCGATGGTTTCCCTCATGACTTCCCGCGTACTGCCTACATTTTTCAGAGCCTCGGCAAAAATTCTTCCCAGTGCGGATCCCTGCGCAACGCGTTGCAGCATGTCTGCACTCACGCCTTTTTGCCGATATTCGCTGACGACCCGGCCGAGCAGATCGCGCGGCGCGACCACTGACTGGCGCAGGCTGTAAAAACGCTCGCCGATGATGCCAACCGCGACGATCGAACAAAAAATGATTGGCCAGATCGGCCATCCGGCCGCTTCAATGATGTGTAGCACCCGCGCACTCCTTGCTGGTAAAAGCGCGTCACTGTAAACCGCATCCTCTGGACGGGCAAGTTACGACACTAAGATCCATTGCGGACTTGACACCAGGATGGAAATGTTTTTAGCGCCGGAAAAGTTGTCCACAAACTGTGTGGATAACGCTGTGCATAGTTTCTGGAATCCTTACATAAGTCGGTTTCCAGTAAGCTTTTTTCGTCTGGCGATGAAAATTTGTTCTTTGATAAATACAATAAAAAACAATTGGTTAATAACGTCTCTATGGGCAATTTGGAGACGCCGGACAGCGCGCATTTCGGTTGGATGACGATTGGGGATGGTATGGACAAACGTAACAGTGGTTGTCAAGCCTGTTTGTGATCGCTTTTGGCGATGCGATCCCGTGCATGCCCGACACCACCAGCGCTCGAAATGCCGTGCGGCGCACGTGCGGACCCGCGTAAACTTTTGCGAATGAATACTGCGAATATTCGCACCGGGGTCGTGACTGTCAGCGAACTGAATCGGCGCGCACGCGAGCTTGTCGAGTCGGGCCTGCCCTTGTTGTGGGTGGCGGGGGAAGTGTCCAATTTCACGCGCGCCGTGTCGGGCCACTGTTATTTCTCCATCAAGGATGCCACCGCCCAGGTGCGCTGCGTGTTTTTTCGTCACAAGGCCGCGGCCATGGACTGGCGTCCCGAAAACGGCATGCAGGTGGAGGTCAACGCGCTACCGACGCTCTATGAAGCACGTGGCGAATTCCAATTGACGGTCGAAACCATGCGGCGTGCCGGCACCGGCGCGCTGTTTGAGGAATTTGAGAGGCTGAAGAAAAAGCTTGATGCCGAAGGACTGTTCGATGTCAGTCGGAAAAAAATCCTTCCCCAATTGCCACGTACCGTAGGCATTGTCACATCACCCCGTGCCGCCGCATTGCGCGACGTGTTGAGTACCCTGGCGCGCCGCATGCCGGGGATACGCGTGATCATTTATCCCTGCCCGGTGCAGGGAGCGGGCGCCGGGGACAAAATTGCGGAAGCCCTGCGTGTGGCGGCAGCGCGCGCGGAGGTGGAAGTATTGATCCTGTGCCGCGGTGGCGGCAGCATGGAGGATCTCTGGTCATTCAACGAGGAAGTGGTGGCGCGCGCGATCGCGGAGTCGAAGCTGCCGGTGGTGACGGGCGTTGGTCACGAAACGGACTTTACGATTGCCGACTTTGCTGCCGATCTGCGTGGACCCACACCGACTGCGGCAGCGGAGATGGTGAGCCCCGATCGCGCCGAGTTGGCGGGACTGCTGCTCGCGTTGCAGCAACGGCTGCAGCGCGGCCTGCGACGGGCGATCGAGGCGCGCATGCAACATATCGACCATCTGGGCAAGCGACTGCGCCACCCCGGCGAACGCCTCCGGGAGCGAGGGCGCCAACTTGAACAATTCGCAGGTCGGTTGCGGGCGGCAGCTGCGCGGGGGTTGGAAAACAAGGTCTGGGAGTTGAATGGCTTTCGGCAGCGCGTGCAGTCCGCCGTACCGGATCTGGCGGGATACGTCCTGCGCCAGCAGAGTCTGCGCGTGCAACTGAATCAGGCGCATGCCCGGCTCACCGATCGAGCCGTGGCCCGGCTTGCCGCGCTCCGTGCGGGCTTGCAAGGCCTGAATCCGCACGCTGTGCTGGAGCGCGGCTATAGCATTGTGGCGGGCCCGGATGGCCGAGTCGTCAGAGCAGCAGCGCAAATCGCAGTGGGCGAGAGACTTTCCATTTTGTTTTCGCGCGGCTCGGCGGTGGCGGAAGTGGAAAGCACCCGGGAGACCGACCCCTGATCCCTGCTCGTTCGCCGGCGGAATATCGTATGCTTCGTGGGCATTCGTTTGCGGCTGCGCCGGGCGAATTCTTCCCCGGCAGCCGATTTTTTCAATATTGAGGAGGAACCATCCCATGAATCGATTTGTAAAGGTATTCACCGCGGGCATGTTTTTGGCCGCATCTTTTGGCGCACTGGGGCAGACCGTCGACAAAAAGGTGCTCAATCTGGAGGGCGCTAAAAAAGCGGCGGCGGCTGCGGAAGCGGAGGCCAGGAAGAACAACTGGAACGTGGTCATCGCGATCGTGGACGACGGCGGTCACCTGCTCTACCTGCAACGCATGGATGGCACCCAGACGGGAAGTATCGATGTCGCCATCGGCAAGGCTCGTACTTCGGCGGCGTTCAGGCGTCCGACCAAGGTTTTCGACGAATTGGCCAAGACGCGGCCTTCCATTATCTCCATTTCGCCTGACGCAGTGCTGCTCGAGGGTGGTGTACCGATCATGGCGGGCGGACAGGTGATGGGTGCCGTTGGCGTAAGCGGCGTCACTTCGCAGCAGGATGCTCAGATTGCCGAGGCGGGCATCGCGGCGCTGGGCCTGTAAAGCGTTCAGCCTGGATCGGCGAGTTGGCCTTCCAGCCACTCGCCGACCTGGGCCGATAGGTCAGCCGCCAGGCAATCGAATTCCCTCACGTTTGGGGTGGCGCGCAACCAGGTGAGTTGGCGTTTGGCGAGTTGGCGGGTGGCTGCGGTCGCCTTTTCTTTCAATCCGTTCAGGTCCAATTTGCCATCCAGGTGCTGCCATGCCTGGCGGTAACCCACGCACCGCATGGAGGGCAGGTCCGGATGCAGCTCGAAGTGTTCCCGTAGCCAGCGGACCTCGTGCAAGAAGCCGGCTTCCATCATGCGCTCGAACCGTTCGGCAATGCGGGCATGCAATGCCGCGCGGTCCCCGGGTGTCAAAGCCAGAGAAATCATGCGAAACGGCAAAGGCCTGGATGATCCTTGGGCGAGCAGCGCCGACATCGGTTCGCCGGTGAGAATAAATACTTCCATGGCGCGCTGAATGCGCTGCGCATCGTGCGGATCGAGTCGCTCCGCAGTGGCGGGGTCCATGCGCTGGAGTTCACGGTGCATCGCGGGCCAGCCGGCATCCCGCGCCATGGCATCGATCTCGAGGCGGGTGGCGCTGTTCGCGGCAGGCAGCTCGGACAGTCCTTCGCGAAGCGCCTTGAAGTACAGCATGGTGCCGCCGGTTAACAGCGGGATGTGATTGCGTCCGGTAATCTCGTGCATGGCGAGGAGCGCATCCGCGCAAAATTGCGCCGCCGAATATCGCTCGGTCGGATCGAGTAGATCAACCAGATGGTGTGGAATCTGCAGGCGGGTGGCGGCGTCGGATTTCGCGGTGCCGATATCCATGTGCCGGTAAACCTGCGCTGAATCGACACTGACAATTTCCACCGGGAAATGTCTGGCAAGCTCGATCGCCACGCCGGACTTGCCGCTTGCCGTGGGGCCCATCAACAGAATTGCCGGGGGGCGCGGCTGCGCAGTGGCAGGTGCCGGGTGAGAAGTGACGGAGTTCGAACCCAATTTTGCTTCAGTCGGGAATGGAAGGCAGCGCCTGATTTCAGGAATGGGGCCGAAGACCTGTCACTCGTTACCCGTCACGGGTCACTTGCCCCTCATGAACATCTTGTCCAGCTCACCGAGCGTGACCTGAAACCAGGTGGGCCGGCCGTGATTGCACTGCCCGGAACGCTCGGTAGCTTCCATTTCCCGCAGCAGCGCGTTCATCTCTCCGAGCGAGAGGATGCGGTTGGCGCGCACCGCGGCATGACAGGCCATGGTAGCCAGCAATTCGTTCTGTCGATCCGCCAGAACGCGGCTGCCCCCGTAAGTGCCGATTTCACCGAGCACATCGCGCGCAAGCTGGTTTACGTCGGCGCTCGCCAGCGTGTTCGGCACCGCCCGGATGGCGATGGCGTTGGGCGCAATGACCGCCAGTTCGAATCCGAGTTTCGAAAGCGTCTGCGTGTTTTCCTCCACGGTTGCCACTTCGAGGGAACTGGCAGGAAATGTGGCGGGAATCAACAACTGCTGGGTGGGGATGCGTTCAGCCGCCAGTGCGTTCTTGAGATTTTCATACACGATACGTTCGTGCGCGGCGTGCATGTCCACGACCACCAGGCCCCGTTCATTCTGCGCGAGGATGTAGATGCCGCAGAGTTGCGCGAGGGCAAATCCGAGCGGGTAGCCGGCTTGCGCCGGGTCGGGCAACCCTGCATCCATGATCGCGGCGCGCGGCAGCGCAGAAGGCGCATTGCCAAACAGTGTCTGGTAGAACGCCCGGGGTTCGCCGGCACGCAGATCCATCGGCGTTTGCGCAGGGTATGCTTGTATCGGCATGGCAGACAGTACGCCGGCGCTGGCGGCAGGCAGGGATGCGGGCTGGCCGGCGCGGGTGCTCGCCAGGGCTTTTTCCAGTGCGTGAAACACAAACTGATGAATCGCGCGCGCATCGCGGAAGCGGATTTCAATCTTGGTGGGATGCACGTTGGTGTCTACCTGTGCGGGATCCAGTTCCAGAAACAACACGTAGGCAGGATGCCGGTCGTGGTGCAAGACGTCCGCATAGGCGTCACGCACCGCATGGGCCAGCAACTTGTCGCGAACAAATCGTCCATTGACGAAAAAATACTGGGCATCGCGCACGCCCCGCGAATATGCCGGCTGCGCCATGACGCCTGATAGCCGCAATCCGCCGCTTTCGACACGCACGGGCAGGGCCGCGTCGCGAAACGCATCGCCCAAAATGGCGTGAATCCGGGCATCGGCAGTGCCGCCGGGCAAGTGCTGCTGTGCGCGGCCATTGTGGGCCAGCGTGAAGCGCACGGCGGGACGGGAGAGTGCGACGCGCCGGAAGGCTTCTTCGCAATGGGAGAATTCCGTGGCCGGGGTGCGCAGGAATTTTCGTCGCGCGGGGGTATTGAAATACAGATCCCGGGCATCGATGCCAGTCCCTTGGCTCATGCCGACCGGTTCGGGCTTGGTGATGTTTCCGTTGAGAGCTTCGACTTTCCAGCCGTGTTCGCTGCCGGCCACGCGGCTGGTCAGGCTCAGGGTTGACACTGACGCAATACTGGCCAGTGCCTCGCCACGAAATCCCAGACTCGCCACCCCCTCCAGATCTTCGAGAGAGGCGATTTTGCTGGTGGCGTGGCGGGCCAGCGCCAACGGGAGATCTTCCCGGGCAATTCCTCCGCCGTTGTCTGCGACGCGGATCTGTTTTATTCCGCCCTCCTGGAGCTGCACCGCAATTTCGGTGGCCCCTGCATCCAGGGCGTTTTCCAGCAATTCCTTGAGCGCAGCCGCCGGCCGTTCGACCACCTCCCCCGCGGCAATCTGGCTGATCAGCAGGTCAGGGAGCAATCGGATCGCAGGCATGAGGAATACTGGGAAATAGGCTTGGCGATTATAGCCGCTGGTCCCTGTGGTCCGGCATTCGACTGCCGGCTATCGCCTCCGACGCGGGCTTTCTCTATAATTTGCCAGCTTTTTCCCTTCCAGGTCGTAGTTTCCTCGGCGCAACGTGTCGCGCCAGGGCTGTTCCAGAAAAAGGAAATTCCATTTATGCAGATTGGCATACCGGCCGAAATTCGTTCAGGTGAGACTCGCGTGGCGGCAACGCCGGAGACCGTCAAGAAGCTCGCGGCTTCCGGACATCACAAATTGCTGGTCCAAGCGGGCGCGGGTCTGGCCTGCTCAATTCCGGATGCCGAGTTTGCCGCAGCTGGGGCAACGATGGTTTCGGATGTCGCCCAGATTTACCAGTCTGACATCGTGCTGAAAGTGCGCAGCCCGGAAGCATCGGAACTGCCCTTGCTCCGAAAAGGCAGCATTCTGATCGGGTTGCTTGCCCCGTACCAGAAGGACGGCGTGGAGGCGATTGCCCGCACAGGAACCACTGCGTTTGCGATGGAAAAATTGCCGCGCATTTCGCGAGCGCAAAGCATGGATGTATTGTCTTCGCAGGCCAATATCGGGGGTTACAAGGCCGTGATGCTGGCGGCAAACGCCTACCAGCGGCTGATGCCGATGATGATGACGGCGGCCGGCACCATCAAGGCGGCGAGGGTCATCATCATGGGCGTCGGGGTGGCGGGATTGCAGGCGATTGCCACCGCCAAGCGCCTGGGCGCGGTGGTGGAAGCCACCGACGTGCGGCCGGAAACCAAGGAACAGGTGGAATCCCTGGGTGCCAAATTCATTGATGTTCCGCTGACCGATGCAGAAAAAGAAAAGGCAAAGGGCCAGGGCGGATATGCCAGGGAAATGGGCGACGAGTACCGGAAACGCCAGGCTGCATTGGTCGCCGAGCGCATACGCCAGGCCGATATCGTGATCACCACGGCGCTGATCCCGGGACGTCCGGCCCCGGTCTTGGTCTCCGAGGACATGGTCAAGTCCATGAAACCCGGGTCCGTGATTGTGGACATGGCGGTGGAACAAGGCGGCAACTGCCCGCTTTCGGAACTGGACAAGACAGTCGTTAAACACGGCGTGCGGATCATCGGCATTGCCAATCTGCCGGCCCAGGTGCCGGCCGATGCCAGTGCCCTGTATGCCAGGAATCTTCTCAATTTCCTGAATTTGCTGGTGGACCCGAAGTCCGGTGCGCTGACACTGGATCGCGGAGATGAGATCATCGCCGGGTCCTTGCTCTGTATCGACGGAGCAGCAGTCGGGACCTGAACAGCGGCGGAGCAGGCAGTATGTGCCTTCTTCCGTGTGGCGCTTTGTTAACTGGAGGATGCAATGGAAGCAGTGGATCCGATCGTCAATCATCTGACGGTGTTTGTTCTGGCGATTTTTGTTGGTTATCACGTCGTGTGGACGGTGACCCCGGCACTCCACACGCCCTTGATGTCGGTGACCAATGCCATCTCCGGCATCATCATCGTGGGCGCCATGCTGGCAGCCGGCCCGCAGCCGATAGATTGGGGCACCCTGCTGGGATTGCTCGCCGTGACCCTGGCCAGCATCAATGTTTTTGGCGGTTTTCTGGTCACCCAGCGGATGCTGGAAATGTTCAAGAAAAAAGACCGAAAACCCGGACACTGAACCCTGCCGCCGCCCAAACGCCCATGAAACATCCCGGAGAATTGCATGTCGGCTAACTTCGTAGCGCTCGCTTATCTGGTGGCATCGGTATTTTTTGTCCTGTCCCTGAAAGGACTTTCTTCGCCTTTGACCGCCCGCCGTGGAAACCTGTTCGGCATGGTCGGCATGGCGATTGCCGTCCTGACCACCCTGACGGTGACCCGGAACTGGATGCTCATCGTGCTCGGGATCGCCGTGGGCGGGACCATCGGCGCGGTCATCGCCCGGCGTATCCAGATGACGGCGATGCCGGAATTGGTCGCCGCCATGCATTCGCTGGTGGGTTTGGCGGCGGTGTTGATTGCCATTGCGGCGGTCCACAATCCCGGCGCCTACGGAATCCTGACGGCCGATGGCATGATTCCGCGCGGAAATCGACTGGAACTGTTCATCGGTACCTTTGTGGGGGCCATCACCTTCAGCGGTTCGGTGATCGCCTTCGGCAAATTGTCGGGAAAAATTCGCAGCGCCCCGATCGTGTTCGGGGGGCAGCACTGGCTGAATCTGGCCTTGGCAGTGGTGATGGTCGGTTTCGGCGTGGCCTTTATGTTCAACGACAGTTGGACCCCGTTTGCGGTCATGACCGCTGTGGCCTTCGTTCTGGGCGTGCTGATCATCATTCCGATTGGTGGCGCCGACATGCCGGTGGTCATCTCAATGCTCAACAGCTACTCCGGCTGGGCAGCAGCCGGAATCGGCTTTTCCCTCAATAATCCGATGTTGATCATTTCCGGTTCCCTGGTGGGCAGTTCCGGCGCGATTCTGTCGTACATCATGTGCAAGGCGATGAACCGGTCGTTTTTCAGCGTGATCCTGGGCGGATTCGGGGGCGGAGAAGGTGTTGCCGCCGCCAGTGATGGTGCGCAGAAGACGCATCGCAGCGGCAGTCCGGACGACGCGGCTTTTCTCATGGGCAATGCCGAAACCGTCGTCATTGTTCCCGGCTACGGCCTTGCAGTGGCGCGGGCGCAACACTCGGTCAAGGAAATGGCCGAGAAACTGCATGCCAAGGGGGTCAATGTGCGATACGCCATTCATCCGGTCGCGGGGCGCATGCCCGGTCACATGAACGTACTGCTCGCAGAGGCCGAGATTCCCTACGATCAGGTGTTCGAAATGGAGGAGATCAACAATGAATTCTCTACCACCGACGTGGTCCTGGTCCTGGGAGCCAACGATGTGGTGAATCCGGCTGCTTACGTAAAGGGCAGTCCAATCTACGGAATGCCGATACTGGACGTCCAGAAAGCCCGCACCGTCATGGTGGTCAAGCGCAGCATGGCCGCCGGATACGCAGGCCTGGACAATGACCTCTTTTACATGGACAAAACCATGATGGTGTTCGGGGACGCCAAGAAGGTCGTCGAGGATATCGTCAAGGCCCTTTGATTTTGCGCTTGCGTCCGGGGATGCACCGGCGCATGGGAGACTGGACGGGTGCAGCCGCAAGCCCAATAATTGTCATGCGCGACCCGGGCGGCGCCGGATTGTTCCCTGAGGCGGGTTGCCGCGCGGCGGGCGCAGCGGGTTGCAGGCATTGCAACCGGAATTCGTCATCGTCCGTTCCCTAGGACCCAGACCAAACATGATGGACAAAAAAACGATTTTCTCCAAAACCGGAAAAGGCGTTCTGGAGGTCAAGAACAAATCCGGGAAATTGCCCAAGGATCTGACCAGGGTGCTGTCCCTGATCGATGGCAAGTCGCCGATGGTCGACCTGCTCGAAAAATCCGGCCTGAGTGACGCCGACATGGAAAAGGCGATCACGCAATTGACGACCGGTGGTTTCATCAAGGAATTCGGCAATACCTCCGGCGCTTCGACCGGCGGGGGAGCCGGCAGTGCCTACGTTGACGATCTGGATTTCACTTCTTCGCTCAGTTCGGGAAAATCTGTCTACCAAAATGCCCAGTCGGAGTGGCGTCAACGCGAGTCCGCCGACCGTCTGAAAGCGGAGGAGGAGGAAAAGCGCAAGCGGGAAGAGGCGGAACGTCTCAAGAAGGATCAGGCGCAACGCCATGGCCGCGAAGAATCCTCTCGTATGGCGGCCGTGGAGGCCGAGCGCAAAGCCAAGGAAGCGGCTGCGCTGAAGATGCGCGAAGAGGCGGAGCGCAAAGCCAAGCTGCAGGCCGTCGCCATGGAACAAACCCAGCGCGACATGCAGAAAATTCTGGAGGCCGAACGCAAGGCCTTCGAGCAGGCCGAGTTGAAGCGCCAGCAGGAAGAGCAGAAAAAAGGGCAGGAGGAGGCGGCCAGGCGGGCAAAGGAAGATGCCGAGCGCAAACGCATCGAGGAAGAAGGGCGCCGGCGCAAGGAGCAGGAGGAGGCGGAGAAGCGCGCCCGCGACGAGGCTGAACGCAAACGCCGGGAGGAAGAAGAGCGTAAGCGCAAAGAGCGCGAAGACGCGGAAAGACGGGTTCGGGAGGAGGCCGAACGCAAACGCCGCGCGGAGCAGGAAGAAGCCAGACGGCGCGAGGAGGAAGAGCGCAAGCGCAAAGAGGAAATGGAACGCAAGCGCCGCGAGGAAGAGGAGCGCAAGCGGCGCGAGGAGGATGAACGCAAGCGTCGCGAGGAAGAGGAGCGCAAACGCCGGGAGGAAGAAGAGCGCAAACGCAAGGAAGAAGAAGAGCGCCGCAAACGGGAGGAAGAAGAACGCAGGGTGCGCGAAGAAGTCGAGCGCAAACTCAAGGAAGAGGAGGAGCGCCGCCGCAAGGAGGAGGAGGAGCGGCGCAGACAGGAGGAAGAGGATCGCCGGCGACGCGAAGAGGAGTTGCGCAAGCTTCGTGAAGAAGAGGAGCGCAAGCGCAAGGAGGCGGAAGACGCCGAGCGCAAGCGCAAGGAAGAAGAAGAGCGCCTGCGCCTGGAGGCGGAAGTGGCGCGACGCTTGCGGCGTGAAGAGGAGGACCGCCGCCGCCAGGAGGAGGACGAACGCCGTCGGCGCGAGGACGAGGAAATGCGCGGCGCCGATGGCGACGGACGTGCCGAGGAAGAAAGGCGTCGCGAAGAGGAAGACCGTCGCCGTCGCGACGAAGAGGAACTCCGCCAGAAGGAGGACGCGGAGCGTCGTCAGAGGGAAGAGGCGGAGGCTCGCCGGCGGGAAGAAGAGGATCGGCGCCGTGCAGATGCGGACCGTCAAGCCCGGGAGGACGCGGAACGGCTGCGCCAGGAAGATGACCGTCGCCGTCGGGAGGACGAAGAACGCACACGCACCCGCACCCGGGAATCGGCCAGCAGCGATCTGGGTCAGATCGACTTGTCCGGCCTTGCGGGATTGCAAGTGCCTCCGCCCTCGACGAAGGCGGATCTGCCGACGTTCGATCTTTCCGGTCTGCGCGCGATGGAAACCCAGGTCGCGGCGGAATTCGACAAGCAACAGGAAGACCTACGGCGCCGGGAGGAGGAGGAGGAGCGCCAGCGTGAAGAGGCCGAGCAGGCCCGCATGGCCATGGAGCGCGCGGAACGCGAAGAACACGCGCGCCTGGAATCGGCCCGTCGCGAAGCGGAGGACCGGGAGCGGCGCATCCTGATGGAGCGCGAGCGCGCGGAGCGGGAAGAGGGCGAACGCAAACGCAAGGAGGAAAAGGAACAACGCATCCGGGAGCAGGAGCAGGCCAAGATCAAAGCTGCGATCGAACGCGAGCGCCAGGAGGCGATGCGTATCGAAAACGAGCGGCGCAGCCGCGAAGAGGCGCTGGTGCAACGGCGCAAGGAACAGGAGGAGCGGGACCGCAAGCGGGCGGAAGTCGACTCGCTCCGAAAAACCAAAGCCGTCAAGACACCGCTCGAACGCCTCAAACCCCTGGTGCTCGGGGTCGGCATCCTCGCGGCGGTGGTGCTTGGGGGTATCCAGCTTGCGCCGCTGAATTCCTATATTCCGGCGATCGAGAAACTGGCCTCCGATCATATCAAGGAGCCGGTGTCGATCGGTTCGGTGAAATTGTCGGTGTTCAGCGGGATCGTCCTGAATCTTGACGACGTCAAGCTGGGCGCAACGCAGGACGTCAAAATCGGCAAGGTTTCATTGGCCACCGATTTCGGCTCCCTGTTCGGCGAAACCAAGGTCATCAAGACTTTGCAGGCCGAATCGGTAAACGTGGCGGAAGAAGTGTTGCAACGATTGCCGAAATGGAAGGACGCTGCGGTTGCCGACACCCATGTGCAGGTGGGTCGTGTCCTTCTCAACTCCGTGAAACTGGAAACCCAGGCGATGCAGGTGCCAAGCTTTGACGTGCAATTGCAAATGCTGCCCGATGGCACCATCCGTGGAGGCAGCGTCAATACCACCGATGGCAAGTTGCGCATGGAATTTACACCCAAGGGTAGCGATGTAGAGATTGCCGTGACCGCCACCAAGGGCTGGAAACTTCCGCTGGGACCCCAGATCGAAGTGACCGACCTGACGGCGCGTGCCATCGCGTCCCACAGCCAGATCCGGGTGGAGAGTTTCGAAGCATTCTTGTACGGCGGCGTCGCTAAAGGCAGCGCACTGATCAACTGGGGTGGTCCGTGGTCCATTGAGGGCGACGTGAGCACCGAACGGGTGGGCATGCAGGAGCTCATAGCGACCTTCAGTCGCGAAGCCAAGGCCACCGGGCAGCTGGAATCGAAGTTCCGCTATGCCATGGTGGCGGCCGGATTGGGCAAACTTTTCGAGTCCCCGAAGGTGGACGGCACGTTCACGCTTCGCAAAGGTGACCTCGACGGTGTGGATCTGGTCCGGGCATTACAAGGCGGCGGGCGTGGGGTTGTACAGGGGGGTGCTACGCGCTTCGAGGAAATCTCCGGCAGCTTTTCGCTTGCCAACGATCGCTTTCAGTATCGCGGCCTGAAGCTCGCCTCCGGATTACTTTCCGCCAGCGGCGGGTTCGAAGTGACTCCGGCCAGGGATGTGACAGGAAGAATATTCGTCGAATTACGATCCCAGGCGGCACAGATTCAGGGCAACTACGATTTGGATGGTTCTTTGAAAGCGATCATGCTCCGGCCGCGGTAATCCGCGGAACGATCAGCTGAGGTCGGCCCGAGTGTCGATGTCGCGCAGGATGCCGGGATCGCCACATTCCACAATGTCGATCTCGGCAGCATGGCGCTTGACGATTGAGCGCGCGCCTTCGTCTCCCCGCAGGGCAAGAAGCTCTTCCCGGTACCGACGATCAAAACCAACCGGATTGCCGCGCTCCCCCGCGCAGGCCGGGATGACAATCGGGGCTCCCCCGGACAATCTCGTAGTCAGTTTTCGAAGAGTGGCTGGCAGAACATACGGCATATCTCCCAGCGCACACAGCCAGCCATCGGCATTGGCGGATTCCCGGATTGCCCGGATCAGGCTGCGAGACAAACCCTCGTGCGCGTCCTCGCAAACGAGGACTTTGGCCCCTTCTTTTTCGAACAGCTCCCGCAATGCTTCGTCGCCTTCCCGGATCACCACCAACGTGTCGGGCAGCGCATTGCGCAGATTTCGATACGACACCATTCCCAAGGCTTCTCCGTTCGAAAGAGGATGCAGCAATTTACCGCCGCCGAAGCGACTGCCACTGCCGGCCGCGAGAAGGATGCCCTGGATCATTTTGAAGGTCGGCGAATGGTGATCAGTGATCGATGGCCGGTGAAAGGCCGGGACAGAACCGGTGAATCCTGGCGCAAAGCGCGTTTTTACCGTTCACTGTGCGCCGATCACCGTTCAAACTTCAGTACTGCGCGAGTTTGTTTCGTGGCACAGGCGGATTGGCGGCGAAATATTTGCGTATCCCGGAAAGGATCGCCTGCGCCAGTTTCTCCTGATATTTTTCATCCTTGAGTTTCTTTTCTTCTTCGGGATTGGTCAGGAAGGCGGTTTCCACCAGTATCGATGGAATTTCGGGGGCCTTGAGCACGGCAAATCCGGCCTGTTCGACGCGTGCCTTGTGCAGATCGTTGATCTCGCCTATTTCCCCCAGGACTGATTTGGCCAGCTTGAGACTGTCATCGATGGTTGCGGTCTGTGCGAGATCCACCAGAATCTGCTGGACCATCGGATCCTTGTCCGCCAGGTTGACGCCACCGATCTGGTCCGACTGATCCTGTGCTTCGGCCAGGATGCGCGCCGCCGCCGACGTGGCTCCGCGCTCCGACAGGGCGAACACCGACGAACCCCTGGCATGAGGCTTGATAAACGCGTCGGCGTGGATCGAAACAAACAGGTCTGCCTGCACTTTTTGCGCTTTTTTCACGCGGTCTGTCAGTTTCACGAAATAGTCACCATTGCGGATCATGACCGCGCGCATCGAGGGCTCGTTATCGATCAGCGCTTCGAGACGTTTGGCGATCGCCAGCGTGATGTGTTTTTCGTAAGTGCCGCCGCGTCCCCGGGCACCGGGATCTTCACCGCCGTGGCCTGCATCAATGGCGATCGTGATCAATCTTGCAACGTCGGCCGGCGCCGGCGGCGGCGAGTTCGTTGTGGCGGACGCGCCCGGGGTTTCGGGTTTTGCGCTGACGATGGGCGCTTTCGGCTTCTTTTCTTCCAGCAGCGCCAGGATCGGATCGACAGGCTCGCTGGGGTAGACGTCCAGCACGAGACGATGGCCGTATTCGCCGATGGGCGCCAGTGCGAAAACCTGGGGCTTGACGTCGGCTTTCAGATCCAGCACCAGGCGCACCATGCCCGGTTTGAACCTGCCGGTGCGAAGTCCGCTGATATAGGGGTCATCGGCTGAAATTTTGGCAGGCAATTTTTCGATCTCTGCGCCGAATTCCACATCTTCCAGATCAATGACAAGTCGGCGTGGATTGGCGATGGTGAATACCGTGTGGGCAATGCGCCCATTCGATTCCAGAGTCAGGCGTGTATATTCCTGCGCCGGCCAGATGCGGGCCGAGCTGATCTGGACGGCCGCGAAGGCCGGGACGGGTAGGCTCACGCAGGCAAGAAGGAAAATCGCCAGGAAATGAATTTCCTTTTGCCAGACGCCGGTTTTCATCACTGTGGACCCCGGAAGGTGTGGCGCAGGGATTGCACGCAGGCGATGCCGAGTGGCGTGGATGCCTGTGCTCTGGCCCGGCGACCTGCCCCTTCGATACTCAGCATGATCTCCAGATCCGCCGGGGGGAGTTGGCCGGCGACGCGCTCGGGCCATTCGACGACACAGACGTTGTGACCGTCGAAGTAATCCCGGAAGCCCGCATCCGACCATTCTTCGGCATTCGCGAATCGATAGAAATCAAAGTGATATAAGTCTAGCGTGGATGGTTTGTAGTGTTCAACCAATGTATAAGTCGGACTTTTGACTTTCCCCGTATAACCCAGGCCGCGCAGCACACCACGGGTCAATGTCGTTTTGCCGCTCCCCAGATCTCCTCGCAGCGCGAGCAACATTCCCGGAGCGAGCGCATGGGCGAGGCGGGTGCCGAGTTCAAGAGTGGATTCCTCGTCGGGCAGAAACCAGTCCTCCAAAACGTTTTCCGATTTCATGGGGTTGACCTCTTCGCGGCGCGCCGCGTCTCGGTCACCCAGTCCGAGGCCAGATCCACGAAGGACTGTATGGCCGGCAGTGCATCGTCGCGGCGCCAGGCGAGGTGGATTTCAATCAGCGGGCTGGTCTCGCGCAAGGCCTTGTAGGTCACGCCGGTACGGCGCAGATTGGTCAGCGATGCCGGAATGAGCGCGACCCCCAGTTCCGCCGAAACCAGGCTCACGATGGTCTGCATCTGGACGGCTTCCTGCTCGACTCTGGGACTGAATCCGGCGGCGCGGCACATCCCGACGATGTCATCGTGCAGCCCGGTTGCCATGCGTCGCGGGAACAGGATAAACGGAGAATCCCGGAGTTTGACGAGCGAGAGCTTGCCCGGCCGCCGGGCAAGCGGGTGGCGCGAGGGCAGCGCGGCCACCAGAGGTTCTTTCAGGACCGGCATTGACTGCAGCAGCGGTTCGTCGATGGGCGGGAGCACAAGGCCGAGGTCTATCCGTCCGGCGCACAGATCCGCCACCTGCGCGTCGGTGGTGGATTCGCGCAAGATCAGATTCACCTCCGGAAACCGGCGGCGGAACTCGCGCAGCATGACGGGTAGCACGTTGTAGTCGGCCACACTGATGAAGCCGATGACCAGTTCGCCGATCTCGCCCCGCCCCGCCCGGCGGGTGGTCAGCACGGCCTGATCGAGCCGGGACAGCACCTTGCGGGCCTCCTGAAAAAAAACTTCTCCGGCCTGGGTCAGGGTGACCTGGCGTTGCGTCCGGTTGAACAGCGTGACTCCGAGCTCTTCTTCGAGAGAGCGGATCTGCATCGACAGGGGCGGCTGGGAAATGTGCAGTTTCTCGGCCGCCCGGCCGAAATGCAGTTCTTCGGCGACCGCCAGGAAATAACGCAGGTGGCGCAGTTCCATTCAATACTTAGCAAGTATCAATAAGCTTCCAATAATATATTAGACGCTGGAAGTCGGTGCGCCCACACTGCGCTCCCGCGGTTTTCCCGGTCATGGCGGGCCGCACGAACAGATTTCGAACAATCATTGGAGGAGCATTGGATCATGGCAGACAACTGGCGCAGCAAACTGATCACCGCAGGGACAAATCGCGCGCCCAATCGCGCGATGCTGCGGGCGGTGGATTTCAAGGACGGGGACTTCGACAAGCCCATCGTTGGAGTCGCCAACGGACATTCCAATATGAATCCCTGCAATGCCGGCATCCAGCCCCTCGTGGACCGGGCCATGGATGCCCTGCGCGCCGCCGGTGCGATGCCCCAGGTATTCGGCACACCCACCGTGACCGACGGCATCGGCATGGGTACCGAAGGCATGAAGTATTCGCTGGTGTCGCGAGAAGTCATTGCCGACTCCATTGAAACGGCGGTCAACGGCCAGATGATGGACGGCGCCCTGGTGATCGGTGCCTGCGACAAGAACATGCCCGGAGGCATGATGGCGATCGCCCGCATGAACGTGCCGGCCATCTACGTTTACGGGGGCACCATCCGCCCGGGCCGCTGGAAAGGGCAGGACCTGACAATTGCCAGTGCTTTTGAATCGGTGGGCGCCTATGCCGCCGGGAAAATATCGAAGGAAGATTTCGAAGGGATTGAAAGAAATGCCTGCCCGTCGGTGGGGGCCTGCGGCGGCATGTTTACCGCCAACACCATGTCTTCGTCCTTCGAAGCCCTGGGCCTGAGCCTGATGGGGTCTTCACAGATGGCGGCTCCGGATTCCGAAAAAGCGGATTCGGCCGCGGATTCGGCGCGGGTGCTGGTCAATGCCATCAAGAAGAACATCCGTCCGCGCGACATCATCACCCGCAAGTCGATCGAGAACGTGGTGAGCCTGGTCATGGCCACCGGCGGCTCGACCAACGCGGTGTTGCACTACCTGGCGATTGCTGCTGCCGCGGAAGTGGAGTGGACCATCGACGATTTCGAACGCATCCGCCGCAAGGTGCCGGTGTTTTGCGACCTCAAACCTTCCGGGAAGTACGTGGCGGTGGATTTGCACAGGGTGGGCGGCATTCCGCAGGTATTGAAGATATTGCTGGCGAATGGATTGTTGCATGGAGACTGCCTGACGATTACCGGCCGCACCATTGCCGAGGAACTGGCGAACATCCCATCGGAGCCCCGCAAGGACCAGGATGTCATTCGTCCGTTCAGCGCCCCGATTTACAAACAAGGCCATCTGGCCATCCTCAAGGGCAATCTCGCGCCCGAAGGTTGTGTGGCGAAAATCACCGGCCTGAAGAATCCGGTCATCACCGGTCCGGCCCGCGTGTTTGATTCGGAACACGAAACCATGGACGCCATCATGGCCAAGAAAATCAAGGCCGGCGATGTGGTGGTCATTCGTTACGAAGGACCCAAGGGCGGACCTGGCATGCAGGAAATGCTCTCCCCAACCTCGGCCCTGATTGGACAGGGACTGGGGGATTCCGTGGGCCTGCTCACCGACGGCCGCTTCTCGGGGGCCACCTGGGGAATGGTGGTGGGCCACGTTGCACCGGAAGCCTATGTGGGCGGCACCATTGCCCTGGTCAAGGAGGGAGATTCCATCACCATCGATGCGCACAAGCAGTTGATCCATCTCCACGTCCCCGAGGATGAACTGGCCAAACGTCGGGCGGCATGGAAGGCACCGGCGCCCCGATATACGAGGGGCCTGCTCGCCAAATACATGAAGCTGGTGTCCACGTCGTCCAAGGGCGCAGTCACGGATCAGTAGGACATATCCGGGACGGATTTTCGGGCGGCACCGGATTTTTCGGTGCCGCCTGTCTTTGGCGACGGCAGTGGTACCTGCCGCCGATTTTCTGGCGCGGCGGTGAATCTACCTCGGCGTCACCATGACCGGCCGGTGGTAACAGCCGAAACAGGGGTGCCATACCAACCAGCCGTGGTAGCGCATGCGTTCTTCGAAGCGGATGCTCTCGGCGTAGGTATTCAGCATGTGATCCAGCACCAAGGGATCCACCCCTTCGTCCCGCAGGCTCACCAGGCGGGACGCGGTCAGCGGGTAGGTCGTGCGCGATTCGCGCAAGGCCTGGATGATTTCTTCGGCGGGTTTGCCCTCGTGGCTCATGTGCACGATGTCATCCAGGCTCAGATGTGGGCGACTCGTCGCGCATCCGGCGAGCAGCGCAGCCAGCAAAGCCGCACACGCCAGATGTTTCGGTTTTCTCCATCGCATGGCCAGCATCGCCGATGCCGGTTTACGCCGGAATGTCGGGAACGAGTTGCCGTTCCAGCAGCGTGATTTCGTCCTTGAGCAGCAATTTTCGCCGCTTCAAACGACGCAGTTGCAGTTCGTCCATGTCGGCACTGCGTGCCAGACGTCCAATGATGTCGTCGAGGTCGCGGTGCTGGACTTTCAGCGATTCGATTTTTTCCAGCAGGCGGTCGCGTTCGTCGCCACTCAGTTCCATGTCGTTCATGCCATTGCCCGCCGTTGACCGTGCATTCACTATAGTCCAATGCGCGCCAATCGGTAGGCCGGGGGTACCGGACTGCGCCCCAGCCCGGCGTCTTGCGCCAGAACAATATCGAAGGTGGTGCTCGATTCCCCGGTGTTTGCGGTAGAAGGCGTCAGCGGGACGATCAGGCTTTCTCTCGCCTTGCGATTGGCAATACGCGAGAGCAGGAAGTCGTGGTTGTTCTCCGGCGCGCCTGCCAGATACATCTGCGTGGAAAACGTGCCGACGTCCTGACGCGTCAGGGCAAAATGGATATGCGGCGCCCGGCCGGGATAAGCCACGGGTTTGACGGTTCGAAACCGGTACGCGCCCTCGGCATCTGTGATCGCCAGGCCATAGCCCTGAAAATTGGGGTCCAGCGGCAGGTTCTGATCGTCATGCTCGTGGTGGTAACGACCATACCCGTTGACCTGCCAGATTTCGACGTTTACGCCGGCTTGCGGGCGGCCGCGGGCATCCACGATGCGCCCACTGATGTCTACAATATGTCCGAAAGCCACTCCGGGACGACCACGAACGCGGACCAGGTCGTTGTCCTTGTCGAGCGGGATTCTGCTGGGATAAAACGGGCCCCGCATCTGTGCCGGCGTAGGCAGCAGTTCCGCCGAGAGGGCAGGCAAGGCAGCGGTTGCCAAAAGGACGCCGGCCGATTCCAGGATTCGTCTGCGGATCTGATTCATGTTGTACCCCCGATGTTTATTGGCTGATTCCGGTGCGGAAAGTTCGGATGTTGAAACCCGGTTGACCATGCACTTCGCGATGGGTTCCGCCAATTTCCGCCCGGTCAATAACGATTGTAGATTTCCAGTGCCTTCAACATCGATTTTTCCCGTTCGATGATGGGAATCATTTTGGACTCCTTGTCGTCGTATTGCCTGAGCGCCGTGATCACTTTTTCCGCTGCTTCCGTTGGCACCACGACAACACCATCGCTGTCGCCGACGATGTAGTCTCCGGGCCGCACCAGGATCCCGCCGCATTGCACCGGGATCTGCTTGTCCACGCTGATCATGCGGCCTACCGAGGTGGCCGGGCTGACGCGCCGCGACCATACCGGAAACTGCAGCCGGCGCAGTTCCGCGATGTCGCGAACCGCCCCGTCGATGACCGCGCCGGCCAGGCCGCGCACCTTGGCGGTGGTGCCCATGAGATTACCCATGGCCGCGATCTCCAGGCCGTCCTGCATGACGTAGACCAACACACTGCCGGGTTCGGCCTGATCCAGAATTTCGAGATGATGGTTCGGATACTTGCGCGGATCGCTGCGCAACACCGGGCGCATCAGGGCGGTGGCGGCCCGCCCTGCCATGCGGGTGTCGAAAATCGGCTTCATGTCCGACGCCATCCATCCGCGCGCCCCGGTGACTTCCTCCACCGCGTCGGCGATGTTGCCGGTGCTGTTTTGCGGGTGCGCCAGCGCAGCAATAATTTCCTGTGGCGTCAGGGCAGCGGCTGCCTGCGCAAATGCCCACAATCCCATGGCTACACACCACTGGAAGCGGTTCTTCATGATTTCCCCTTGTGTCATGTCGGATCGGGAAAATGGTACACCGATCATCGCGCGGCGACCTTGCTGGATTGAGGCGCCATCCGTCAGCGCCTATGATGTGAGGCTCATGGGGAACACAATGCACACAACGGATTCGCCAGGCGGCATCTGCCCGATGTTGTATGCGTTCTTTGATCGCCACGACCAACTCGATCCCCAGGGGATGCGCCGCCAGGTGAAGGCGTGCGTCGACAACAGTGCGCAGGGCGTTGCCGTACTCGGACTCGGTACAGAGGTCAGCAAGCTCTCCGACCATGAGCGTCGCACACTGGTGGAATGGGTCGCGGACGAACTCGCCGGGCGTCTGCCCATGGTGGTGACGGTGAACGCGCCCAATGTCGAGGCCCAGGTGGAATTTGCCCGATTTGCGCGCCGGCAGGGGGCAGCCTGGGTGATTCTCCAGCCGCCTCCCGGACGCAATCTTACGGAAGAGTTTCTCATCCGGTTTTTCGGCGCGGTGGCGGATCAGCTCGATTTTCCGGTGGCGATCCAGAACGCACCGGAGTATCTGGGGGTGGGATTGCGTCCCGAGGGCATCAATACGTTGCGGCGCCAGCACCCGAATTTCCAGATTCTGAAGGGCGAAGGTCCCGCCATGACGATCCGGCGGTTTGTGGAAGCGACGGACGGCGAGTTGCCCATCTTCAATGGACGCGGCGGCCTGGAATTGACCGATAACCTGCGCGCCGGTTGCGCCGGCATGATTCCGGCGGTGGATACGGTGGATGTGCAGACGCGCATTTATCGCTGGATGCGGGACGGCGCGGAAGAGGAAGCCGAAGCTGCCTATCGCACGATCCTGCCGGCGATTGCGTTTGTGATGCAAAGCCTGGAGACCTTGCACACCTATGGCAAACGCCTGACGGCGCAGCGCCTGGGCCTCGGGACCGTTTATGATCGCCAGCCCGGTTTGCCGGTGGAAACGTTTGGCATGCAATGCGTGCAGCGGTTCGCCCGTCAATTGGGATCTCTGAATTGAGGTGCAGATGAATGTTTATTTCCTGCCGGCACTCCTGCCGGTGCTGATGGCGACGGCCACCTACGCTGAAACGCCGGAACAATGGTTCGAAAGCGGCCGCGCCGCGGTGGAAAAGGCGAATCAGGTCCGACCGATCACGGGCCGTGCCAAAAACGTGATCCTGTTTGTCGGTGATGGCATGGGCATCTCGACCGTGACCGCTGCCCGCATTCTCGAGGGACAGCAACGCGGCGGCAGCGGCGAGGAAAATCAGTTGGCTTTCGAGCAATTGCCCTACGTTGCGTTGTCGAAAACCTACAGCGACAACCAGCAGACCTCCGATTCCGCACCCACAATGAGCGCCATGGTGACCGGCATCAAGACCGGTGACGGATTGATTTCGGTGACCGGACGGGTGGCGCGGCGCGACTTCCGGGCAGTGGCCGCGCATTCCGCCAGGACCATCCTGGAGCATGCCGAGGCGCGCGGCATGGCGACCGGCGTGGTGACCACCACCCGAGTTACCCATGCCACACCAGCGGCCTGTTATGCCCACTCGCCGGATCGCGATTGGGAGAGTGACGCCAATCAGCCCGCCGAAGCAAATGCCGCCAATTTTCCCGACATTGCCCGGCAACTGATCGAGTTTTCCATTGGCGACGGACTGGAGGTCGCGTTCGGTGGCGGCCGGCTGAAATTTCTGCCGGGCGGGACGCGCGATCCGGAATATCCGCAGAGGGTCGGAGAGCGTCAGGACGGGCGCGACCTGACCGATGAATGGAAGGCCCGGCGCGCTGGAGCAGCCTATATCTGGAACCGGTCGCAATTCGATGCGCTGGATGCGGGAAAAACCGGGCCGGTGCTCGGGTTGTTCGAGCCGTCCCATATGCGCTACGAACACGATCGGCTCCGGGATGCCGCCGGCGAGCCTTCTTTATCGGAAATGACGGTTAAGGCCCTGAAGATGCTCGCAAGCCGCGACAAGGGATATTTTCTGATGGTCGAAGGCGGGCGCATCGATCATGCCCACCATGAGGGCAACGCCTTCCGGGCGTTGACCGACGCCATCGAATTCTCCCGCGCCGTGCGACAGGCGATGGACATGACCGATCCGCAAGACACCCTGATCATCGTGACGGCGGACCACAGCCACGTGTTGAGCATCGCCGGATATCCCAAACGCGGCAATCCGATTCTCGGCAAGGTGATTGATGCCGGCCGTCCCGCCAGAGAATATTCGAAAGATGCGCTCGACCTGCCTTACACCACGCTTTCCTACGCGAACGGCCCGGGTTACAGCGGTAAGTCCGATACGCAGGCGGAGGGGCCCAAGAAACATGCGCACGCCGTCAGCGGGTCTCGAGGCATTGCACGCGGCCGTCCGGATCTCACCGAAGTGGACACCGCCGCGCCCGATTACCTGCAGGAGTCAACGGTGCCGATGGCGTTCGAAACCCATGGCGGGGAGGATGTGGCGATTTATGCGCGCGGACCGCAGGCGCATCTGATCCGCGGTGTACTGGAACAGAATGTCATCTACCACGTCATGGCCAAGGCGCTCGGGCTGCCCTGAGCCGGTCTTGCGGCTTGTGGGCCGCAAGACCGGCCTTTGCGCTTAACCGGTTCGCGGCTTGCGCCCTGCCGAGCGTGTGACCCGGAGCTGCAAGGCTTTGGTCTTCTTGTTGCCTTTCGGCCGGGTATTGCCATGTGAACCGCGGAACAGTTTTCCGCGCCGCGTCCGTGCGTCGCCACTTCCCATCGAAATCTCCTCTTGAATGTTCGTTACCGTGAAATTCTAGCAAGGGCAATGCAGGACGGGAATGGTGAATTCCGGATGTGCAAATTCTTCAAACCGGGCGCACCCATGAATATTCGAACTTGGCGCCCCGCCCGGCGAGACTCAGCCTTTGGTGGTGGTCTTGCGAATTTCTTTTTCGTCGGACCATTCCAGAAGCCCGTTTCGCACATTCCAGAGCTGCAGATTGAATTTGTAATAGACGTCTTTTACATCTTCTGCCTGTTTGACGATGGACACGATGTTGCCTTCCAGCCGGAATGCTGCGCCCGCCATCTTGCCGATCGGCGCCGCCTGGCCCGGTTCGTAAAATTCGGTCTGTTGCCTTTGCAGCTCATCGATCTGTTGTTGCATGTCGGCTGCATCGACCGCGAAGCGCACCCGGCCGCTTTTTTGCAGCTCGACCCGTATGGAGTCCGTGATGGCGCGGGTATCGATGTATTCACTGGTCTTGTTCTTCACATCCTGCACGGTCACGATGGGCAGGTTGCCGCCCGCAACCACCGGCGCATTGAGCATCGAACGCGCCATGGATTCGGCAATCAGTTGCAGATCGGTGGAACCGAACTGATTGGTCACGGTTTCCACGCTGCGCGCGTCCCCGTAGCGGGTCTGGTCTTTGGCGCAAGCGCCAACGAGCACTAAAAGGCAGATGCCGAAGAATGCGGGGGCCGAGCGGATGAATGGCTGGGTCATGCTGCGTCTCCTTTGAAAAATTATCGACTGCGCGATTTTCACGGTCACGGCTACTCCAGATTGCGGACCACGAAGCGGAAATCTACCGCTTCCGCGCTGGGTGAAACCGTGGATACCGTGTGGCGGGTCTTGCCGTAGAGCAATTCGGGTTTCCAGGTTTCCTCCGCCCAGGCTCTCATGCCTTCCTTGTCCAGCCAGCGGAAGCGCCAGGTCAAACGCCGATCGTCCTTGCTCCGGTTCATGAGATCGACCTCGATACGCAGGCGATCTCCGCGATCGCTGCAACGCATTTCTATCACCTCCACGTCGGCGAGCGCACCGGAGGATTCGACTTTGGCCTTGAGCAAGTCGTTGCTGTTCTTGATTTTCTTGTCGCCGCCCGTGGGGCAGCCCATGACGTAACCAGCTGGTTCGTAGCCTTTGCTCTGGCACCCGATCAGCGAGGCCGCCAGAAAAAACAGGGCAAGAAATTTTCGGATCATGTCCATCGTCCTTTCAGAATGAAGGGTTACCACAATGCCTGCGCGAAGGAAAACGTTGACCGAGCCTCGCGGATTTTCGTTTCGTCACTTGGCGGCAGCATGAAGACACGGCCACCCAGGACCCGGATACTCACCACAGCATGGGCACCGGTCAGGTCGACTTCGACGGAATCCACACCACTTGCGGTGCGGATGCGCAGTCGTTGCTTCCCCATGGTAACCCGCCCGCGGGCAATCGAAATTTGTGCTGGCAAGGTGCGCCACCCGCGTTCATCCGCGGATTCGGTCAACAAGCCTCCCAGCGCAACGGCCAGTTCCGCCAGACCTTGCGGGTCGCTCTTTTTGGCCTGCTTCTGCATGGCGGCTTTCACCGTGGAACGAATGATACCGCGCAGCATGATCCCCGGCAGGTCGTCTTGCAAAGCCCGCCGCGCCATGGCATCGATACTGGTGAGTGGTGTCACCGCCAGCGTGCCGTTGCCGTCGATGTCGATGGATTCCGGCATCGCGCCAATTTCCGCCGATCGCAACACCGGGAAAGAGACGGGGAACCAAACCAGATCGTTCCCGGATGGGATCGGAAGATTGAATCCGCGGGACTGGCGGCCGGGTGCCAGCCCGGTTTCGATCACCACCAGCAAATCGGTCTGGCCGTCGTCCGCTTGCGGTCGATCGAGGCTTTCCAGTGCGCGTTCGAGCAGCGGCTGATTCGGCTGGAGTTCGATGGCCTGCCGGTAACCTGCGGCGGCAAGCCCGGGTTCCCCCAGCGCCTCATAGACATACCCGGCCAGGTAATGACTGAAGGCGGATTGGTAACTATTGCGCAATGCGGCGACTTCCGGCGTGTCCAGGGTGGCGACCGGATAGCCGTTCAACTCGCGGTACTGCGTCTTGGCGCCGCGGGATTTGGCCTCGCGCTCGACTTCCTCGACTTGCCGGGCACGAAGATTTGCGATCACGGCTTCACGCTCGTGGGTTTTCTTGATTTCCACCCGGGCGTTGTCCCAGTCGCCCTGAGCGAGTTGGTTCATCGCGATCCGGGTGGTGAGCATCACCTTCTCGTAGTCGTGCCCCTCGTAAGGGCGCAGCTTTTCGTTGACCGCGTAGGCAGCCGCGCCGGCGAGCAGTTTCGCCGGGTCACTGCGGGCGGCGCTTTCCCACGCCTGAACCATGGCGTCCGCTTTTCTCCACGCAGCCTGGCTGTCCGCGAGATTGCCTTGCAGGCGCTGCAATTCCCCCAATTCCATGAAATGCAACAGATCATTTTGCGAAGCCTTGCCACGCGATTCCAGCGAGCCGATCGCCGCCTGCAGGCGCCCGGCACTGGCGAGGGCAATGGTGTCGGACAGTTCAACGTCGTAACTGCGCAATGCCGCGCAACCGGCACACGCCAGCGCAACCGCGGTCAGGCCCGCGGTCAGAGACCGCCGGGGATCCGCTTCCGGGGCCCGGGTGCGGGCGGCGGTACGTCTCATGGGTCGATCAATTGACCGTGTGGGGAGGGGTTTGTTCTTCCGGGGCCAACGGAGAAAACGCCGGCACCGCCAACGCGATGTCCCAATCGGCTTTGGCCGCCGTGTCCTGCATCAGTTTGAGCAGGCCGTGCAGCAGCGTGTCCCCGAGCGCCAGGTCGACACCACTGCCCTGATGCGGCAGGAAGGACAAAACCGTTTGATTGCGCTGGTTGCGGCGCGCACGCACCTTCGCCACCAGCATGGGTGTGTCACCCTGTGGCAGTTCGCGCGCGGGTTCCTGAGGGGCCTTGGAGAATTTGACTTCCTGCAGGGCCTTCTCGTGCTGGAGTCCGAGCAATGCCTTGCGCGCCTCCGGGTTGGATTGCATCTGGATCTCCGGTTTTGCCTGGGCCAGTTGAAGCAGCACCGGCCAGATGCGTTTGACCAGGCGACGGGTCATCCAGAAGCGAAATTCGGATGTCGCATTGAAGAACACCCGCATCAACATGCGGTCTTCCTCGGCGTGAAATTCGACAGTCAGGCGTTCAAGATTCATGAAAACACTATAACCCGCCGCATTGCGACCGCAAATACGCAAGCGCAGCCGATGTCAGTCGTGTGTGTCGATCCGCACCACGCCAGCGTGCCGGGCCCAAAGTAGATACACATAACAGGCAAACAAGCCACCCACCAGATCGGCCAGCCAGTCGAGCAAAGAGGCATATCGTCCGGGCACGGACATCTGATGCCACTCGTCCAGGCCGCCGAGAACCGCGACCAGGAGGACCGCCAGCCACAGTCGGCTGTAACCCAGGCCGTGGGCAAGCAGTCCGGCAATGGCCGCGAAATAGCCGAAATGGACAAGCTTGTCGAAGGGTTCCGCGATCCATGGGGGCTGGTTGGAAACCTCGGCGCCGACGAACAGCCACATGCTCATCGCGGCACTCGCGATCAGGCAGAGGGCGCGACACCACGGGCTCCACAATTTCTGCTGCCACCCTGCCATCAAGGCACCCGGTACCGTCGTATCACGTCCGGATCCGGATCGAACCCGAGACCGGCGCCTTGCGGCACTTCGATATTGCCGCCGCGGGGAATTGCGTGTTCTGCATAAAGCCTCGCCTCGAGATCAAAAAAGCGCCATTCGACCAGCGGGTTTGTGCCCAGTGCGGCGCTGGCATGCACTGCGGCGAGAAACGCCGGACCGTCGTAGAAGCTGTGCGGGATCACGGCCTGGCCATGGCCGGCCGCCAGCGCAAACACCTTTCGCAGTTCGGTGAGGCCGCCCATTTTCGCCGGACTGGGTTGCAGAATATCCACCGCGCCGGCTTCCAGCATCTGTCGATAGTGCACAAGGGTGGCGGCGTTTTCGCCGGCCGCGAGCGGAATGCCGCACTGGGCGCGCAGCCGGGCGAGTGTGCCGTGATCCTCGGGGGGCCACACGGGCTCCTCCAGCCAACGCAGCCCAACAGACTGGAGTATTTCCGACATGGAGAGGGCCTCGTCGATTGTCCATGGGCAGTTCACGTCCAGCATGATGTCGATATCGCCACCGAGCGCCTCCCGCGCGGCCCGCACAGGCGGGACGTCGATTTCGTGCAACTTCACGGCGCGGAACCCCTGCGAGACCGCGCGCAGCGCATTTTCCACTACGACCGCGGGTTCGTTGTAGCGGATCAGGCTCGCATAACAGGGCAGCAATTTTTTCCCTCCGCCGAGCAAACGATGCACGGGTTGCCCGGAGGCCTTGCCGGCAATATCCCAGAGCGCAATATCAATGCCGGAGATGCCGTACACAATCGGACCGCCGCGCCCGAAGATATGCAACTTCTGCTGCAATTCAAGCATCAGCGATTCGATTTGCAGAGGATCCCGCCCGATGCACATCGGCGCCAGAATGCGTTCGATCACCGCACGCGTGGCGGGAATCACGTTGTAACCGAACGCTTCTCCCCAGCCTGTGATCCCCTCGTCGGTCGTCACCTTGACCAGCAGCACGTCGGCGGTTTGCCACGCCTTGCCGCCCCACGCGGCGGCATCCGACGATCCGCCTGTGGAATAGGGTATGTGCAATTCAATCGTTTCGATACTGGCAATTTTCATTTGGAGATACCTGATGCCTTCTGCGACAAGGCGTAATCATATTCGCAGATGGCAATGATTTCCTGCCAACCCGGCCTGCCGCGTCACAAAGGCGTCATTCCCGGGGATTAGTGTTGGCAGGGTGCGTTCCGTGTCACCGGTGTGGACGGACTTCACAAAAAGATCCTGAACACCTGGAACGGACACGGGTTGCATGTGCGCGCGATCCGGTCGAGATTTATCAACCCTGCATTGAGGAGTTCTTGTGAAAAAAAGAATGGCATTCCTGATGGTGGCGGCAGCCACCCTGTTTCCCGCCGGTGTCATGGCGGTCGAGCCGGCTGTGCCGGCCATCACTTTCAGCAAGCTGTGGACCCATAGCCACACTGCGATTCCGGGCCAGGTGTCGGAGATTTCGGCATTTGACCGCAAGACCAATACCCTCTGGGTCGCCGGCGTTGTGGGCGTCGACGTGCTGGATGCCGGCACGGGAGAACTGGTCGAGCATATCGACATCACTTCCTATGGCGCCATCAATAGCGTGGCGATCCACAACGGACTCGCCGCGTTTGCCGTCGAGGCGGCGCCCGATCGGCGCAATCCGGGCATGGTTCTGTTCTACGATACCCGGACGCGCCTGCACAGCGGACCGATCAACGCGGTGCCGGTGGGCCCGCTGCCGGACATGCTGACCTTCACCCACAACGGTCGCAAACTGCTGGTGGCCAATGAGGGAACTCCCAATGCGGTGGCGGACACGCCTTATGTCAGCCCCGATCCGGCGGGCAGCGTGAGCATCATCGACGTGGAGACCCGCAGTGTAATTGCAACGGCGACTCTGGCCGGCGTGCCGGTGAGCGGTGACAATGCCCGCACCAACACCGGGATGGATTTCGAGCCCGAATACATCGCGGTGGACGAGGATGACAGGAAGGCCTACGTGACCCTCCAGGAAGGCAATGCGATGGCAGTGCTGGATCTCAGGCGCCACGAGTTCACCAGGGTGTTCGGCCTCGGCGCGAAGGATTTCAGCCAGCCCGGCAATCAGATCGACCCGCTCGACACTGTTCCGCCCGTCGTGGGTTTCCTCTCGCCCGATGCCAAAGGCCTTTACATGCCGGACGGGCTTGCCGTCTATGAACGGCGTGGCAAGACCTACCTGGTCATGGCCAACGAAGGCGATTTTCGCGAAGACAATGCCGATCGCGTCGCGGCCAGCACGTTGGGCGCGGTGGCGCCCCTGAACCGCCTGCGTGTGTCCAGTGCGGACTCTTCCGCCGGCAATCTGTTCGCGGCCGGCGCGCGCTCGTTTTCCATTCGCAATGAAGACGGCGGACTGGTCTACGACAGCGGCGATTTCCTCGACAAGAAAGCCGCCGAACTGGGCATCTACGACGACAGCCGCAGCCGCGACAAGGGTGTGGAGCCGGAAGGCGTGGCATTGCTCGATATTGCCGGCCGCACCTATGCCTTCATCGGCCTGGAGCGCACGCTCAAGGGGGCGGTGGCGGTGTTCGACATTACCCGGCCAACCGAGGTCCGCTTTGTGGACATCATTGTCACGGATGGCGACGTGTCGCCCGAAGGTCTGGCAGCCTATCAGTACCGGGGCGATTTTTTCCTGGCAATCGCCAATGAAGTTTCGCGCACCACAACGCTGTACAAGATCGAAAAGGCGCGCCGGCATTCCGAGCACGACGACTGACGCAATAGATCGGGGCCATCGGCGTCCTGCCGGGCGCCGGGGGCCCCGCACACTTATCCCTGTCAGGTAACAAAAAGTGCGGGGAAGCCCATTTGCTCTCGACTGTCAAAGTGGTCGGACGGGAAATCTCCACGCTTGCGGTGCCACGGTGACGCCACAGTGAAGATGTTGCCCGGGTCCCCGATTCATAAAAGGGACCTGGCGATGGATACCCCGGAGGTCTTGGGTGCCGTGGAAAGAAGCAATATTTCGACGTCGACGATTTGCCTGCCGCACACACCATGGTCCGTCGCCCATGGCCTGAAGTCCACCGGCTGCTAGACCGGCGGAAATGCCAGATCAGACGCACCTGACGCCGTTGGACGGTCTTTGACCGGCGCCTTGTTCAGCGGGTTCTCGCAAAGCCGGCGCGAGACCAGGACACATGCGACGGCAGCCGTCAATGGCAACAGCCAGCGGCCCCCGGATTCCATGAAGACCATTAGCGTGACCATACCAGACTCCTGAAGCGCGGCCCCTCGCCGCAAAGCGGCTTCGAAGAATGCGAGTTGTTGTCCGCCTACCAGCAGCACAGGCGTACTGAGCGCAAGAATCGGTGGCGTGACGGCGATCGCAAGTGTCATGCGCATGACCGCTTCCCGGTTGCCTGAAAAAGGCCAACTGATGATCCCCGCCATCAACAGCACCAACGGAACCAGTGCATGGTCGACGCTGACAGTGATCGGCGGCAGTGAAACGAATGGCCGCAACGCCAGTTGATCGGTCAGCGGCACCGCGTGCAGCAGGAACGCTGTCATCTGGATGGCCGATTGCCCCTTGTATTCCATCCATTGCAGGCTGCCTGTGAAATCCTGCTGCAGCAGGCGGATGACCGTTTCATAAAACGGCAGAAGCAACACGGTGAGAGGACGTTGCGCGAAATATATGGTCAAACACACGGTCATCCACGCGAGCACCGTGCGAATGGCCAGATGCACCGCGAAGCGACCATTCCGGCACGCACCGCCGATTCCGCCAGCGTCCGGATGCATCATTGCAGAGTTACGACTCCCGTCATGGTTCGGATCTCCGTTGCGTGCCTGGCGCCCAGGTTGTCCACCAAAGGAAGAACAGGATGCCCGTCACGATCATCAGCATCGGCACGAAGTAATTGTGCAGGGGGCCGAACCATTCGCCCCGATAGGCAACGACAAAATAGAGTGCGATCACCCGCAGTTCGTTGAGAATATAGATCAGCAGCATTCCGCCCAGAATGCCCAGCAACTTCTTTCTGAAACCAGCATTCGAGGCAGTCATTGCGGCAACGAGTAGAAACATCACTCCGGCGCCATCACACCCGCGCACGATTTCCAGCGACGCCCTGGCTGAATGAAGGGATCCGGCGTTGGCGGATACCGCCTCAAGAGGGGCGAAGAAGTTCAGCAGCCCGGCCGCGGGCAGGACGATACCGTAGTAATGCACGCCGTTGCGAAGCATGTGGTCCGGCAACGCGAAGTACAGAAAATGCAGGAGCCCGTAAACCGCCGGAAAGACCAGCAGGAATACCCATGGCTTCGTCTGCTTAGTGTCGTTCGACCGCATCGTGAACGCTCGCGAAACCGTTATTGTCCGTTGGGCTGATCGCGTTGATTGAAGTGGCCAGGCGGAGTTGTATCGTTTGTCGAAACGAATCTCAAACTGGCGCAAGCACCACACGGAGAAATGGCCGTTTACCTTTGAAGCCAGCCGACCGAACGACGCCAATAGCGGGTCGATACATTCCATCCGCGGCTCGTGAAAGACGAAGAGCCGCCCCATCCATCTTCCTCGGCGCCACCGGGACGAAAGGCGGGACATCTATAACACGGCCACGAAGCCACCAAGAAAACTGGCTTTCGGCAGACACCTGGCAATCTTAGATCGCGTCCTGTTTCAGTCGCATTACGGACACTGGTTCATGACATTCTCGTGAAGGCCATTTCACGGGTCTGTCATCTGTGGCGCGTAAATTCCAAATGGATGTCCACAGTGGCGGGATTGGCCCGATAAGAGAGCCCCGGCGTGGCAGAAGAGGACGGATCAGTGCGCGCGTCGCAAATACGAATCAAACATAAAACTGCAACATGGGGTCGGGGTTTCACGCTGCTCGAGCTGCTGGTGGTCATGGTCATCATCGGCCTGCTGGCCGGCTACGTGGGACCCCGCTACTTTGCGCAGATCGGCAAGTCGGAAGTCAAGACCGCACGTGCGCAGATCGACGCTTTCGAGAAGGCGCTCGATCAGTATCGGCTGGATACCGGGCGCTATCCCGTCAGCGATCAGGGGCTTGCATCATTAATGACGAAACCGGACAGTGAAACGAAATGGGCGGGACCTTATCTCAAGAAAGCCGTGCCATCGGATCCTTGGGGTAACCCTTATGTCTATCGGGCACCTGGTGAGCATGGCGAATTCGATCTGTTTTCGCACGGCAAGGATGGCAAGCCCGGCGGTACCGGTGAAGCCGCGGACATCACCAACTGGTAAGCGCATGAGTGGGCAGGGCACTGGCGTCAACAAGGTATGGGGCAATACGTTCCGTGCCTCTGCTTACCCGCATAGGACGTGCTCGTCCTCGATCGGAAACAGTCGTTCGACGATAACATGAAATTTCAGATCAAGGCATTACAGGCGTCCGGTGGGGTGGTGTCGACCAGCTTCGAAGCGAGTGACGAGGCGGATGCCCTGCGCCAGGCACGCGGTGGCGGCTTGCTTGTGCTGGCACTCCGGCGAGAGTCGTCCTGGACGCCGGCGGTACTGCGTCGCAATGCGCGATTTCCCCTGGGATTGTTCTCGCAGGAATTGCTGTCTCTCCTTGAGGCCGGTCTGACCCTGGTGGAAGCCATCGAGGGACTTGCCGAAAAGGAATCGCAGAACGCGAGCCGGACCGTACTCGAACATTTGAGGACGCAACTGCACCAGGGCCGAACACTGTCGCAGGCCATGGACGACCTTCCGCAGACTTTTCCCGCACTGTTTGTCGCCACGGTGCGTGCCACCGAACGCACCGGTGATCTGCCGGACGCGCTGCGCCGCTATATCGCCTACCAGTCGCAGCTCGACCTGGTGCGCAAGAAAATCGTCAGCGCTTCAATCTACCCGATGGTGCTGATGGGGGCAGGAGTCCTGGTGATGCTGTTCCTGCTGGGCTACGTGGTGCCGAAATTCAGCCATGTCTATGAAGACATTCATGGCGACCTGCCCCTGCTTTCGCGCGCGTTGCTGCAAGCCGGCCAGTTCCTCGATGCGCATGGGCCCGGCATGGCGCTCCTTTTTGTGGTTGCCGTGACGTTGACAGTGCGATGGCTGAGGCGTCCCGCCCTACGTGCCTGGATCGGCGCAACTCTCCGGAAGTTTCCCGCGGTCGGTGAACGCATGCGAGTTTATCAACTGGCGCGCTTCTATCGCACGCTTGGCATGTTGCTGCGCGGCGGCACTCCCGTGGTTTCGGCACTGGACATGGCCTCGGGATTGTTGTCCCCGCTGTTGCGCGCGCGTTTGAGCGCGGCGGCGCTGGCAATTCGCGAAGGCAGGACCATTTCCGAGGCGATGTCGGCGCACCAACTGACCACCCCGGTGGCGCTGCGCATGCTACGCGTGGGCGAACGCACCGGGCGCATGGACGACATGATGGAGCGCATCGCCGCCTTCTACGACGACGAAATATCGCGCTGGGTGGACTGGTTCACGCGACTGTTCGAGCCGCTGCTGATGGCCTTCATCGGCGTGGTGATCGGCGCCATTGTCGTGCTGATGTATCTGCCGGTGTTCGAACTGGCCGGGAGCATCCAGTGAACGCGCCCGCCGACATGTCCTTCCCGGTGGCGGCCCTGTTGTCCGCGCAGGATTTGACGCGGGCCCGCTTCGAGGCCACTCGCAGCCGGCGACGGGTGGTAGAGGTGCTGGAGGAACAACTGGCCCTGCCTGCGGAAGATTTCATCCGGGTACTCGCCGAGGTGTTGGGTTTCGACGTGCTTCGGATGCAGGACATGCAACGGCTGCAACCCGCCTTCGATCTGTTGCCGTTTGCCGACGCGACGCAATACGAGGTGGCGGCCTTTCGCGACGCGCAGGGTGAGGCGATCGTGGCAATGGGCGATCCCTTCGATCCGGATCGCCAGGCGTGGGTGCAGGAGCGGGTCCATGCCGCGTTCTCTTTTTGCCTTGCACACCGCAACGACATCACCGCCTTTCTGGCGCAGGTCGAGGAAGGCATGCGCGCCATGGACGACGTGGCGATCACCGGCACTGCGGGCGGTGCATCAGGCCATCACGTCGAGGATCTCTCGCTCAAGGCGATCAGCGAAAACAACAGTCCGGTGGTCAAGGTGGTGAATTCGACCTTGTACGACGCGCTGAAAACCGGGGTCAGCGACATCCATCTGGAATCCACCGGCACCGGACTGGCCATCAAATACCGGATCGACGGCGTGCTGGCGCAGGCCGGGGCGGCACAGGGCGCGGAAACCGCTGAACGGGTGATCTCGCGCATCAAGGTGATGGACGAGCTGGACATCGCCGAGCGCCGGGTGCCCCAGGACGGGCGTTTCAAGGTGTCGGTCAAGGGCAGGGAAGTGGATTTCCGGGTGTCGATCATGCCGAGCATCTTCGGGGAAGATGCGGTGCTGCGTATCCTCGACAAGCAGGCGCTGGCCGATGAGTTCAAGGGTTTGCGCCTGGAGGCGCTGGGCGTGGATGCGACTTCCATGGCCTGGTTGCGCAAACTCGCGGCCGAGCCCTACGGCATGCTCCTGGTCACCGGACCCACCGGCAGCGGAAAAACCACCACGCTGTACGCGATCCTGTCGGAAATTCACCGCGGCCACGACAAGATCATCACCATCGAGGATCCGGTCGAATATCAGTTGCCCGGCATCCTGCAGATCCCGGTCAACGAAAAAAAAGGGCTCACCTTTGCCCGCGGCCTGCGCTCCATCCTGCGCCACGATCCGGACAAGATCATGGTCGGTGAAATCCGTGATCCGGAAACCGCGCAGATTGCGGTGCAGTCGGCGCTGACCGGGCACCTGGTGTTTACCACGGTGCATGCAAACAACGTCTTCGATGTGATCGGGCGGTTCCTGCACATGGGCGTGGACCCCTACAGTTTTGTCGCGGCGTTGAACGGCGTGCTGGCGCAGCGGCTGGTACGGGTCAACTGCCCGCATTGCGCGGAGCCTGACACGCCGGATGCGCAGCGCCTGGCCGATTCCGGGCTAAGCGTCGAAGCTGTTGCTGGCTTTGCCTTCCAGGCGGGGCGCGGCTGCGGGCATTGCCGCGGTTCGGGATACCGGGGGCGCAAGGCCATTGCCGAGACGCTGCTGCTCAACGACGAGTTGCGCGAATTGATCGTCGCGCGCCAGCCGATCCGCGTGATCAAGGAAGCGGCGCGAAAACTCGGTACGCGCGATCTGCGCGAGGCGGCGCTCGATCTGGTGCGCAGCGGCGAAACCACTCTTTCGGAGATCAATCGTGTCACTTTCGTGGCGTGAGCGGGTGCGCTGCGCCCTGACGCCGCAGGGCGTTGACATGGTGCGATTCGGGCGCGGCTGGAAGCGCCGCGCCGAGGATCGCAAGTCCGTGCCGGCGTCGGGCGCCGGCTGGCAGCCCGCGCTCGATGCCCTGCGCGAAATGCTCGCGCATCCGGACATCCGGGCCGCGGAAGCCACCGTGGTGTTGTCGATCTGCTTCACCCGACACCTGGTCCTGCCGTGGGATCCGGCACTGCGCACGGAGCGCGAATTCGCTGCCTATGCGCACGCGCGCTTTGCGCAGATTTACGGCGCCGCGGCCGAAGATTGCGAGATCCGGCTCTCCGGCTCCGGTGCCGGCGCGCCGCGGGTGGCGGTCGCGGTGGAGCGTGCCCTGCTGGAGGCCCTGCATGCGGCTTTTGCGGCTTCGGCATTGCGGTTGACTTCGGTACAGCCGCGACTGATGGAAATCTGGAACAGCTCGCGCGCGGCCATCGACGGGAACGCCTGGATATCGATCGCGGAACCAGGACGTCTGCTGCTTGGCCTGATTCAGGGGCGCCGGTGGGTGACATTGCGAACCCGGCCGTTGCGCGGGGAGGTCGTGGCGCTGGGGGATACGCTCGATCAGGAGAGCCTGCTGCTGGGCATCGAAAACCATCACAAGAAGGCATTTGTCCACGAAGAAGGCGGGGTACGTTTCGACGCGCAGGATGTCGACATGCGGCCACTGCGCGCATTGACGGTCCCGCCCAACGGAGCGCTCGCATGATCGGCCGGCTGGAACTGGATTTTTCCCGCACGCAGGCACGCCATGGGTCTGCCGGCTGGGTTGTACTGGCCGCGGCCTTGCTGCTGGCGTGGAAATGCGTGGATATGTATGCGGTGGCCCGGCACGAGTCCGACTTTCTCGAAAGCCGGATCGACCAGCTTCGAAGTCAGGCGGCGGGGCGCGCCGACCAGGCGCCGGCCATGCCCGAGGCGACTCTGCGTGAAATCCGCCAGGCCAACCAGGTCATCGAACAGATTTCGCTCCCCTGGGAGCGCTTGTTCGGCGCTGTGGAAGCGGCCGCCGGGTCCGGCATCTCCCTTCTGGGCATCGCGCCAGATCCCCGCAGTGCCACGGTCGAAATCAGCGGCGAAGCGGTGGATCTCTCGGCGATGTTCGACTATGTGAAAACCCTCGAGCGTCAGGGCACGTTGACGCGGGTGTACTTGCTCAACCATCAGGTCAGTGAACAAGACCCGGACCGCCCGGTCCGCTTCACCCTCTCCGCATCATGGTCGGCCAAATCCCTGCATTCCTGAACTGGCACGCAACGCGTGTCCTTCGCGGGCTGAACTGGCCGTTCGCCCTGGCACTGGTCCTGCTGGCCTTTGCCGCGGCGTTTTATTTTTCCGCGCTGGCCCCGGTGCAGGCGCACAACACCTCTTTGCACGCACAATTGGAACAGTTGCGCCGTGAACTGGCCGCCAGCCCGGCAAACCCGACGCAGCGGCGCGATGCCGCCGCCGATCTGGCCGAGTTTTACCGGGCACTCGGCGCGGAAAACGCCACACCTGACTTGCTGCGTGCCCTGCATCGCGCCGCGAAATTGCAAAACCTCGCTGTGGCCAAATCCGAATACCACCTGGTCGCCGACCCCGGCGGCAAACTGATCCGCTATCAGATCCTGATGCCAGCGCGCGGAAAATATTCGGCTGTGCGCGGGTTTCTTGCCCAGGCCGGCCGCGACATTCCCGGACTGGCCCTGGATGGCGTGAATTTTCAGCGTCAGCGTATCGGCGAAGAAGCGCTCGACGCGCAGATCAAGTTCACCCTGTTTCTTGGTGTCGGCGGATGAGTATCGGCACGCGACAGCGCTGGGTTGTGTTGGGCGCCTTGCTTCTGGCCACGCTGACGGCCGCGGCCTGGGTGAGTGAAGACGAAAAGACCACGTTGGCGGAAGCGGTCGGACACGTGTCGCCTGCTTCGCAAGCGACCGAAGCGCCGCAAAGGTCCGGGTCGAAACAAAGCGCCGAACCGATGGAAACGCTGCAGATCGAAAAATTGCGCAAGTCGCAGACGGCGCCGATTGCCGGTGATCCCTTCGCGGCCAGGAGCTGGCGCAAACGCGCCCCGGCGGCAAGGCCGGTGGCGGTGGTTGCCGCGCCGGCGCCGCCCGCCCCGCCCCCGCCCCCGAGCGCACCGCCGCTGCCCTACACCTATATGGGCAAACTGGTCGACGATGCCGGCATGGCGGTATTCCTGGTGGCGGGTGATCGCAATCTGGTGGTGCGGCAGGGGGAGACTATCGATGCCACCTACCACCTGGACAGCGTTTCGGACGCGCGCTTGTTGTTCACGCATTTGCCAACCGGCATCCAGCAATCCTTTCCCATCGGGGAACCGCAGTGAAAAAATATGCTCTCACGCATTCCGTTCTGGCCTTGGCGTTGTGGACCCTCGCGGGCGGTTGCGCAACGGACGACGCCTTTTCCCGCGGCAAATCGATGATCGAGGAGGGGCGGGTCGAAGAAGGTCTGCAGCAGGTCGATACCGTGGCCAGGGCCAATCCGAAGAATGCCGAGTACCGAAGTTATTTCGTGCGCAACCGCGACAACTACGTGGACCAGTTGCTGACACAGGGCGACCGGCAGCGCGCGCAGGGCAACCTGGAGGATGCCGCGGTGTTTTACCAGAGGGGGTTGAAGTACGACGAGTCCCATCCCAGGGCGCAGGCCGGTCTGGCCGCGGTGGCGTCCGGGCAGCGGCAGCGAATTGCCGTGGCAGAGGCCAGGACACTCGCGGAGGCAGGAGACCTGGAGACGGCGCTGACGAAGCTGCGGGCCGTTCTGGCGGAAAATTCACGGCATGCCGAGGCGCGCGCGCTGGCCCGCGGGTTGCAGGAACAACGCATGAAGAAATCGGCGCCAAACGCCACGCTCAAAAGCGCGATGCGAAAACCCGTCACGCTGGAATTCCGGGACGCCCTGCTCAAAAACGTGTTCGACGTGCTCTCGCGCACCGCCGGCATCAATTTCGTGTTCGACCGCGACGTGCGGCCGGACATCAAGACCACGTTGTTTCTGCGTAATACGCCGATCGAGGACGCCATCACTTTCCTGCTGGCCACCAACCAGCTCGAGAAAAAAATCCTCAACGACAATACCCTCCTGGTGTATCCCAACCTGCCGAACAAGCTGAAGGATTATCAGGATCTGACGGTGCGCAGTTTTTATCTCGCCAATGCCGACGTCAAACAGACGCTCAATCTGATCAAGACGGTGGTGAAGACCCGGGACGTATTCATCGATGACCGCCTGAACCTGCTGGTGATGCGCGATACGCCGGAGGCCATCGGACTGGCGGAAAAATTAATCGCGGTGCAGGATCTGGCGGAACCGGAGGTCATCCTCGAGGTGGAAGTGCTGGAGATCTCCCGAAATCGCCTTCAGGAACTGGGTGTGCGCTGGCCTTCGCAGGTTGGCGTGGGGGTCAATGGCGGCAGTCTGACGTTGTCGCAGGCGAAGGGCAGCCTGCAGGATCTGACCCAGATCTCCATCACCGATCCGGCGTTCCTGGTGAACTTACGGCAGCAGGATGGCGACACCAATCTGCTGGCCAATCCGCGAATCCGGGTCAAGAACCGCGAGAAGGCGAAAATCCACATCGGCGACAAACTGCCGGTCATCACCACGACGTCCACGGCCAACGTCGGCGTATCGGAGTCGGTCGCTTACCTGGACGTCGGCCTCAAGCTGGATGTCGAGCCAAACGTTTATCTGGAGGACGAGGTGGCGATCAAGGTGGGTCTTGAAGTCAGCAACATCGTTCAGGAAGTGCGCAGCGCCAACGGCACGCTCACCTACCGCCTCGGGACGCGCAATACGGCCACCACCTTGCGGTTGCGCAATGGCGAGACGCAGGCACTCGCAGGCCTGATTCAGGACGAAGAGCGAAATTCCGCGGACAAGGTACCCGGCCTGGGAGACCTGCCGGTACTCGGCCGCTTGTTCGGCAGCCGCAAGGACGAACGCATCAAGACGGAAATTGTTCTGCTCATCACGCCTTACGTCGTGCGCAATATCGAGCGCCCCGACGCTGCCGCCGTGGAGTTTCATTCCGGCACCGACACGGCCATCGGCAGCCTGCCGTTGAGCCTGCGTAGCGCCGGACCAGGAGCGCTGCCCCAGGCGACACCGGAGGTGCAGGCGGCGCCCCAGGACGCAACCGCGCCGCAGCCGTTGCCCGAGCTGCCGCCGGCGTCATCGCCGAGTCAGTGATTGCGATCCCAGAGAGCGGTGCAGGCGTAAACGGTGATCGGTAAACGGTGAATGGTGAATGGTGAACGGTAAGCGGCGAACGGTGAACGGTGAATGGTGCAAAGCGAACAAGGCCGGAGGAAGACGGTGACAGGTAATGGGCATCGTTTGAACGGCGATTCAACAAAGCAGTTTGAGAGGACCAGCGTCGCCTTTTCGAGGCCTCCCCGTTCACCGTTCACCATTCACCGATCACCACAAGCAGGCTTCACCCTGATCGAGCTCATCATCACCGTGGCCATTGTGGCGATCCTGGCCTCCGTGGCCATGCCGCTCACCCAGCTTGCGATCCAGCGCGGCAAGGAACAGGAACTGCGCACGGCACTGCGGCAGATCCGGGAGGCAATTGACGCTTACAAACAGGCAACCGACGAAGGACGTGTGGAACGCCCCGCCGACGCTTCCGGGTACCCCTCGAATCTTGAGGTCCTGGCCGCCGGCGCGGATGACATCAAGATGCCGGTGCGCAAGTCGATCTATTTTCTGCGGCGCATCCCGAGGGATCCCTTCGCGCCGGAAAACATGCCCGCCGCACAGACCTGGGGCAAGCGCAGTTACGCAAGCCCGCCGGAGGCGCCGCGCGAGGGCGCCGACGTTTTTGACGTGTTTTCACTTTCCGAAAAGACCGGCATGAACGGTGTTCCCTACAAAGACTGGTGATCGGTGAACGGTGATTGGTGATCGGTGATTGGTGATGGGAGAATGGCAACAATTGAACGACAGGCGGTCAAGTCTGCATTCGACGGGCAGGGATAATCTTGTCCGTTCACTGTGCACCATTCACCGTTCGCCGGTTCCCGGCTTCACTCTCATCGAATTGCTCGTGGTGATGTCGATCATCGCGCTGCTCCTCACGCTGGCGGCGCCGCGCTACTTTCACAGCACGGACCGGGCGCGGGAGGCGGTGTTGAAACAGAATCTGGCGCAAATGCGGGATGCCATCGACAAATTTCACGGCGATCGCGGCCGGTATCCAGACCGCCTCGACGATCTGGTCGAGAAAAAATATCTGCGCCGGATTCCGACCGATCCCATCACTGATTCGCCGGACTCCTGGGTCCGGATTTCGCCCGATGAAGCACAGTCCGGGGGCGTGTTCGACGTGCGCAGCGGCGCACCGGGTACCTCCCTGGATGGAACTGCTTACGCAAGCTGGTGAGTGACTCGCATTGGAAGCGCGTCGGCAGGCAGCGACACTTGACCGTCGTGTGCGCACGCGACGGACGAATTGCCTGGATACGAATGGCCCGTCGAGGCCGGTCGCATCGCAACGACGTTCATCACATCTTCACGTATTGGCGGTAGTCTGCATGAAAACGTGCACACGACTCGCGGGAGTGGTGTGCGAATACTTCAACCACTTGATGCGGACCGGCACAACGATGGTGAAAAGCAGACTGGATCAGGCAATTCCGCCCGGCCTGGAAAGTTCGGAGTCTTCCGAGGCGATGCTGGAACACGAGTGGGCCGAATACAATCCTTCGATTGCGATGCTGCTGCGCCTGGCATTTCCGCTGGAGGAGGAAGACGGCCTTGCCTTCCTGGCTCTGGGCATGGATGTGCCGGGTGAACTGGAAGGCGGCGCGCAATGAATTCCGTTCTTTTGCGGCATGACGCGGCACTGCTTGATCCGGATCTCCGGTCATCGGAAATCCCGAAACAATCCGTCGGACAAGACGCGTTCACCGCGCAGGCGGCACTTGCACCGGTGGTCTTGTGCGGCGGCACCGGTACCCGGCTTTGGCCACTTTCTCGCGAATCGTACCCGAAGCAGTTGATGTCGCCATTTGGCGGCGAGACGCTGCTGCAATCGACTTTGCGGCGCGTGGAAAATCTCTCGCCGGGACAAACCCCGGCACTTGCGCCGCTGGTCCTGTGCAGCGAAGAGACGCGATTTCTGACGGCCGAACAGTTGCGCGCCTCCGCGCAGCCGACCCATGGCATCGTGCTGGAGCCTTGCGGCCGCAACACGGCGCCAGCGCTGACGCTTGCCTGTCTGATCCTGGGCGGGACAACGCAACGCGATCCGGTGCTGCTCGTGATGCCGGCCGATCACGTGATCCAGGACGTCAAGGCTTTTCATGCCGCGGTCAACGCCGGGTGGACGCTTGCATTGCAGGGCCAGATCGTTACGTTCGGCATCGTGCCCGACGCGCCAGAAACCGGGTATGGCTACATTCGGGCCGGAGGTCGCATTGGCGGCGCGGGCACTGCGTTGCGTGCGGAGGCCTTTGTGGAGAAACCGGACGCGCAAACAGCTCGACACTATGTCGAATCCGGCCGGTATTTCTGGAATGCCGGCATTTTCCTGTTGCGGCCCTCGGTGTGGCTTCGTGCAATCGGAAAATTCCGGCCGGACATCCTCAGGGCCTGCCGGATGGCGGCCGAAGCACTGGATCGCGACCAGGATTTTCTGCGCATCGGGCGCGAGGCATTTTCCGCCTGCCCCGCGGATTCCATCGACTACGCGGTCATGGAAAAAGTCTGCGCGCAGAACAGCAACCACGTGGCCGTTGTGCCGCTGGACGCCGGCTGGTCCGATGTGGGCGCCTGGGACGCAGTCTGGAAAACCAGCGCGCGCGACGTTCGGGACAATGCGGTGCAGGGAGACGTGATCGCAATCGACACCCGGGGCAGCCTGTTGCTGGCGCAGGATCGGCTGCTTGCCTGTGTCGGCCTGGAGGATATGGTGGTGGTGGAAACTCCGGATGCCGTGATGGTGGCGAGGAAAGACCGGACACAGGATGTCAAGGCCATTGTCGAACAACTCCGGGCGGTGAAGCGCACGGAACACGTTTCGCACCGCAAGGTATTCCGGCCGTGGGGAAGTTACGACAGCGTGGACGAGGGCAAACGCTTTCAGGTCAAACGCATTGTTGTCAACCCGGGCGCGTCGCTTTCCCTGCAGATGCATCATCATCGCGCCGAACACTGGATCGTGGTGTGCGGCACCGCCGAGGTCACGCGGGGCACCGAAACGATCCTGCTGACCGAGAACCAGTCGACCTATATTCCCCTGGGCGTGACCCACCGGCTGTCCAATCCCGGACGCGTGCCACTGGAGATTATCGAGGTGCAGTCGGGCGCGTATCTCGGCGAGGACGACATTATCCGCTTCGACGACCGGTATGGCCGGGTCGGCGGATAAACTCAGCCTGGCTACGCCTGAATGATCTTTGGCGGGTTCCAGGCGGGAAATTTTCTACGTTGTGTCGTGTGACGAGTTCGCCGCTGCTGGCGCGATTTCATCGGAGGCAATACCCGGCCATCAAAGCCACCCGGTACGAAGCACTACGCAACTAGTGCGAATACTCTACCCGGCGGCGCCCGTCGCCGTGCTCGCTGTAAAGCGAGCGCGATTAACCTGTCGCGGGCGTGCGAGTCGGCGGCGAACATGCGCCATGCCCTGCCGCGCGCACCTTTTTCCATTCCTCCATCCGTGATGCGCCTGCGAAAGATTGCTCAGCGAATGGCCGCGGACGCTGCTCGCGCCGCCTGTCTGGTTTGTGTGACCCAATTGGCCTGGTTGCCGTGCGCCCATGGCGCAAACCCGGCGGACAAGAAGGTGCCTGACGCAATCCGGCAGGCGCTGCAGCGTGGCCTCACGCAGGACATCATTGTCGAATTCGATGATAAGGCGGTGCGCAAATGGGCGGACGACGCCGTGCGGCGCCGAGGCCTGCAGCACGAAGACCAAGCGATTATCGAAAGCAAGGCGTTGCGGTTTGGCGCCCTCAAACGCGCTGTTTTTCAGGGGATCGGGCCGGGCGCTGCCCTCGAGTTGCGCGCCTACGATCATCTGCCGTTGGCCTTTCTTCGCGTGCGCGACCGGCGGGCGCTGGACAGGCTGGCGGCGCGCGCGGAAGTCGTCGCCGTTTATCCCGACGAGCGCAAGCGCTCGAACCTCGACGCCACCAGCGCGGGGCTCGTCGGTCAACCTGCTGCCGCGGGGATGGGACATACCGGCAGCGGAACATCCGTGCTGGTCATCGACGGCGGCGTGAATTACACCCTCGCGGAATTTGGCTCCTGCACCGCGCCGGGCGTGCCGGCCTCCTGCAAGGTCGTGTATGCCAACGATCTCACCGGCACCGCGACGCAGTTGGATCACCACGGTCACGGCACCAATGTATCGGGAATTGTAATTGGCACGGCGCCCGACGCCAGGATCGTCATGCAAAACGTGTTCGGGGCCAACAATTTCACTTCCGATTCCTTGATTCTGCAGGCCATCAACTGGGGCATTGCCAACCGCAGCGCTTACAACATCCGCGCGATCAACATGAGCCTGGGCGATGGCAGCCTGAACGCAGTCGCCTGCTCTGCCGGAAACCCTTATCGCAGCGCGGTCCAGACAGCCTGGAATGCGGGCCTGATCACAGTCGCCTCGGCGGGCAACGAAGGATTCACCAGTGGCATCGGCAAACCGGCCTGCACGCCCTATGTGGTGTCGGTCGGCGCGGTGTATTCCGCCGACTGGGGTGGTCTGGCCTGGTCGAGTTGCACCGACAACCCGACCGCGGCAGACAAGGTGATTTGTGTTTCCAACAGCGCCAGTATCCTGACCCTGCTTGCGCCCGGCGCACTCGTTACGGCGGGTGGCAGTCAACTGGGGGGGACCTCGCAGGCGAGTCCGTTTGTGGCCGGCGCCGTCGCCGTGTTACGAGCCGCCTTCCCCGGTGAAACACTGAGCGCGACCGTTTCACGCCTCACCAGCACCGGTGTTCCGGTGACTGACCCGCGCAACGGTCTGGTCAAGCCGCGGCTGAATCTGGGGCAGGCGGTGCGGCCGGTGAACGATTTGTTCGTCAATCGGATGACTCTGAACGGGAATTCCGGTGCCACGGCCGGCAACAGTGTCAACGCCACTCACGAGGTTGGCGAACCGGCGCACGCCGGCAATGCGGGCGCCGCATCGCTGTGGTGGTCCTGGACACCCGTGGCGAACGGGCAGGCGAGCCTGGATACGACGGGCAGCGGAATTGCGACGCTCCTGGCGGTATACACCGGCGCATCGGTGTCGTCCTTGTCACCGGTCGCTGCACGGGTCGGCAACGGCGCTTTATTTTTCCAGGGGGTGGCAGGCACTTCCTACGCGATAGCGGTGGATGGCAGCAGCGGCGCATCCGGCAATGTCAGTCTGGGCTGGAGTCTCAATACCTCCGCGGCGGCGGATCTGTCCTTGACGTTTTCATCCGGCGCCGGTGCGGTGAGCGCCGGATCGACGGTCAATTTCGACGCGGTGATTCACAACAACGGACCACAGGCCGCCACCAATGTGATGCTGAGCGACACCTTGCCGGCCGGTTTGTCCTACGTTTCGGGAACCGCGGGTTGCTCGGCCAATGCCGCCTCGGTGACTTGTGCAATCGGTACCCTTGCCAGTGGCAGTAATGCAAACGTGGTGATAACAGTGTTGACCGCTGGCACAGGAACCTTTCAGAGCGATGCGACAGTCACATCGGAAGTGACCGATCCCGTTGCCGCCAACAATATTGCGGCAGCCATCCTTTCTGTCACCGCGGCTGTCCCGGGGCAGGTCGTGCCCGCGGTGTCCGGGTGGGGGATGTTGCTTTTTGCGCTTGCGCTTGGGGCAATTCTTTTTCGCCAGCGCACGACCGGTGCGTCAGTTTTCGCCGCGGGGCGAAGACGATGACAGGGGACGCAGGCCACGCGATCCCGCACGGCCACGCCGCCGCAAACCGATCCCGCCGAGCAAGAAGCTGCCGGCTGCCAGCAATCCGACGGATGCAGGCAGCGGAACCGCCGCGGGAACCGGCGTGCCGTCATTGGGAAAATAGGGGCAGCGATCTTCATGATCGTGGTGGTAATGATCGCGGTGGCGATGCCGCGGCTTGCCATGGTGGCGCCGACGGTTTTCTGCGAATTGGCGCGCCGCTTCGCTGAATTCCTTTTTCCAGAAATGACCGGCGCCGCGCCGGTCGAACGACTTGTCATGATGCGCGGTATCAATATATTGCCCGATCCAGGCGCCCAGATCTGGAGACTCTTGCGTGTGCATGGCTCTGTCGTCTGCCTCCCGCAGTGTCCGGGCGAGTCGAAAGGCAATGCCGGTCCGGGCGTCGGGATCGTCGGCCGAATCGTGCCTGCCGCCGGGGTGAAAACGGCCCTGAAAATTGAATTCGCGCGGGGCGTCAGACAGCCAGTCCTCTGTTTCCATACCGGATTGCACGCCTGCCGGCATGGCCGCGATACAGGCTTCGTGACCCAGGCTGTCCCTGCAGAGCATTGCTCCGAATGATGAAGAAGCCGTGAGGACGAGCGCAACGCAGCTCACGACAAGACCGGATTCCTGGCCCCGAAAATTGATCATGAAGCGCAGTATTTCCATAGGAAGCCTCCTGCCTGCGAATGAGGGATGGGCCGATTGCGGGAAAGTCTGCGCGGAGCGTCGGCCAGACGAGACACTTTAAGGAAACTTGATTACTGCACGGAATTTCTTTTGCCGCGGCACATGAGCAGAAAGAACCATTTTCTCCGTTTATCCTGACATCGATCGACAGAATTGTCCGCAGGCGTCCGAAGCCTGGATCCGACCGCGACCTGCGAAATCTCGCCGAATGTCATGCGGCGATCATCTCCCTGTCACCAAATCTGGTTACCTTGCGCTGCTTGGAAGGGTTGCCATACGGGACGAAAACGCGGCGCGGTTCGCGAATTGGGCCTGGGGGCCGACTCGGGATGTCATCAGGAAACAAATGAAGCAAAGATGGACTACGAATCGTCCCTGAAAAACGAAGATCGCGACCGGCTGGTGTGGATTGTCGAATCGTCCCTGCATGTGCGCAATCATCCCGGGTTTTTTCTCTGGAGCCAGGGTGCGCTGCAACTCCTGTTGCCGCACGAAATTCTGATCTGCGGCGCCCGCAACGGCGGATCCCGATCCTTTCAGATGCGCCGGTTCTCGAGCAGCCGTTATTTCCGGGATGAACATTTTGCCGCGGTTTGCGATCCCCAGAGCGGCTTGATTCCGCGCACGGTGTCGCAGTGGCTGCGAACCGGAAAGCCCTGTTTCCTGTTTCCCGGGAGCGACGACGAACAAAACCGGCAGTTGATCGATTGTGAACTCAAGAATCTGGTTGTCCAGGCCGTCCTGGGTGCCGACGCCGAGGTTTCGGGATATTTCTGTTTTTCCAGAACGCCGGTGGTAAACGAGGAGAGGACGGTACGCATTCTGGAACTGCTGGTGCCAGTGGTGTACGTGACGTTCATGCGGGTGCTCGCCTCGGATGCCAGGTCGACGGAAGGCGAAATCCGGATGAACAGTCTGGTGACGCGCCGTGAAGTGGAAATACTCGGCTGGATCAAGGAAGGCAAGACCACCTCGGATATCGCGGGCATCCTCAGCCTGAGTCCATTCACGGTCAAGAATCACGTGCAGAATGTCTTGAAGAAACTCGGCGCCCGTTCGCGCAGTCACGCGGTGGCCCAGGCGATCAACCTTGGCTTGTTGCAGAACGCTTCACGGTGACGGAGGCGTTGCTTCGTGAAGGAGGGATGATTGAAGTCACAAACCACAATCTACAACGTGTTGTTCCTGTGTACGCACAATGCCGCGCGCAGCATCATGGCCGAGGCCATTCTGAACAATCTGGCGATGGGAAAGGGCCGGTTCCGCGCCTTTAGCGCGGGGAGCGCGCCGGCAACCCAGGTGCATCGCCTGGCGCTCGAACAGATTCAAGCCGCCGGGCTTTCCAGTGACGGGCTGCGCTGCAAGTACTGGCGCGAATTCGCGACGCCCGATGCGCCCATCATGCATTTTGTTTTTACAGTCTGCGACGATGCCGCGCGGGAGGTCTGTCCGGTCTGGCCTGGCACGCCGCTTTCCGCCCACTGGGGGGTGCCGGACCCTTCGAAGGTCACGGGGTCGGATCAAGTCAGGCGGCGGGCGTTTTCCAATGCCTTCATCTTCTTGCACAACCGGATCAGCATATTTGCCAGCCTGCCTTTCGACCAACTCGGCCGATCAGGGTTGCAAGGCAAGCTCGACACCCTGGGGTCCATGTCCCATCCGGTGCAATCGTCGGACATGTGAGACAGGTCCGAGCGCTCCATTGCCGGAATTAAGGCGCCGAGCAGTCTAGCGCCGCTGATCCGATGGAACCCATCCCCGTGGGTAATATTCACCATGGGCTGTCCGGGGGCCATCGCGATGCGTGTCATCAAACTCGGGCATCGTCTGCATGCGGGGAATTTTCCCGTTGACGTGCAAGCGTCGGTCTGTCGACTTTGCCGCGCAATTCGTCTGGAAGAGGAGGTGGACAGTGAGTCGAAAAATGTTCAAGACCGGGCTTGCCCTGCTGGCAATGGTTCAAGGCACCAACGGTCTGGCGGCTGTGCTGTTCGCCGAAAACTTCGAGGGCTACAGCCTGTTTCCCACGCTCGTCAACACCTATTCGGTGCCTTCCGGCGGACTTCCCTTCGCCGGCTCGGTGCAGGAACGTATCAATGAGGGCATCCCTGTGTCCACCGAAGGGGCAGCCCAAACCTGGTATGGCGGCCGCTTCGAAGACCCAACCAGCGGCAACAGTTCAAATTCGAGCATCAACGCCGACCTCGCGGTTCAGAATTTCGGCAGCATCAACCGGCCGGACGATCCCAACGCCAACTACACACATGTGGGCCGATTCGAAGACGACGCCGGTCTGGTGTTCAAGGTGGGCACCACTGGTTTCCAGGACGTGCACCTGACGTTCGGGTGGCGGACCTTTAACGTGGAATCCTCGGATGTCGTGCGGGTCGGGTACCGCCTGAGCAATCCCGGTTTTGGTTCCTGTGGTCCGGGTACCGGCGGCGCAGGCGGGGCCACCGCCGGATGTTTCGCAGATCTGCGCACCGGCACCGGCGCATGGGGTAGCTGGACCCCCTTCACACTTTCGGATACGGTCACCGGCACCAGTCCCTCGGGTAACAGCAACAGCTGGGTGCTGGAAAATTTCCTCCTGCCCTCCAATCAGGCGGAGGTCTGGGTGGCGTTCTGGCTCGACAACGGCGAAGGCGACATCGGCAAGATCGACAACGTTTTCGTCAATGCCGCCCCGATTGCCTCCGTGCCGCTGCCCGGCGCCATCTGGCTTCTGGGATCGGCCCTCGCGTTTTGGGTGCCGGCCGCGCGCCGCAGATATGCCCGGCTGTCCTGATCCATCCCTGCTACACATTCGCAATGGTGGGTGCGGCCGGTTCGCGCCGGGTCTTGCCTATCGCGTGAACAGAAGTGGCATGCACCCCTGACCCAAGGCGTCGGCCATTCCTGACAACTTTCTGTCACGTTGGTGAGTCAGAATGGACGTAGCTGCGGCCCGCGTCCTGATGATACGCACCGCCCAATTGCCCCGGGAGAGTATCCGTGAAATTGCCAGTGATTGTGTCCGCAGCCTGCATGCTGGCTGAATTCAATGCCGCGGCGGGAGAATTTGCGCACCTGCGCCAGACACTTTCGGCACGCATGCCTGACCTCGCAAACGGCGAAATCGGACTGGCCGACAAACTGGCGGCGAAGTTTCACATTGCCGGAATCCAGGGCCTGGTCTTCGAGAACAATCGGCTTGTGCCGGGCGTGTTGCCGCGGGAACAGATCGAGGCAATCCTGGCCGGTCTCAATTCCTGATTGATGATGGGTCGGGTATTTGCGGGATCAAGAGAACCTTCACCTACTGCATCCCCGGCTTCGAAAGCGCTTGCATCGGCCGCGCCAATTCCGCGAGACCTCGATCCTGAAGCCAAACTGAAACTGGGGTTGGTCGAGTTGGAGCGCGGAAATCCGGTTGCTGCCGCCGAATGGATCGAAGGCGCAATAGCGGGCGATCCGCACATCGCCGAATATCATTCGCGACTCGGCAATATTCGCGAACTGTTGCGCCAACTCGACGATGCCACGATCGCCTATCGACGGGCCGTGGACCTGGAACCGCGTTCGGCACAGTGCCATTTCGATCTGGGCGCCGTGCTGGAGAAGCTCGAAGTCTTCGATGTGGCTGGCATTTCCTTTGAAAACGCGCTCCGGCTTGATCCGAATCACGCACTCGCCCACTATCACCTTGGCCGCTGCCTGCTCGCGTTGGGCGACGCGAACAATGCGATTGTCAAATTTGAGCGGGCGGTTTTCTTCGATCCCGGGCTGGCACTTGCCCACCGGGATCTGGGCCGTGCCTTTGTGCGAATCGGCGCCGGCAAGACGGCGATCACCTGTTTCAAACGTGCCGTCGAATTGGCGCCGCAATTGCCCGAGGTGCACTTCGCGCTGGGCCGGCTGTATGCCGGGCAAGGCCGCTGGCCGGATGCCGTGGATGCTCTGCGCGTGGCCCTGGCGCTGGATCCCCGGCACCCGGAGAACTGGAAGGAACTCGGCAATGCTCTCGGTGAATGCGACGAATCCGGCGAAAGCATGGAAATCTGCCATCGCCTGGGCAGGGATCCGTCCGGTATTGCCCGAGTCAGCGCCGCGGTTTTCCGCGGCCTGCTGAATCTCAAGCGCACCGGTGATCCGGCCTCCCAGATTCGCGCAATTCGGGAACTGCTGGTGCAAGCATGGATACAGCGGTGCGAGGCGGAAATCTGAATCGTGAACGTGCCTTGCGGAGCCGCCCGCAGGAAGACCGGCGAGTCACAATCCTGCCTGACCTGCCGGAGTACCGGCGATCTAGCGCGGGCCAGCGCTGTTTTTCGTCGCAAACAACGCGGCATGCGCGGCGTGAAGTCCCTCTAATACCACTGGTGGCTGTTTAAGCTCGACAAGCTGCCGGTCCGCGGCATTGGCGAGTTGTTCGGCGCCGGCGAGGTCGCCGCGTCTGGCCCGCAGGCTGGCAGCCTGGGCCAGTAACAAGACGTGATTCCGGGATCTCGGATAGAAAGGGACAAGCCCTTTCTCCGCGACGGCATATGCGCCCTCTGTATCGCCGATTGCATCAAGAAGCCTGATCAATGCAAGTCGCGCCTCGAGGTTTCTGGGGTCTCGCGCCAGTGCAGTTTCATACTGCGCCTTGGCAAGCATTAATCCCAAACGCCCGAGGTGTCCGGCGTTCTGCTCATGTAATGCACCGGTCAACATGGCAATGTCCGAACGCAGCGGATTCAGCTTCTGGGCGCGATCCAGCAAGTTCAATCCCAGAGTCGCGGCATTGGCGCGGGATTCCGGCGGCAGATCCGGGCGGCTGGTCAGAGCTTTGACATAAAGATCGGCATAGGCGATGTGCACCACCTCACGCGCTTCCGAGATCGACAGTGACCGGTCAAGCGCCTGCGTGGCTTCCAGTGTCTTGCCTGCCGCCGCCACGGAGACTGCCTGCTCGTAGTGGTACGCCGCCAAAGCCAGGCGTGCCTGTACAAATGCGACGGCGCCCAGTACGGCGAGTGCGCCAAGGCGCAAGGCCATCTTGCCCCGGAGGCCGGTGGCGGGCGCGAATCGCCGGTAGGGACGGGCACGATCGGCAATTTCATGCAAACGAGCGAGCCACACGCCCAACACCAGTGTGACGGGCAATACGTGCAGGTTGAAGTCCACCGCACTATGGGCGAACGTGGCCAGCACGCCCGCCGTCAGGGCGGCGGATTCCATGGAACTTCTCCCAGCGGCTGCGCGGGCCGAGCGGCGCCAGGCGAACACGGCTGCGACCGGAATCATCAAGAGCAGCATCAATCCTGGCAGTCCGAGTTCCACCGCGGCTTCGAGGTAATCGTTGTGGACGTGAAATCCCGCGCTGGTGTCGGAAGGTTCTCGATATTTCGGGTAAAGCAGCCAGAAAACGCCCGGACCGGCACCGTGCCAGGAAACCGTTTCTATCATCGCGATTGCCGGCTGCCAGATGACCAGCCGGTGTTTGAGTGTTGCCTCCCGGTCGAATATCTGTGCGAGTCTCGACAGCAGCGGCGCCGACCGGCTGAGCGTTTGGGAGGGGTCGACGGCGGATGGGTCACCGTCCCGCTTCAGCTCCGTACTCGATTGCGAAGCTTGTTCCGCCAGCAACGCGGGCAACGTCACGCTCTGTCCGCCGGCAATGATCGCGGCGAACACGACACCGGTGACAAGCAGGGTGCGCCGGGTTCTCGAGGCTAGAATTCCGGCCAGCAACAGGAAAGCGCAGCCTGCCAGCGCGGCCAGGAATGCCCCGCGGCTGCCAGACAATCCGAGCGACCCAGCCAGCAGAACTATCATCGACCACAAAAGAAAATTTCTCTTGCGCGAGAGTTTCTCCGCAGCCAGCAAAGCGGCCAAAGCGCCAAACAGCGCGATATTGGCGAAACCGGCCCATGCATTGGATTGAAAAAAGAAGGCAACCGGCAATTGTCCGAGGGCGAAGTTCTGCCAGACGGCGACGAGCGCCCAGACCACGGCAATCAGAAGTGTTGCTCCGAGTGCACCTTGCCAGGCGGACTCCCTGTCGCGCACGCACAGCATCGCGGCGAATGCGAGGCCGAACGTCCCGTTCTGCCATGCTGCCGGCGCGCTGGCGGAAAGTGCAACGCTGAGAATGGCGCTCAAGGCGAGCCAGCCTATATATAAGAAAACGATAATCGGAGCAGGGCCAGCGGGCAGAAAGATCGCGTTGCCCTTGCTGTTCGCCACGCCCCACGCCAGCCACACCAGCAGCGCTCCAAAAAGCGCCACGAAGACCAGGGTGTCGTGGCCAAAATGTCCGCGCACGAACGGTGCGGCTGCCAGCGCAAACCCGAAAGCTGCGGCCGCGCTCAACGCGCTGCGCCAATCTGCCGAGGTGGATTGCACGTATTCAGAATTTTGGAGAGTCTGTGCCCGACGTGATTTGTAGGGGTACGCATCCACCACCACTCGTCACGATAAAAGGCGAGCGTGCATCCTAGACATGTGCCGTTACGAAAGCGTTACAGGCGTCTGGCCGGGTGGTCCTCTTGCCTGGTGAAAGAACGGTTGTCCCGGGCGAGCGTCCGTCGACGGGGACTCCGAGCGCGAAATCAAGGAATCGCGCGAAGTTTCAAGTCGCTTCCCACACCTTGGTTCGAGTGGGCGGTCACAGGCAGGTAGCGGAACTGGCAACCGACATGGCGCCATATTCCCGTCATCCTCCAGTGCGAAAATCGCCCCTGACGATCTCCATGTGGTGATCGATAAGCCGCAGACGAACAATCCTACCGATCAGTCCAATCCAGAATGCAGACCCGCAAGACCACCATTCGGATGGCCGGCGACTTATTGGTTTCCGTGCCCGATGATCGGCGCCTGATGACGCCTTACGTACTCTGCGAGCAGGAAGACTGGTTCGAGGACGAAATCAAATTTTTGCGCAAGCTGGTTCGACCTGGCATGCGGATTCTGGACATCGGGGCGAATTACGGCCTTTATACACTTTCGCTGGCGCGGGGTGTCGGAGGCGGTGGCCGCGTCCTGGCCGTTGAGCCGTGCGCGGAGACCGCGGCCTGTCTTCGCGAGAGCCTTGCGCTCAACCAGTTCCATTTCGTCACCGTGGTGCAGGCGGCCTTGTCGAATCGGACTGGAAAAGCGCAATTGCAGGTCGGCGCGAATTCGGAACTCAATTCTCTCGCGGCGGATGCGCAGGGCGGCGGTTCAACCGAAGAAGTCAACCTCGCCACACTTGACGGCCTGGCCGCCGAACACGTGATCGACGAAGTCGATTTCGTCAAAATGGATGCGGAAGGCGAGGAAGAGCGGATCATCCGTGGCGGCATGCGGTTTTTTCAGACGCAAAATCCTCTTGTCATGTACGAAATCAAGAGCGGTGACAAGGTCAACATTGAATTGATCCGGGCGTTCGCGGAGTTGGGGTTCACCTCATTCAGGCTGATACCCGGTCTTGACATGCTGGTCCCCTACGACACCCGCGGAAAACCGGAGCCGTACCAACTCAATCTGTTCTGTTGCAAGAAGGATCGTGCCGCAAATCTGGCTCTCCACGGTGCGCTGGTGGAGGCGGTCGGACCGCAAAATGCCGCCAACGGTTCGCAGAATTGGTGGCGCGATGATCTTGCCTGCCGTTCGTTCGCGCGAGGAATGCAGGAGGGTTGGCGTGTTACCCAACGATTTCCCCTGCCTGACTCGGAGACATACGATTCGATACTCGCCTTCTACGGTGCGTCCCGCGATATCTCGCGCCGCGCTTCCGATCGCTGGGCGGCTCTTCGGGCGGCCTTTGAAAAATCGCGACATCTGGCCGATGGCGAAACGGACCCCTATCGGCTGAGCACCTGCGCGCGGATTGCACGTGAATGCGGTGAGCGGCATGTGGCCGTGACCTTGCTCCGGAAGGCGATTCAGTGCGTCATGCCGAAGGATCCCGGGCCCGCGCGCGAAGCATTCCTGCCTGCGGGTGCGCATTTTGACGAAATAGATCCCGAAGGCAGGTTTTGGGCCTGGCTGCTTGCCTCCTTGCTGGATCAGGCGATTGCGCTCTCCTCGTTCTCCACGTATTTTGCGCAGCCCGACCTGCTGCAAAGTCTCGAGTTGCTCAAATCGACAGGATTCCACAGTCCGGAAATGGAGCGCCGGCGCCAGTTGTTGCGAATGCGCGCCCGACTCCAGCCGGGAGCGGAGCCGGATGCTTGCCTCATCAAGTACCACGAAGGCAACCGCAATCCGGAATTCTGGCAGGACAGGACGCCATTTCAGGCATCGGCGTGAGGGGCAAAGGCGCTGCTGGCATATCGCGTGGAGATGCTGGATTGTTAACGTCGCGCGAGAGGAAATAATCCGTTCGGATCACCAGCGGTGTGTTGGTCCGGGCAATCTCTCCTGCCGCAGTCACGCAGCGGCTGCAACATGCATGTCACGCGGGAACAGCAAAATGTCGCCACCGTGTCGCACGTGGCAGCACGGACAATCCCCGATTTTGTGCCGGTTCCGCCCATGAAACCCATTATCCTGTTTGCTCTGCTGTTTTTCATTGCTGCCCATGCCGTGGCAGAGTCCGCGGAATTTGCCGAATTGCGCGAAATTCTGTCCCAGCGAATTCCCGACATGACGCTTGGCGAAATTCGCAAGCTTCCGCATGCCGATCTTTACGAAGTGCAGGTCAATGGTTACGACGTGTTCTATACCGACCGCGGCGGCAATATCGGAGTGCGCGGTTCCCTGGTTGACTTGAATGCGCGGGTGAATCTGACCGATCGGCGCAAACAAGAACTCATGGTGGTGGATTTCTCCGCACTGCCCCTCGACCAGGCCATCACCAAGGTCAAGGGCAATGGATCCCGCAAGATGGCGATTTTTTCGGATCCGGACTGCCCGCACTGCAAACGGCTGGAACGGGAGCTGGCGGATGTCACGGATGCAACCATCTATATTTTTCTGTATCCGCTGGCGCAATTGCATCCCGATGCGCCCCGCAAGGCGCGCGCGGTCTGGTGCGCACCGCAGCCGGCCAAGGCATGGGATGAATTGATGCTCGAAGGCAGGGAGCCGGCTGCCCCGCCTGACGATTGCCATGCGCCCCTCGGGGTGATTGCGGAATGGGCTCGAAAGCTTTGGATTGCCGGCACGCCGGGCATCGTTTTCGAAAACGGCCGGCTGGTTCCGGGAGTCATTGCGCGCAGCAAGATCGAAGCGCACCTGTCGGGTTCGTGAAACGATCGTCCGGACCGAAATGCGCGGCGCAATATTCTCCAGTGCGGTCGGTGAGGTCGCGGGCGCGGTGGAATTCGCACGCACCGCGAATTTGCATCTCGACGCGGGCAATGTCAGCCAGGCCGCCGCGCTGTTCCAGCGGGCAATCGCCCTGCAGCCGGAATTTGCGGAAGCGCTTCACGGTCTGGCCAGGATCGCATATGGCGCGCGCAAGTATCCGCAGGCCATGGAATTTGCCCGCAAAGCCGTACGCGCCAATCCGAATGAACCCGCCTATTACAATACGCTGGGCAGATCTCTTCGCGCACTGGGTCGCAATGCCGAGGCGATCAAGGCCTACCGCCGCGCGTTAAGCCTCGATGCCGGGCTGACCGAAGTCCGGTTGAGTCTGGGCATCGCGCAGCGTGCAGCCGGAGAGCTCGACGCGGCAATCGCGAGCTACCGGCAGGTCATCCGGGACAATCCATCACACCCGCTGGCCTACCACAATCTTGCGAACGCGTTCGCAGGAAATGGCCAGATGGACCGCGCCGTCGAGAGTTACCGGGAGGCGCTGAAATGCAACGCCGAATTCGGTGAAACCCACTTCGAACTGGGCAATGTCCTTCGCTGGCGGGGCGCGCGGGAGTCCGCGGCCGGGCACTATCGCCGGGCAAAGGAAATCGGCGTGCGAAACGCGCGAACCTGGATGCTACTGGGCGACGCGCTCCTGGCCCTGGACGACGAGCTGGCCGCACTCGAGTGTTTTCGCCATGGCCCCTCACTGGAACCCGAAAACGGCGAGGCGCATTTCCGGCTCGGCGTGATGCTTCACCGGCGCAAGGATCATGACGGCGCCATCAACGCTTTTGCCGACGCGCTGTCCGCCGACAAGGAGTCCCCGGAGGGCTTGGTCAACCTCGGAATCGTACTGCGCAACCGCCGGCGATTCGAGGAAGCGATGGGGTGTTTCAAGCGGGCCATCGCGCTGAAACCCGATTCGGCGGAAGCACTCCTGAACCTCGGCATCGTTTACAACGATTTCGAGAACCTCGACGCGGCTGAACGGGCCTTCGCGGAGGTCTTGCGCATCGATCCTGGCATGGCACCGGGATATCTCAACCACGGTTACACCCTTCGGTTCCGATCGCAATATGGCGAGGCGCTGCGCCTCACCCGGCACGCGCTCACGTTGGATCCCGGCCTGTCCATGGGGTACAACAACCTCGGCATCCTCGAAATGGAATGCGGCAATGCGCAGGTGGCACTGGACAGCTACCGGCGTGTGCTCCACAAGAATGGCGGGCTGGACTATATCCGGTCGAATCTTCTGATGGCCTTGAATTATTCGGAGGGTGGGGATGTATCGGCGCTCTACGAAGCGCACCGCGAGTTCGATGCGGTGCACGCGAATGGATTGAGGGGAGAGAAGCCGGTGCGGGCACGCGGCG
>JBJXFN010000132.1:0-23413 GCA_046155535.1 Burkholderiales bacterium
GCACCACGGAAACATAATTCGCCACCGGCACCGGGGGAGGTGGCAGTGTGATGTTCTTCTGTTTCAGATTTTCCTCGGCACTGGCCGCTGCCAGCGCATGCGTCGGCGCAATCGCGAGAATGCCCAATGTGATAACACCCCATAGTGTGCGCATACGAAGACCTCCGCTCTGAAGGAACTATAGTCATTATGCCGGCCATCCCGTTGATTCTTAGCTGGCAGGATGGCCTGCCTCGCAGATCACGGTTGCTTTTCATAGGTGCCGACCAGCACCGCGTGTTCGATGATATGGCCCTTCATCGCCTGTTCGATGTCGGTTTTGCGCGGTGCGCCGAGTTCCGGCAACACAATGTCGAGCGCATAGAGTTTATGGAAGTAACGGTGGCGACCGATCGGCGGGCATGGCCCGCCGTAACTGGTGCGGCCGAAATCGGTGACGCCCTCGCGCGTGCCCTCGGGCAATTCATGCGGCGCGACACTTTGCGGGAGCGCGGTGGCGGTCGGCGGCAGGTTGTAGAGCAACCAGTGCACCCAGGTCATTCTCGGCGCGGCCGGATCGGGTGCGTCCGGGTCGTCCACGATCAGCACGAGGCTCGCGGTGTTTTCCGGCACGCCGCTCCAATGCAGCGGCGGCGAGACATCATTGCCCTGGCAGGTGTAAAGCCGGGGGATGTGTCCTTCCTGCAAAAAAGCGCTTGATGAAAGACTGAGTGTCATGTCTGCGTATAGGTGAAGTTCAGGTGAGAAACGGCGTCTGTGCGCCAGTCGGGAGAATTCAAAAATCAGTCCTTCACATTCACGAAATCAACCCGGTCATGAACGAGGATCTCTCTAGGGGTCCCGGCGTGCGCGATGTCGCGATTCATGACAATCCCGGCAGCATGCATCGAAGAAGCATTCTCATTTTCCCCAGGACATGTCTGCCGATATTATGCGGCGATCATTGCTGCGGTGCCATCGGAGAAACTGGTCTCACCGGGCATTTCAGAGCTGTGCCTTGACATCGAGCTGATGCGCCTTGCGGCCGCCGCGCACCGTTTCGCCTTCCTTGTACTGCCCCGCCACCATCAGTTTTGCCATCGCGACCGATCGATCCACCAGGGCTTGTGCGCCGTCTCGAAGATCCCTGGAATTGCGCACGTAGCGCATGTTGTTCTCCATGTCTTCCGCGCTCCATCCACGGGAGTGTGCGATATAGGGAAACTGCGGAAACTGGCAGCCGATTTCCGCGAAGAACCCCAGCATCTGCCCGGCCACCCCTTGCACGTTGTCCTGCCCGCCGGTGATGATAAAAGCGGCGACCTTGTTTTTGATCAGTGCACGATGGGCAATGGTCTCCTGGTTCTGGATGCAGTTCATGCGCTCCACCATGCGGTAATACAAACTGCTGGCCGCACCCCAGCGGATGGGGGTGGCAACCAGAATCACGTCGGCCCAGTGGACAAAGGCCTCGTACACGCGATCCATCTGATCGGAGGCGTCCATCTGGGTGATCGAGCAGGGCCAGGTGCAGGCACGCGCGCTCTTTGAGTAGAACCCTTCACAAGCGCGAAATTTCAGTTCGTGCAACTGGATCCGCTGCGTAGCACAACCCGCGGAGCCGGCTGCGTGTTCCAGTGCCACGTCGAGCAGGGCTTCCGAAGTGCTGTATCGGGGCTGCCCCGCGGTCATCGCGGTGGTGGAAATGCCCGCCACGCGGATAGGCCCGGGTTCGCGAACCGGTGTGCGGGCCAGTGGGTGCGGCGCGTGGGGTTTGCGGTTGCGTTCGGTCACCGGCGCCGCGCTCACCCACACTCGTCCCGCTTCCGTCTTGACCTGATAAGTCGGGACGCGATCCTCTTCGTAGCCGGGTTCTCCTGCTCCGGTACGGCAATGGAATTTCCAGTAATGCCAGGGACACACCACGTAATCGCCTTCCAGCCGGCCCTCGGCCAAGGGTCCTCCGGCATGATTGCAGGTTCCCGACAAGGCGCTGAACACACCGTCCTTGTATACGAGAGCAACTTTGGCCTTGCCAACCGTCACCGGCTGCAAGGCCGATTTGCGCAATTGCTCTGAATCACCAACGTCCACCCAATTTATTGTTGTCATCGCGACTCTCCAGAAAATTCCTGCCCTGCTTCGGGCCCAGAAGGGTTTGCACTTCGCATCGCCGGACTCATGGTCGCGGACGGGTGATGGCCAGGCGAATCGCCGCCTGCGGCGCGGCGTCGTCGAAATGCACTTCTCCGCCCGCCATGGAAACGCCGAGGGATTTCCAGAGTTCCTCGAGATTGACCGTCACCGGCGTGTCTTTCATGCGCCCATAGATTTCTCGAAGCACCGTGTTGCCGGTGCCCGCATCCGCAACCGCCAGCACCTTGTCAATCGGCCATTCCTGCCCGATGTTGGCTCCCGCCGCGACAAGCGCACGCAGCGCATCCTGCAGGCCACGTTGATTATTGGTGCGGCGCCGGATTTCGATCTCGGCCAACAGAAAATACAGCGCACCTCCCCAGTAGGTGCGCCCCCAGGTTGGCGTATTGTCCAGGCCCTGGTCCCCCGCCTTGGGCAAGCCTTCGTGCAGGTTATTCATGAGGTCCGCCCAGACCGATTCCACGCGCAATTCTCCGGACTGTGCCCTCGCCACGGGCTCGACATAGGTGGCAAGACCTTCTTCCATCCAGTGATGCCGGTCTTCCAGGCCAGGCATCGCGTGATGCACCAGCTCATGCACCAGGACCCAATCCTGCTGCAGCCGCTCTTCGGTGGTATCACGACCCAGGAAAATGCGGCTCGCGGCGCCGCGAAATCCCCAGGTCGTGCCCCCCCGGATGCCGTTTCCCGACGCGGGGACAATCAGCAATTTCGCGTTCGGATCTGGCAGCCGCCCGAAGTACAGGGCGACCGCCCCGGCCCGTCTACCCACCCAGTCGAGGACGGCACGTGCCGGCAGCCGCAATTCTCCGGGCGCAAAAGCCACCGTCAGCACCCCCCCGCCGATTTCCAACCTTGTGGCGGACAATGCACCGAATTCGCGATAGGGAAAGTAGGCGCCCAGGTAAGTCTCGTTGGCCGCCCACAAGTCACCGGTGGCCGGCCAGAAACCGGCCAGCAGCCCGGCAATCCAAAGTCGGCGTTTCGTGTCTGCAGTATTCGGCATCCGGCAACGATACGCCATATGCGCCATGCGCCGCATCGTGCTCGATGCCCTCACGGGACCCTGCATCCAGTCCGGGGTGGCACCCGTATGTGGCTTTGCGGGAAGTGCGGCCTGCCGGTCCGCATGGCGTTTGCAATGGTGCGGACCCAGTCCGGCATTCACCGGCGATTCTTCAAATACTTCAACAGGAGGCAAGTCATGGAAGGGAAGAAAATTGCAGGAATGGCAGTTGCCGCGGCGGCAGCCATGTTGTTTGCGGCCGGCTGTGCCAGCACGGGCGGTTCTTCGGGTACGATGGCAAAGGTGCAATGCGAGGGCGCCAATGCTTGCAAAGGCAAGAGTGAGTGCAAGACCGCCAACAGCGGCTGCAATGGCCAGAATGCCTGCAAAGGCCAGGGCTGGGTCAGCATGTCTAAGGAAGAGTGCGCGGCAGCAGGCGGTAAATCGTAATATCCTCTCTCCAGCGGGGCACCCGGTAATACGGGCGCCCCGTTCTCGCCTGCAAAGAATTCACACATGACAACATCGGCAGGACTTGGATTCGGCCTCGGTTTGCGCACCGACCATTACGAGGCCATCCTGTCGGGTCGACCGAAGGTCGACTGGTTCGAGGCGCTGACCGAAAACTACCTGGCTCCCGGCGGCAAGCCGCTGCATTATCTGGATCGCATCCGTGCCGAGTATCCGGTGGTGCTGCACGGCGTGTCGCTTTCCATTGGCAGCACAGACCCCCTCGACCGACACTATCTGGCGCATTTGAAAACCCTGGCGCGCCGGGTGGAACCCGCCTGGATTTCCGATCATCTTTGCTGGACCGGTGTGGCCGGGAGCAATCTGCACGATTTGCTGCCGCTACCCTACACCGAGGAAGCAGTCGATCATGTGGCGGGGCGGATCCGCGAAGTGCAGGACTTTCTCGGCAGCCGGATCCTGATCGAAAATGTGTCGAGTTACGTGACCTTTCGCCAATCCGCCATGGCCGAAGCGGAATTTGTCGCCGAGATTGCCCGCCGCGCGGATTGCCTGATCCTGCTCGACGTGAACAACATTTACGTCAGCGCCTTTAATCACGGCTTCGACGCCACCGCCTACCTGGACGCAATCCCCGCCGGGCGCGTGCAGCAGATTCATCTGGCCGGTCATGAAAATTGCGGCACCCACATTATCGATACGCACGACGCCGACGTGATCGAACCGGTCTGGGCGCTTTATGCGCAGGCACTGCGGCGATTCGGCCCGGTTTCCACTATGATCGAACGCGATGATCACATCCCTCCGCTTGCGGAATTGGTCGAAGAACTCGGCGAGGCACGCCGGATTGCCGACACCGTTCTGAAAAAGAAGGCCGCCGCGTGAACCCGCTTGCCGCCACCGAACACGCGTTTCAGGCCGGTGTACTGGGTCAGCCCGCCGACATCGACGGGCAGATTGCCGGCGAGGCGGACTTGCGACGCGTTCGCCTGGGAATTTATGCCGACGCCTACCGGCTGCGACTCACAGAGGTTCTGAGCAAGGACTACGAGGCACTGGCTGTCTGTCTGGGCGGTGAAGCATTCGACAATTTGGCGCGCGATTATCTCGCTGCCCATCCATCCCGGTTCCGCAACGTTCGCTGGTTCGGGGGGGCTCTGGCGGATTTTCTGGCGGTCAACTCTCGATACAAGGAGCGTCCGGTGCTCGCCGAACTTGCCCAACTGGAGTGGGCAATGGGTCTGGCTTTCGACTGCGCGGACGTGACGACCCTGCAATTTTCAGATCTGGCCAGTGTTGCGCCGGAGATCTGGCCGGACTTGCGGTTTCAATTTCATCCCTCGGTTCAACTTCTGCGCTTCCGGACCAACGCGGTGGCCATCTGGCATGCAGCCAAGGAAAACACCGGGGAAGAAATTGCACCCGTCCAGGCTTCAGATGCGACTCATTACGTGGCCTGGCGCAAGGACCTGGCATCGTATTTCCGGTCCGCCCCTGCCGATGAAGCGTGGGCGATCGAAGCCGCCCGCAAGGGTCAGTCGTTCGCGGAAATCTGCGCCGGGATGTGCGACTGGGTGGAGGAGGCGTCCGCGGCGGCCCGCGTGGCGGGATATCTGCGCGGCTGGATCGATGAATGCTGGATTGAGGGAATTGATCCGGCGCCTGCGTAATGATGGAAAAGCGTCCTGCACGCACCAAAAAAAAACGGGCTTGCGCCCGCTTTTTTTGTTGAAGGAAGCCGGATCAGGATTTCTCGACCTTGCCGCCTTTTTCCTTGCACATCTTTTCGTCCATGGCAACGAAGCCCTTGCCCTTGCAGCCATTCTGGCCCTTGCACTCGCTCATCGCGGTTTTGCAATCGCTCTTGCCTTTGCACGCATTCACGCCGGAGCAATGCACCTTGCCTTCGGCGGCAACAGACGTGGTGGCAACACCGCTCATGAACAGGCCCGCGGCAGCAGCAGCCAGGGCGGCGCCGGAAATGAGATTAACAGCTGATTGTTTCTTGAACATAGGATCCTCCAGAAGAGTTGACTTGAACACAATGGTCGGCAACCGGACGATCCGGTTCCGCAGGAGTATACGATCCAACAGTCCAAACGGATGACACCGGCGACGGTGAAAAGAAAATATTCTTGCGGGGACTGTCGCCGGGCGCCGACGCCCGGCGGCTTTCAACTTACGAAGGCCATTTCTGGCGAAGCTCGTTTACCTGTTCCTCGGTCAAAATCTTGAGGCGGCTTCCGCGCAGCATCAGGTAAAGCTTGGCAGTTTCCTCGAGTTCTTCGGTGGCATACACCGCGGACTCCAGATCGCGGCCGGCCACCAGCGGGCCGTGATTGGCGAGAAGGATCGCGTGGTGTTTGCCGGCCACTTCGCGCACCGCGCCGGCAAGCGACAAATCCCCCGGCGGGTAATACGGCAGCAGGATCAGGTTGCCGACCTTCATCACGAAGTAGGCGGTAATCGGCGGAATCGGCGCCATCGGATTGATGTCGGCAAGACAGGTCACCGCGACCGCATGGGTCGAATGCAGGTGGACAATGGCGCCCGCTTCGGATCGTTCCTGATACATCGACATGTGCAGAAACGATTCCTTGGTCTGTTTGTCGCCGGAAAGCAGTTTTCCGGTTGTGTCGATGCGCGACAGTCGGGCCGGGTCCAGCCGTCCGAGGCAGGCATTGGTGGGCGTCATCAGCCAGCCGTCGGGCAATCGCACGCTGATGTTGCCGGAGCTTCCCGGCGTCAGCCCCCGGTCATACATCGAACGGCCGAGAAGGCAGATTTCTTCCCTGAGTTTGTTTTCGTTCATGCCTCGTCCAACAGGCGAAACGCCTTGGTGAAAAAATCTTCGGTGCCGAAGTTGCCCGATTTGAGCGCGAGCGCCATCGCGGGCGACCCGATCGATGCAGTCCAGGGTACGCCGGGATCGATTTCGCGTCCGATATTCAGGCCCTCGACGCCAAGCGCACCGACCACGGCACCGGAGGTTTCGCCGCCGGCCACCACCATTTTTCGCACGCCAAGCGAGGCCAGTCCGCGGGCGATCTTGCTCATGGTTTCTTCGACCATCGCGCCGGCATGTTCGCGGCCCAACTTTTCCTGCACCCGTTTCACTTTCTCAGGCGTTGCGGTGGAATAAATGAGCACCGGCCGGGCAGAGAGCCGCGCACCGGCCCAATCGAGTGCGCGGGCGGCGAGGTCGTCCCCCGTGGCGAGCCGTTCCGGATCGACCTCGAAGGCCTCGTGATCCTTTTTCATGTGTGCGACCTGTGCCTGGGTGGCCACGGAACAGGAACCGGCAAGAACCGCGGTGGGGCCGTCGATACGTGGCAGCCGAACCGCGGACCCTCCGGTCATCAAACCCTGGCGCACAAAATTTGCCGGCAGACCCATGGCCATGCCGGAGCCGCCTGTCACCAGCTTGAGATCCGCGCAGGCCTCCCCCAGTGTTTTCAGATGTGCATCCGTCAGGCTGTCGAGCACTGCGTGCCGCACGCCACCGGTTTGATATTCCCGGAAGGCATCCTTCACCGCTGCAACACCCTGTTCGACCGTGGTCACATGCAGGGCACCCACCTTGTGCGGCGTCTGCCTCTGCAGCACCCGCGGCAACAACGGATCGGTCATCGGCGTCAGCGGGTGATTGCGCATTCCCGATTCGGACAACAATTCGTCGCCGACGAACAGGTGTCCCTTGTATATCGTGCGTTTGTTGGTCGGGAATGCGGGATTAAACACAGTGAAGTCTTCACCGAGCGCATCGAGCATCGCGTCGGCCACCGGGCCGATGTTGCCCTGGTCGGTGGAATCGAAAGTGGAGCAGTATTTGAAGTAATACTGGCGGGCTCCCTGCACGCGCAACCAGTCAAGCGCGGCCAGCGACTGGCTGATGGCTTCGGCCACCGGGTTGCTGCGCGACTTCAACGCCACGATGACGCAGTCGGCCTCCGGAATCACCAGATCGCGCCGGGGCACCCCGAGCAGTTGCACGGTGCGCATGCCGGCTTTCACGAGCGTATTCGCCAGGTCCGTGGCGCCGGTAAAATCATCGGCCACGCAGCCGAGGAGAACGCTCATGGTGCGCGGCCAGGATCGAAATGTCGGACCATCGGGCTTGCCTCCGGAAAAAGTATGTCTGGGCATAATGGTACCGAAAGCCCATGCTGGCAGGCGCTTCGCGCACTTATTTTTCCCTCGACGCTTTTCAAGGACGCAAAATGGCCTTTGCCGACAACCTCAAACAACTCGCTTCGGTCGAACGGATCGAAAAGCTCGAATTGCTCACCCAGGACGGCGCAGTGCTTGCGACCCTGGAAAACAAACCGGGGCAGGCAGGCTCCGTGGCCGTCTATCACCATTTGTTCGCCCGCCACGGCGCAATCCACGAAACGGCGGCAAGGGAGGGGCTCACGCTTTATGCGGAGCACACCGAGGACGCGAAATTGTTTCCCGGCAAACACCCCAACATCGACCGTCTGCTGCGCATCGTGGAAGAAAAAGATTCCCTTCAGGTCCGGGTGCATCGGAAAAAGTAATCTGCAAACCGATGCCCGTCGAGCAGACAGCACTGCCAAGCCCCGGCCGACGACATTCCCGCATTCTCTGACCGACTGAACAGCGGAGGACCCATGGATCCGATTGTCATGCAGGCCATGGTCAAATGGCCCTCCGTACCCAATGTCTTTGGCTGGCTGGCACTGGATCGGCGCGGCAACTGGCTCATCAAGGGAGACCGCATCGCCAATCCCGGGATCACATCGTTTATTGCCCGCAATTACGCGCAGGACGAGCTTGGCCGGTGGTTTTTCCAGAACGGACCGCAGCGGGTATTCGTCACGCTCGGTTACACGCCTCTTGTTGCCAGTGTTTCCGCCGACGCGCCGTCACGACTGCAAAGCCACCTCGGACAAGCCATAGAACGGGTGTCCGGCGCATGGATTGACGAAGATGGCTCCCTGCTTCTGCGCTGGGAAGCCGGTGTCGGCGTGCTCAATGACCAGGATCTGACCAATGTCCTGGCGATGCTGACCGACGTGCGTGGAAACGCACCATCCGATGCTGAGCTGGACCGGGCACTGGACCGCGAGACGCGCCGGCAGGCGACCGGCCTGTATGTCGACTATGCGGGCAACCGGGTACCGATAGGCCGAATCCGATCCACGGAGGTTTCCCGAAAATTCGGCTTCAATCCGGCGCCCCGGCAAGCGGAAGGCGAGCCGGAGTGTTGAATTCACAGTCCACGGGTCAAGCGTTTTACCGGTGACGGTCCATAGTCTGCACGAGCCCGGATATGTCATCAGGACACGGATTCCGGATGGGTCCGAACGAGGCAGGTCGGGCTAGCCGGGCATGCCCGAGATGGCACTCCAGAACCGGCCGGAAACCGCGTCGCCGCAAATCCAATTTGTCCCTTCGGGTAAACCTGCGTGACTCGTGATTCGGTGTGCAATAGCGAGCAAGCGCGGGACGGTCTGGTGAAAGATCCGGGCTAACCCTTTATCCGCCTGACGGTAAAGGACTCCTCGATGTTGTCCCGAAAATAGCTGATGGCGGACGGGGCATTGATGAGACGGCGATGGGTTTCCGCGGAAACGCCGGCGTATTGAACGATCCGGCCATCGCTGAACTCCACTTCCAGCAACCGGGCGCGCTCGTCGAATCCGACCGAACGGATCGACCCGGAATTCAGACTCTTTCGATCCATCTGCCGGCCGCGGATCGCGGCTTGCATAAATCCTTCATAACACGTACACCGCCAGCAGCATCAGTCCGTATCCGAACATCAGAATTTCGTCGCTGTAACGGTTGATCAATGCCAATACCGGCCCGGCAATCGGAATGCCAGACAACGGCACAAAATGACCAACTACGCCCAGCACGAAAATCAACAGACACAACAGGCCGGCGGCGCGACTCGGCGTCTTCATGGTTCGGAGGATTCGGCCGCGTATCGGGCCGGGAAGGAAAACGAAATTTTCATCATGTCTCACATGCCGGAGGACTTTTGATCCTGGCGCATGCGCGATTCGAATTCAGGCAAACCAAAGCTCGCGGCACAGTGTCTGGTATCCGTCACGGAGGCAGACTGCCCGCGAGCATCTGGGAAGCTTAGTTCGGCCGGTTACCCGCTACCGGAAACGGCCAGGCGGCCGGTGCCGACATTGGCTTCGGCGCCGCCGGCGCTGCCATGGCAGGCTTGGCCGCAGCCTTCGCCTTTTTCTTGGCCGGCTTCTTCGCTTTCGCTTTCGCCTTCGCCTTTTTCTTGGCGGGCTTCTTGGCCTTCTTCTTGGCGGCTTTTTTCTTCACCGCGCGCTTTGCAGGCCGCTTTGCCGCTTTTTTGGCAGGCTTTTTAGCGGCCTTTTTCGCAGGCTTTTTCGCAGCCTTTTTCTTGGCCGGCTTTTTAGCGGTTTTCTTCTTTGCGGTGGTCTTCTTTGCAGCTTTCTTCTTTGCAGCCATTGCTAGTCTCCTAGTAAGTGATGAACAAAGGTACTACCAGCACCTCGCAGGAAGGATTTCCTTCGGGCACCGACTGTGGAGCATCCTCCCGAACGCCATACCGGCCGCCGATTGAATGCCACGCAGTTCGCGAACGCCGTGCGCACACTGACCACCGTGCACTTGGCGAAATTTTTGGAATGCAGAGGAAATAACGGCCGGAAATGGGAAAACCCCCACAACGGCCAAGGATCAGAAACGAAGAGAAACGCGGGCCTGGGGCGGGGCGTCATTGCTCCCAGCCTGCCGCCGCATGGAAGTCCCACGCGGCGCGAGTTTCGTCAGCAAGAAAGTACCGCTTGTACGGTTTACCCATTCAATCCTATCGGGTGCGCCACCAGAATCCACCTGCCAGGCAGCGCGGGTCTCACAGAAATCGTTGTCGGAGCCATGCTCAATCCCAGTTGAGCGCTCCACCCGTCTGATATTCCGTCACACGGGTTTCGAAGAAATTCTTCTCTTTCTTCAGGTCGATCATTTCGGACATCCACGGGAACGGATTATTCGCTCCCGGGAACAATGGATCAAGACCTATTTGCTGCGCACGTCGATTTGCGACGTAACGCAGATACTCCTTGAACATCGGCGCATTCAATCCGAGCACACCGCGTGGCATTGTATCTTCGGCGTAGCGATATTCAAGCTCTACGCCTTTTTGCATCAGGGAGCGGATCTCATCGCGGAACGCGACGGTCCACAGATGCGGGTTTTCCATCTTGATCTGATTGATCAGGTCGATGCCGAAATTGCAGTGCATCGATTCGTCCCGCAGGATGTATTGATACTGCTCGGCGGCGCCGGTCATCTTGTTCTGACGCCCCAGGGCGAGGATCTGGGCAAATCCAACGTAGAAAAACAGGCCTTCCATGATGCAGGCAAAGACGATCAGGCTCCGCAGCAGTCGCTGATCGTCTTCCGGGGTTCCGGTCTTGAAATGCGGATCGGTCAGTGTCTCGATGAACGGGATCAGGAACTCATCCTTCTCCCGGATGCTGGACACCTCGTGATAAGCATTGAATATCTCGCCCTCGTTCAACCCAAGGCTCTCGACAATATATTGGTAGGCGTGAGTATGAATCGCCTCTTCGAAAGCCTGCCGCAACAGGTACTGGCGGCATTCGGGCGCCGTGATGTGCCGATAGGTTCCCAGGACAATATTATTGGCGGCCAGCGAATCGGCGGTGACAAAGAACCCCAGATTGCGTTTGACGATCAGCCGTTCATCGTCCGTCAGTCCGTTGGGGTCCTTCCAAGTCGCGATGTCCCGGCTCATGTTGATTTCCTGGGGCATCCAGTGATTCGCGCAACCCGACAGATATTTGTCCCAGGCCCATTTGTACTTGAATGGGACAAGCTGATTGACATCCGCATTACCGTTGATGACACGCTTGTCTTCCAGACGCACCCGCCGGAAAGGGGTCGGGGCAGCCGTCGCAACGTCTGCGATTGGCGCTGGGGGAGGCATAACGGCTAGCGAGGGCGGAAAGCCGGCGCCGCCGGATTCCGAGACCTGATCTTCAAATTGCAGCATGAACCGGTTCCTTTATAGGTGTTATGGGTGGAGTGTTACGCACGTCCGGGCAGACCGAGACACGGATATTCCGGTATCCGTGTGCTTCCAAAAGTCGTTTCCCGCGTCGTCCGCCATTCAGCAATCTTCGATTCCGCCTTGACCTCAAGGTATTCCGATCCCGGATAGCCTTTCATTCGGCGCGAATACATTCCGCCGGTTCGCGCGTGGCATAAGCAAGGATCGCGCTAACTCTTCGTTTGTCCGCCGCAGCCAGAATGTGAGCCGTCGCCGGGATGTCACGTTGAACTGACGCACCCGCCTCATCGAGGAGGCATCCACTGATTACGGGGGTTGGCCGCCCGCATCGCCGATTCCGGCCGCCAGACTTGTCTGGGCAGGAGCGCTTCTCCCGTCCGCTTCCGAAAAGCCCGGCCAGGCACTATTGGCAAGCCTCGCAATCCGGATTTTCAATACTGCAGAATTTGGCTTCCTCCGCTGCCTGCGTCTCGGCACCCCGGACGCCGCCATCAGCGGGCACCGCGTTGAGCTGCCCACCGCGGACCGTGGATTTTTCGGCCGAGGTTGCTCCGAGTGTGCGCAGGTAATAAGTGGTCTTCAACCCCCGCGTCCAGGCCAGTTTGTAGGTATCGTCCAGCTTCTTGCCGGAAGCGCCTGCCATATAGATGTTGAGCGACTGGGCCTGGTCGATCCATTTCTGGCGGCGGGCACCGGCCTCCACCACCCACTGCGGCTCGACCTCAAATGCGGTTGCGTAAAGATTGCGGATTTCCGCCGGAATGCGATCTACCTTGGCCAGGCTGCCGTCAAAGTATTTCAGGTCCGCGATCATGACTTCGTCCCACATATTCAGCTTCTTCAGGTCCAGAACCAGATACTCGTTGGTGACCGTAAACTCACCCGACAGGTTGGATTTGACGTAGAGGTTCTGATAAGTCGGCTCGATCGAAGCGGACACGCCCACAATATTGGCGATGGTCGCGGTCGGCGCAATGGCAAGGCAATTGGAGTTGCGCATGCCATGCTCGCGGATGCGCGCCCGCAGCGGCTCCCAATCCAGCGCCGAGGATTTGTCCACTTCCAGGTAGCCGCCCCGCTCCTTGGCCAGCAATTCCAGGGAGTCCTGCGGCAGGATGCCGCGGGACCATAAGGACCCCTCGTAAGTGGAATACCTGCCGCGCTCCTCGGCCAGTTCGGTCGAAGCCCAGTATGCGTAGTAGGCCACCGATTCCATTGAGCGGTCGGCAAACTCGACCGCTTCCGCCGATGAATAAGGCACCCGCATTTCCAGCAGGCAGTCCTGAAAACCCATGATTCCCAGACCCACCGGGCGATGCTTGAAGTTCGAATTGCGCGCCTTGTTGACCGCGTAATAGTTGATGTCGATCACGTTGTCCAGCATGCGCATTGCCGTGCGTACGGTGCGTCGCAGTTTTTCCTGGTCGAGCTGGCCGTCCTTCATGTGGGCAACCAGATTGACCGACCCGAGATTGCACACCGCAATTTCAGTCTCGGAGGTATTGAGTGTGATTTCCGTGCACAAATTGGAACTGTGCACCACGCCGGTGTGTTGCTGCGGACTGCGGATGTTGCAGGGGTCCTTGAAGGTGATCCAGGGATGGCCGGTTTCGAACAGCATGGTCAGCATCTTGCGCCACAGGGTCAACGCCGGCACCTGCTTGAAGAGCTTCAACTCGCCCGTTTGCGTCTTGCGTTCGTATTCCGTGTAGGCCTTTTCGAAGGCCATCCCGAATTTGTCGTGCAGGTCCGAAACGTCGGCCGGCGAAAACAGGGTCCATTCACCCGCCTCCATGACTCGCTTCATGAACAGGTCGGGAATCCAGTTCGCGGTATTCATGTCGTGGGTGCGCCGCCGGTCGTCCCCGGTGTTCTTGCGCAATTCGAGGAATTCCTCGATGTCCAGATGCCAGGTTTCCAGATACGAACAGACCGCGCCTTTGCGCTTGCCGCCCTGGTTGACTGCCACCGCGGTATCGTTCACGACTTTCAAAAACGGCACTACCCCTTGGGACTTGCCGTTTGTCCCCTTGATATGAGAACCAAGTGCGCGCACCGGCGTCCAGTCATTGCCCAAGCCGCCGGCAAATTTCGACAGCAGCGCGTTTTCCTTGATCGCCTCGTAAATCCCTTCCAGATCGTCCGATACCGTGGTCAGGTAACAGCTGGAAAGCTGGGAACGTTGCGTTCCGGCGTTAAACAAGGTGGGGGTCGAGGACATGAAGTCGAAACTCGACAACACTTTGTAGAACTCGATCGCCCTGGCTTCCCGATCAATCTCGTTGATCGACAGACCCATTGCGACGCGCATAAAAAAGGCCTGGGGGAGTTCGATCCGATGACCGTGTATGTGGAGGAAATAACGGTCATAGAGCGTTTGCAGGCCTAGGTAACCAAATTTGAGATCGCGGTCGGCTTCCAATGCCGCCCCCAGCAATGCCAGGTCAAAGCGGCCCATGCGCTCGTCCAGCAGTCCGGCCTCGATGCCGCGTTTGATGAATCCGGGAAAGTATTCTGCGTAACGGGTATGCATGGCGGAGTGCAAAACCGCCTCGCCGAGAACCTCGTGGCGAACGCTGTTCAACAACAGGCGCGCAGTCACATAACTATAGGCGGGATCTTTTTCGATCAGCGATCGGGCGGCAAGAATCGCGCATTTGCGCACTTCGTCCATCGGCACGCCGTCGTAAAGGTCTTTCAACGTCATGTCCAGGATCAGATCCGCATCCACCGCCTTGCCCAACCCCTGGCAGGAATCCTTGATCAGCCCAAGCAGTTTCGTCAAATCCAGAGGAACGCTGACGCCTGCTTCGATCACGCTCAGCCCGCGGGACGGCGCGGCCCCTGCCTGCGCCACTCGGACCTTGGCACGTTCCCGAGCGCGATCTTCGCGATACAACACGTAGGCGCGCGCCACTTCATGCTCGCCGGAACGCATCAGGGACAACTCGACCTGGTCCTGGATGTCCTCAATATGGAATGTGCCGCCGTTGGGTTGCCGACGAACCAGGGCGCCGACCACGGCGTCGGTCATTTTTTCGACCAGCTCCCGAACCCGGGCCGACGCAGCCCCATGACCCCCGTTCACGGCAAGAAACGCCTTGGTCATGGCCACCGAAATCTTGCCGGGTTCGAATCCCACGACCGAGCCATTGCGCCGGATGACTTTGAATTGAACGAGATCCTGCACCGTGCGACCAGACTCGACCGGATTCCCGGAAAATTTCTCGGCGGGCAATGGTGCGGTCAAATTTGTCGCTAGCTGCATTTTTTCTCCCGGGTAATTTTCTGTCGTCTGGCGACAACAACCGCAACTGCGTTGCGCCGAAATCTGCCGACTGCTGGTCTACCACTACATATGGTGCCCAGACCTTGGTATGGGCGCTAATTCTAGTATCACCAACTCCCCTGTCAAGAAATTTCTGTTTCAGAAAATACTTTCCTGACGCAACGTCGGCAAAGCTTGCAAAGCACCTTCACGATTCTCCGTCGCCGATGCAGGCAAAACGGAATCCAGGCCACGATCATGACGAGTCTCGCGTCTTTCGCGAACGGAAGAATATTGATGTGAGGTCGGAGACGGCGTTGTCAGGGTCGCTAAAATTCGCACGACGGCAAGACGCAATGAACTGATGCGCGGGCGTGAAAGTAAGCACTTCGCTTTGACTCAAGCCGTCAGCGCAATCGCGGATTCGGAAAGGTGAAATCGGCGGAATGCGCCAACGCATCCGGAAGGTGGCGCGGATCATGTTTCCGCGCGGGTGAAGAGTCGTCAGCGGGTGTGAAGCGCTTTGCGAAATCGGGTCCACTCGAATGCCGGACCCGGATCAGTCTTGCGACCTGCAGGCAGGGCTATATCAGAATGTCCGACCACATCGGAAATCGGGTAAGTACGCAGTAGCGCCCTTCCCAATCGCGCGAGAACATCATATTGCCCATCGGCGTACGCAGAGTGGTCGTCTCCTTCCAGCTCAATGCCGATCGAATAGTCGTTGCAGTGCTCCCGCCCCTGCCATTGGGACTGCCCGGCATGCCAGGCGCGCTGCTGACAGGGCACAAACTGGATCAAGCCCCCATCCCGACGGATGAGGAAGTGGCTGGAGACTTTGAGGTCGGCAATCCCGGCAAAATAAGGATGCGCCCGCGGATTCAGGCAATTGGTGAACAGTTCTTCAACGGCGGACCCGCCAAATTCCCCTGGCGGGAGGCTGATGTTGTGAATGACCAGGAGCGTAATCGCCGCGCCCGCCGGACGCCCATCGCGGTTCGGCGATGGGACCTGGCGGGCTTGCGCAAGGGTTCCGGAGCCGTCGAGGCGCCAGGCCTTGTCTGTGCCCGGCATCAATTCAGCCCCAGTCGCTCCATCCGGTAACGCATCGAGCGAAAGGTAATGCCGAGCAACTTGGCTGCCGCGGTCCGGTTGTAGCGGGTTTTTTCCAATGCCGCGACAATCGCATCCTTCTCGATGCGATCAAGATAATCTTGCAGGGGGGCACCGCTGTCGTTGCCCGGCACCGTGGCGGAATCAGGCAAATCCCGGGGCGTGAGTTGCAGGTCTTCGGTTGAAATCCGTCCGTTGCCGCAAAGGGCAACCGCCCGCTCCAGGACGTTTTCGAGTTCGCGCACGTTCCCCGGGAAATCGTAACGCTTGAGTTGCTCGAGGGCATCTGTGTCGATTTCGGCTTTCTTCGCGGATTGATGCAAAGCCAGTTTGTCCAGAAGCGCTGCAACGAACCGGGGAATATCCTCGCGCATTTCGCGCAATGCCGGCATCTTCAATTCGATGACGTTGAGCCGATAGTACAGATCGTGCCGGAATTTGCCAGCCTCCACACAATCCGCCAGTTTCTGATGGGTCGCACTGATGAGACGAACGTCCACTGGCTCTTCCTGCGTGGCTCCCACTTTGCGCACTTTCTTTTCCTGGATGGCGCGCAACAGTTTCACCTGCATGGCAAGCGGGAGATCGGCCACCTCGTCCAGGAACAGGGTGCCCCCGCTGGCCGCTTGAAAAAAGCCATCCCGTTCGGTATCCGCTCCGGTAAATGCGCCTTTTCGATAGCCGAAGAATTCCGATTCCATCAGATTCTCTGGAATCGCCCCGCAATTTACCGGAACAAAGGGTTGCGCGCGCCGGGCCCCTTTCTGGTGAACCAGGCGGGCCGCGAGTTCCTTGCCGCTGCCGGACTCGCCGGTAATGTGCACTGGTGCTTCGCTGCGAGAGAGCTTTTCAATCATCTCGCGCACGTGCTGAATCGCTGCCGATTCTCCCAGCAAGGCCTGATCGCTGGTCGCCCGTGTCGCCGAAGGCTGGGGAAGCGACAAGGCCGACTTCACCAGCGTGCGCAATTGGTCCAGCGACACCGGTTTAGCCAGATAATCGAAGGCGCCGGCCTTGAGCGCGGCCACGGCGTTCTCTGTATTGCCGTGGGCGGTGATGACCGCGACAGGAAGGTCGGCAACCTTGTCGGAAATGTACTGCAGCAGCTCCAGGCCATCTCCGTCCGGCAGCCGCATATCGGTCAGACACAAGTCGTATTTTCCGGACTTGGCTTTTTCGATCGCCTCCTGAACGGTGGTGGCCCGATCCACATCCAGGCCCATGCGGATCAAGGTCAGCTCGATCAGCTCGAGAATGTCTTCTTCGTCGTCTACGATCAACACGTGGGCGCTGCTGGTTTGTTCTTTTCGTTTCACACTCATGCCCCTTTGCAAATGAGACGAAAACACGCGCCGCCGCCGGTATCGACGTATTCGAGCGTCGCGCCGTTTGCCTCACAGATTTCTCTTGCGATATAGAGCCCCAATCCGGTCCCGCTGGATGCGGTGGTAAAGAATGGCTCGAACAGATTTCCGCGCAGGGACTCGGCAACGCCTGGCCCGTCATCCTGAACGCTCAATTCTATCGTACCGCGCCGCGGACCTTCCACCACGCGCAACTCGATGCTGCCTGGGCTTTTGCGACAATACCGCAGCGAGTTGCGGCAAAGATTCCACATCACCTGGTTGAGATGGCTGCGGTCAAAGGCCACCTCGTGACTGGCCGCGGCGGCGAACTGGATTGTGTTCGGATCGATTTTTTCCACCTCGCAGAATTCCTGGACGAAGGTGTCCAGATATTCGGCGAGGACGAAGCGTTCGCGCAGGGCCTGGTCGCGACGATTCAGCTTCAGGACATCCTGCACCATGCGGTCCAGACGCCTGGCATTGTCATGGATAATCTGCAACATCCGTGAATTCGGCGGCTGATGGGAAGCCGACTCCTCGATCAGAAGCTCGGTTGCGTGATTGATCGCCGAAAGCGGGTTGCGAATTTCGTGGGCAATATTGGCGGTCAGGCGACCGAGAGAGGCCAGTTTTAATTGCTGGGCCTGTTGTTGCACGCGGGTCAGGTCTTCCAAAAATATCACCATCCCGACGTTACGCGCCTTTCCCACCGGAACAAAGCGGGCCGACATCGGCACGTTGGAACCAGCGGCTCGCAAGGGCTCGGCCGCCAGATTCGGCTCCCGGCGCCAGTTTTCCAGCCTCGCCCACAGCGCCGGCGCATAGTCCCGCAAGTCCACCTCGCGCGGCCCCAGACGCAAGGGCCCTAGAAGTTCCTCAGCCCGGGTGTTGATCTGCCGGATTGCGCCCCCTTCATCGATCACCAGAACACCGTCTTGCATGTCCTGGATCACAAGTTGGTTGACCTGCGCCAGATTTGCCAGGTCAACTTCACGTTGCGCAACGATGGCCTCGATTGCGACCGCGCGTTTGGCAAGTGAATGGGCCAGCCAGCCCGTGGCGAAATAACCGATGCTGAGCATGCCGGCCTGCGCAAACTGCGCCACGGCACCATAAAGAACGAGTACCTCGTAGGCTTGTTCGGCCAGCACGGCAAGCGTGGCCAGCGCAGCAAAAAAAAGTGTGCGCTTTCCCCGACTGACGAGCCCGACCGCCGCCAGGGACACCAGCAACAGGAGTCCGAGCCCGCTCTGCACCCCGCCGCTTGAATGCATCATCAGCACTACAAAAGCTATGTCGGCGCCGATATGAACCGTCAACTGCAGCGTGAAGTGGGGCTTGCGCGGAATGATCCCCACAAACGCCAGCAGCCCGAAAAACAGGTAGGCCACACTGGTGTACAAGAATTCCGTTCGGCTGTAGGAACCGAAGGGCAGATGGTCGCCTAATGCCAGTTCCGCGCCCAACAAGACCAGCGCCGCGAAAACCCGGTAGGTATTGAAGAAAAACAGGGACCGCCAGTACGCGTCGCCATATTGGCGGCGGTCAATCACGTACGCCCGCGCCGCACCGGGCAATGCACTGCTCATCGGCCCGGCGCGCCCGGCCGACTCAATGTCCGCCGTGTTTCCGGTCGGCAATCTGCAAGTGCTCCTTGCTGCAATAGAACTCGTTGCGCGATGTCATCGCCTCACTGGTGGGAAGATGCACGCCGCACACCTTGCATCGAACCATGTTTTCCGCGTGCGGGGAAGGCGGCGGTGCAGCGACCTGTCCGCGCCGCCGATGACTGCGGATGAGCAGATACAACACAATGAATACAGCAATGACAAGGAGGAATTTGGCCACGCGTGCTCCGCATCGGAGACCGTTGATGGAATGGTCGGGGTGAGAGGATTCGAACCTCCGACTCCTGCGTCCCGAACGCAGTACTCTACCAGGCTGAGCTACACCCCGACGGTGCACTAATAATTGCGGTTCACCGCAAAGGCCGGCAATTCTAACAAACAATCCCTGTACTTTGAATTCTGCAGCGATTCGATGGCCTGACGCGCCAGATTTGCCGCCGCTTGCGCCTGGCGGCGCACATGCTCGAGCGCCCCGGTTTCGCGAACCGCGCCCATGACAGCCGGGAAATCCCCGGCACCCCCATCGATGATGGCGTTGCGGATCAGCGCCACCTGCGCCGCATTTCCGTGTTTCATTGCATGAATGAGCGGCAAGGTGGTTTTTCCTTCGGCCAGGTCGGTGCCGATATTCTTGCCGGTATTGGAAACATCGCCGGCGTAATCCAGAACGTCGTCGATCAGCTGGAAGGCCGTTCCAAGATGCATCCCATAGGCGCCCAGGGCGTCTTCCCGGTCACGCGAAACCCCGGCCAGAATTCCGCCCAAGCGAGCAGCCGCCTCGAACAATTTCGCGGTTTTCGAGCGAATCACTTGCAGATATTCGTCTTCCGTGACATCGGCGCTGTGCACATGAAGCAATTGCAGAACCTCTCCTTCGGCTATCACATTGGTGGCTTCGGCGAGCACATCCATGACTCTGAGGTTCTGGACTTCCACCATCATTTGAAAGGCTCGCGAATACAGAAAATCGCCAACCAGCACGGCTGGCGGATTGCCAAAATGGGCATTGGCGGTGACCCGCCCACGTCGCATGTGCGAGTCATCCACGACATCATCGTGCAGCAAGGTCGCGGTGTGGATGAATTCGATGACCGCGGCCAGCAGGTGGTGTTGGGCTCCGGTGTAGCCGCAGGCCCCGGCAGTTAGAATGACCAGAGCGGGACGCATGCGCTTGCCCCCCCCGCCAATAATATAGTCGGCAACCTGTCGCACCAGCACAACCTCCGAGCGCAGCCGGTCGCGAATGACCTCGTCCACCGATTTCAGGTCCTTCGAAATCAAGCTTCCAATAACATCGGGGATCGGCGATTGGGGCACGGGTCGGTCGAAACAAAAAGGGGGCGATGGTAGAAAGCGCCGCTGTGCAATGTCAAGGAGGATTCGGCGCCGTCCAGCCCGGCCCTCGTCCGTATCGGCCGGGCTGGCTTTACTAAGGCATTCTTTTTATGTAGCATGCGCGCCTTTCCTCAAAAGCGCACCACGCGGAAGGCACTTTCAACATGTACGCGGTCATCAAAACGGGCGGCAAGCAATATCGGGTCGCCTCCGGCGAAAAAATCAAGGTAGAACAGTTACCTGGTGCAATTGGCAGCCAGATTGTCCTGGATCAGGTTCTGCTCATCGCCGATGGGGAAAAAGTCGCGATCGGTGCGCCGGTGATTGCCGGCGCGACGGTGCAGGTCACCGTGCTCTCCCATGGTCGTCACGACAAAGTCACCATATTCAAGATGCGTCGCCGCAAACACTACCAGAGGCATGGCGGCCATCGGCAGAATTACACCGAGATTCAGATCGACAAGATATCGGCTTGAGCAGCGGAGGGAAACATGGCACACAAAAAAGCAGGGGGAAGTTCCCGAAACGGCCGGGATTCCGAGTCAAAACGGCTTGGGGTCAAGCGTTTTGGGGGTGAATTGATTTCGGCCGGGAGCATTATCGTCCGCCAGCGTGGCACCCAGGTGCATCCGGGAGAAAACGTCGGCATTGGCAAGGATCACACTTTGTTTGCGAAGATCGAAGGCAAGGTCGCGTTTGGCTTCAAGGGCCCGGAAAAGAAAAAAATCGTCAGCGTCCTGCCAGCCTGAGATTTCGCCCGGTCTTCCCAGGAAGCCCTATCCAACCGGTAGGGCTTTTTTGTTTTCCGCTGTCCGTCCTTCACGTTCTGCACGCAGGCTATATTCCGAGCGGGTTCATGCATGAAATTTGTTGACGAAGCGCATATCGAAGTCCACGCCGGCGACGGCGGGAACGGCGTCGCCTCGTTTCGTCGCGAAAAATACATTCCCCGCGGCGGCCCGGACGGCGGTGACGGGGGCCGGGGCGGCAGCATTCACGCCGTGGCCGACCGCAACATCAATACCCTGGTCGAGTATCGCTTCGCGCGCATCCACCGCGCCAGACATGGCGAAAAAGGGCGTGGCGCCGACTGTTATGGAAAGGCGGCGGAAGATGTGATTCTCCGGTTCCCGGTCGGTACCGTGATCACCGACCTCGACAGCGACGAAGTCATCGCCGACCTTGCCCGGGACGGCCAGGTTTCCGTGCTGGCCAAAGGTGGCGAAGGCGGCCTGGGTAACATTCACTTCAAATCCAGCACGAACCGCGCGCCGCGCCAATGCACTCCGGGGACGCCGGGTCAAAATCGCCGGCTCAAACTCGAATTGAAAGTGCTGGCCGATGTGGGTCTGCTGGGCATGCCCAACGCCGGGAAGTCCACCTTCATCCGTGCGGTGTCTGCCGCGCGCCCAAAGGTCGCCGACTATCCGTTTACCACCTTGCACCCCAATCTGGGCGTGGTGCGGGCGGATGAAAACCGCAGTTTCGTCATCGCCGACATACCCGGACTGATTGAAGGCGCCGCGGAAGGGGCCGGTCTCGGGCATCAGTTTCTGCGGCATCTGCAGCGCACCCGCCTGCTGTTGCATCTGGTTGACCTGGTCCCGCTGGACGATTCCGCCGACCCGGCCCGTGACGCGCGGGCGATCGTGGAGGAATTGCGCAAATACGACGAAGCCTTGTTCCAAAAACCGCGGTGGATGGTGTTGAACAAGGCCGATCTGGTCCCCGAAAATGAGCGGTCGCAGCGGGTGGAAGACTTTCAACGGGCATATTCGCAATTGAGCGCCAGCCCGGAGAAAATATTTGTCATTTCGGCGCTCACCGGCGACGGGTGCCGTGAACTGACGTATGCGATCATGGAACATCTGGATCGCAACCGCCGACTCGAACAACCCGAAGGCGCCGACCTCTGAGTGATACCGCCATGGGCTCGAATGTGAAATCCGCGGTCTGCGAAGCAGGTCGCCTGGTGGTGAAGATCGGGAGCAGCCTGGTCACCAACGAGGGCCAGGGGCTGGACCATGCGGCGCTGGCGACCTGGGCAGAACAGATCGCCGCGCTCACAAAAGCGGAAAAGCAAGTTGTGCTGGTTTCCAGCGGCGCGGTTGCCGAAGGCATGCAAAGGCTGGGCTGGGCGCGTCGCCCGCATGCATTACACGAACTTCAGGCGGCGGCGGCTGTTGGGCAGATGGGACTGGTGGAGGCCTATGAGTCCTGCTTCCGCAAATATAATTTGCGTACTGCGCAGATTCTGCTCACCCATGAAGATCTCTCCAACCGCAAGCGGTATCTGAATGCGCGCACCACACTGCGCACGCTGCTCGATCTGGGCGTCATACCGGTGATCAACGAGAACGATACGGTGGCAACCGAGGAGATTCGCTTTGGCGACAACGACACACTCGGCGCCCTGGTCACCAATCTGATTGAAGCCGACGTGCTGGTCATCCTCACCGATCAAAGCGGGTTGTACACCGGCGATCCGCGGCGTACTGCCGGCGCTGTACTGGTGACCGACGCCAAGGCCGGAGACCCGGAACTGGAGCGGATGGCAGGTGGTGTGGGCTCCGAGTTCTCCCGGGGCGGGATGCTCACCAAGGTACAGGCGGCAAGACGGGCAGCGCGTAGTGGCGCCGCAACCGTCATCGCCTCGGGTCGCGAGCCGAATATCCTGGTCAGATTAGCCGCCGGGGAAAAAATCGGGACCCAGCTTCTGCCGGAGACCCTAACCATTACGGCGCGCAAACAATGGCTGGCCGACCACCTGCAAGTGCGGGGCAGATTGCACCTGGATCCGGGGGCGGTCCGGGCGCTGAAGGTGGACGGCAAAAGCCTGCTGCCGATCGGCGTTCGGGATGTTTCGGGAGAGTTCGAGCGTGGGGAAGTCGTCAGTTGTCTGGATCCGGACGGCACCGAGATCGCCCGCGGCCTGGTGAACTACAGCGCGCCCGAAACCCGAAAAATACTCAAGACCCCGAGCCAGGAAATCGAAGCCCGGCTGGGCTACGTGGACGAGCCCGAACTCATCCACCGGGACAATTTGGTGCTGCTGTAGCAGCA
>JBJXFN010000134.1:0-2661 GCA_046155535.1 Burkholderiales bacterium
CGCTGCGTGCGGCCGGCATCACCGAGGGAACCGTGCGGCTGTCCGTAGGTCTCGAAAACGCAGAAGATTTGATTGAAGATTTGAGCCGGGCGATGCATGCCGCGTCACGTGCTTAGGGCTTGATCCATCACCGAGACACAGAGTCACCGGGAAATGCGATAATCAGACGTCTCCCAGAGGTTTGATTTTCTCGGTGTCTCTGTGGGGAATTCACGGCTCGCAGAATCACACCCGCAACGCCTCCAGCCCCTTCCAGTCAAACGTCAGGCCGTGTCCCGTCGTATCTGGCGCCACGGCAAAGCCGTTTTCGAGTTTGAGCAGTGGCGTAACGAAACGCTCAAGACCGAAGCCATGCGCCTCCAGATAAGAGCGGTTGGGTGCCGCGGCCAGCAGTTGCACAGTCACGTCATGGGCGCCGTGGGAGGTCACCGGCAGGTTGAACGACTCCGCGAGATGTGCGACTTTCATGAACACCGTGATGCCGCCGCAATTGGTGACATCCGGTTCGGGAAACGTCACGCCACCGGCACGCATCATGTTGGCAAATTCGTGAAGGTTGTGCAGATTCTCGCCAGTAGCAACCGGCAGTCCACCCTCTCGCACAATGCGCACATGGCCTTCAATATCGTCCGGGATGGTCGGCTCCTCTAGCCAGACAAGTTGGTAGGGTTGGAAGGCGCGCGCGGCACGGATCGCCTCATCCGGCGACCAACGCATGTTGGCGTCGGCCATCAGGGGAAAGTCCGCGCCCAAATGTTCGCGCATCGCCTTTACCCGTGCCACATCCTCGGAAAGCTTCTCGCGCCCGACTTTCATCTTGATCGCCCGGAAACCTTTCTTGAGATTGTCGTCGGTCTGGCGCAACAGCTTGTCGAGCGGAAATTGCAGGTCAATGCCACCGGCGTAACAGGGAACGCATGGATCGTGGCCGCCCAGCAGACGCCAGAGCGCGGTGCCATCGCGTCGCGCCTTCAGGTCCCAGAGTGCCATATCAATCGCGGAAATCGCGAAGGACGCGGCCCCTCCCCGGCCGCCATAATGCAGCCACCACCACATTTTTTTCCACAACTGCTCAATGCGATCCGACTCCGCGCCCATCAGCATGGGCTCGAGATCGTGCCGGATCGTCGCAAACACTCCCGCGCCGTTAGCGCCCACGGTAAAGGTGTATCCCACCCCCTCCGCACCGTCCGCATCCACGACACGAACGGTAATCAATTCGAACCCCTTCATCTCCCCGTGCATGCTGTCCGACAGCACCACCGGCAAAGGAATCAGGTAATGGCCGGTTTCGATGCGCGCAATTTTTTTATTGGTCATTCGATCTTCTCCCTTGGGTATCCGCACCCGAAAGCCGGCGGGGCGTGGCGAACGATTGGAATCTCTACTTGTGTTTTACTGCCAAGCGATCGATGAAAGTGTACCTGATCCCTCCCGAATTACGTGATGCCACGAAAAGTGCCGCGTTAAAATGGGAAGGTCATGAAAGCTGTTCGCCACAGTGGACTCAGAGATCACAGAAAAAGAAATCGATTTGATAACACCTTCTCAGCAGGCCTGATTCAGTTGGTTTTTATGTATTCCTCTGTGCTCTCTGTGCCCTCTGTGGCAGATTAGGTTTTTTTATAACAACTGACGAGAAGCGCATGCTCCTGACAGTCAATGACAAGAAGGTTTTCGCCTACACCGCGAATCGCCCCTACGACGCGGCGAAGCCGACGGTCGTGTTCCTCCACGGGGCCGCCAACGATCACAGCGTGTGGACGTTGCAAAGCCGGTATTTCGCCTACCACGGCTGGAATGCACTGGCGCTGGACCTCCCCGGACACGGAAAATCCGCGGACAAGGCGCTCGACTCGATCCCCGTGCTGGCGGACTGGGTGATTGCGGTGTTGGATGCGATGGACGTGCAGTCCGCATCTTTGGTGGGACACAGCATGGGTTCTTTGGTAGCGCTGGATGCCGCAACCCGTTTCGCGGATCGGGTGGCAAAAATCGCCATGGTCGGCACCGCGGTTCCTATGCCGGTGTCGGAACCCCTTCTCAGCGCTGCGCAGGCCAATGACCATCTGGCCTACGAAATGATCAATGCCTTCGGCCACAGCGCGCCGGCGCAGCTCGGCGGCAACCGGGTGCCCGGGGCCTGGATGACGGGCGCCTCGATGCGGCTGATGGAGCGCTCCGGCAATGGAGTGTTGTTTGCAGACTTCAGCGCCTGCAATCGTTACACGGACGGTTTGGCCTCCGCGGCAAAAGTACGATGCCCCACGCTGCTGATCCTCGGCAAACGCGATCTGATGACGCCTGCGAAGGCAGCGAGCGCGCTGGCGGCCACCATTCCCGGAGCTCGCAGCGTCACGCTGGACGGTGCCGGACATGCGTTGATGGCCGAACGGCCCGACGAAGTATTGGACAGTCTGATCACTTTTCTTGCCTGAGCACACATGGCCTCAAAATATCCCATCATCCTGCATCATTTCGAAAAATCTCCCTTCTCCGAAAAGATCCGCGTTGTTTTTGGCTTGAAGAAAGTTGCCTGGACCTCGGTCCTGATCCCGCGCATCATGCCGCGCCCTGACCTGATGCCCATGACCGGCGGCTACCGGCGGACCCCGACGATGCAGATCGGCGCAGACATTTATTGCGACACGCAGATCATCC
>JBJXFN010000161.1:0-7924 GCA_046155535.1 Burkholderiales bacterium
ACCACCATCAGCATCAGGATGCCGAACCAGATGGCTTTTTCGCTGTAGTCCAGCCCCCATAAATCCAGGCCCATGATCGCCGGGAAAATCACCGGAATGGTGAGGATGATCGTGGCCAGTTCATCCATGAAAAACCCCATGACGATGTAAAGCGCAATCACCGCGGCCGCGATCGCCAGCGGCGGCCAGCCGAGTCCGGTGACCCACTCGGCAAGTTGGGCCGGCATCTGCGACAGGGCCAGCGCGCCGTTGAGCATGTCGGCCCCGAGAAAAACCATGAAAATCATTCCCGTCGTGGTGGCCGTCCCGAGGAAAGCGCGACCGATGGCACGCAGATCGAGTTCGCGTTTGAGAATTGCTGTGAGAAAAGTGCCAACCGCGCCCACCGCAGCGCCTTCGGTCGGCGTGAACACGCCGCCATAGATACCGCCAAACACCAGCGCGAATACGACGGCGATCGGCCAGATGGCGACAAACGCCTGCCAGCGTGCTGCCGAGGTCTGTTTCGGTTGCGCCGGGCCGTCCTGCGGGCGCATCGCCGTGACGATGGAGATGACCACGCAATAGCCGACGGCGGCAATGATCCCCGGCACCAACGCTGCCATGAACAGCTTCGCGATGTTCTGCTCGGTGAGAATCGCATAGACGACGAGTGGAACCGAAGGCGGGATCAGAATGCCGAGTGTGCCGCCCACTGCAAGCGTGGCGGTGGCGAGCCGCGGCGAATAGTGGTGCCGGCGCATTTCCGGAAGCGCAACCTGCGCCAGCGTCGCGGCGGTGGCCACCGACGATCCGCACACCGCACCGAACAGGGCGCACGCCACCACGGAGGCCATGGCCATGCCGCCACGCAGATGACCCAGCAGTGCCGCGCCGAACTGGAACAGGGCACGGCTCAAGCCGCCCTGGGTCGCAAACTGCCCCATCAGGATGAAGAGCGGAATGACCGAGAGATCGTAATGGGAAAAACGCGCATAGGCCGCGCCTTTCAGATGGTTCAGGAGGGAGCTTTCGCCGGCGAGCCACCAGTAACCGACCGCGCCGGGTAGAAACATCGCAACCGACAGAGGCACCCGCAACACCATCAGCGCCAACATGGTGCCGAACAGCGCCCCACCCATTTGCAGGCTGTTCACCGGCGTCTCCATGCGGTGAAGGCGTTGACCACGGCGACCAATGCAGTCAATGCCAGGCCCGGCGTCATCAGGGCGTAGCCGATCCAGATCGGAAATCCTAGGATCATGGTGACTTCGCCGTTCGCCTTGATCGCGACCGCGCCCACGCCGGTGCGCCAGGCCACCAGTGCCATGACCAGCGCGACCAGTGCTGCGCCGAAGGCATCGAGACGGTGGCGGACTTTTTCTCGCACGCCGGCGGTGAAGAATTCGGCGACGATGTTGCCGCCTTGCAACTGGCACCAGGGGAGCAGCAGGGCAATGCAGGCGGCCAGTCCGACCTGCACCAGTTCGAAGTCGCCCTGGATCGGCTCGAAGCCGAGTGCGCGCATTGCGATCGAGACCACCGACATCAGCATGATGGCAGTGAGCAGCGTGCCGCCCAGCAATGCAGTGCCGGCCGCCAGTCGTTCCACGATGCGGGGCACACCTGTTGCGGGAGCTTGGGTCATGCCTGTTTGCTAGCCGAATCGCGCAATTGTTTCCGGCGTTGCCACCGCAATGTTGGCATTGCCGCTGCCGGAAGATTGCGCGTAACCGCCGAACTGTTGGCCGGCGAGCGGCCCGCGCTGCGCCATGGCGCGCAGCAGTCCCCACAATGTGGCCAGCACCCGCCCGCCCATTTCCGCGACCGCGACGCGGTGATAGTCGGGAAATCCGGCAATCACGGACTCGATATCCCCGCGCTGTAACTGGCCGATGAGTTTGTGGTCCGCCGCGGCGCGCTCGGGCGCGGGCTCGAGGTGGCGGCCGCGTACCAGCGCGTGCGACAGCGCAGTGCTGGCGACGAACACGGTGCGTCGTCCGAGTTTTTCTGCAGCCGAAAACACTGCCTCGCCGGCCCGCAGGCATTCGGCATGATCCGCCAGCAATACTGTCGGCACGCCAACCACCGGGACCTCGGCGCGTGGGTCCAGATGCGACAAGGGAACACAGGTGCCGTAATCCCATTCGTAATGGGGGGTATCGTTGCGCGCAGCCGGCAATCCCAGGTCGCGCCAGGATTCGAGCAGCGCATCGGCGAATGCCGGATCGCCGCGATAGTGATACGACATTCCGGGAATCAGGTCCGGTGCTTCGGTGGCTACACACACGCCTTTGTGTTCCGCCTGGCAGGTGGCGAGCCAGTTAAAAGTGGATACCCAATGGGTCGAGGCGATCACCCAGAGTTCGGGCTGCAAGGCGCGCAATTTTTCGCCCAGCAGGCGTTGCCCTTCCGCCAGGGTCTGCTGAAAAGGCGGCGTGATATCGGCGCGTGCCAGCGTGGGAACATGCGCCACCACCGCTGCGGCGATCAATCCACTCACGATGCGCGCGCCGCCGAGACGTGGCCCGCGGCCGATTGCGTCATTTCGCGTCTTCTTCGCGTTTGGCGATGTTGGCGAGGATCTCGGCGCCGCGATTGGCGGCGGACAATCCGCGGAACAGGAAACACAGATTGATGACGCCTTGCAGTTCCTCCCAGGTCGCGCCAGCCCTGCGCGCGGCAATGCCATGCAGCGGCGCCGCGTCGTTCAGGTCCGTCAGAAGCATCCCGAAGAGCATGAGTTGCGAGGTTTTCACGTCGAAACATTTCGGGTACATCCCATGCGCGCGGATCTTCTCCTGCAGGTCGAGCATCGTCGGGTCGAGCGCGCCGGTGACCTGGATGCGCGCCTCAATGCGCGGCGGGACGAAGCCGAGCAGCTCCCGGTAGGCCTCGCCGCGTTCCTCCGCGGAGGCCTTCTGGTCGGCATACGGGCCGATGGTTCGCCGGACATTTTCCGGGTCGATTCGCGGTGGCAACATCTGGAATTCTCCTTGGTGAAGGGGGCCGTTGAGGACCCACAGGTCGCGCGAGGTTAGGTGTCCGCCTCGCCTGCGTCAATGTGCCCGACGCAGGAGACCTGTTTCAGGCGGGCAGGGCGGTGGCGACGGTTTCGAACGGGTGCCGGCAGCTGATCAGCTTGGAATGTGCAAAAACATCCAGCGCCGTCTTGTAGTGTCTGGGGTCGATGGCAATTGAGCCGCCCCAGCAGCCCATCGATTGATAGGTCTCGATGGCCCGGATCAATGCCACGGGGGCGATGCCCGGGAAAAAACTCTGGATCGCGGTGGCCACGGCGGAAGGTTTGGCGTGTCCGACCCAATGCCTGGCCTTTGCATAGGCGCGCACGAATCGCGGAGCTTCCGGTTTCTTCAGCCAGGCGGGTGTGGCCGCAAGACTGCTGAAGGCCACCGGGCCGATGGCCTCGTCCACCGAGGCGACCAGATGGGCCTTTCCCTCGAATTCCAGTTGTTGCGGATAGGGGGCTTGCTCGTGGAACCAGTCGCCTTCGCCGCGACGGAACGCTGCCATCGCCGCGTCCGGCCCGCCGGCGTCGATGCCGTTCCTGCGAATTTGCGCATAACGCGCGTGACGCTGGTGCAACGCATAGGCCAGCATCGCTTCGGGTTGCCGGCCATGCGCAAACATGAACCGCCCGGTATGGAGCATCTCCCAGCGGAAATCCGGCTGCGGTTTGCGCGACGCAATGAAAAATCCGTCACGCCGGTTGATCTGGGCAAAACTGAGGAAAGGTGGACGTTCGCCTTTTTCCAGGAAATCCCAGCCTGCGGAGACCGCTGTCTGGGAAACATCGATGGCGCCGGAGGCCAGCATTTCACCGACTGAGGATTTCGCCGGCATCACGTGGTAGCTGGCCTGAAAGCCTTCGGCGGCAAAGAAACCTTCGGAGATGCCGGCGATCACCGGGCTGTAAAACGCCGAGTGCCGGTACACCATCAGGTTAAGGCGGGCCATGGATCCGGATTATAGTGCCGGAATCGATCACGGGTTTGCTTGACTTGCGTGGTTCCGGCGATACAGTTGCCGGCTTCCATTGCCAGCAGCGGGCCGCAATCATGAAACAAGGCGAACGGGGAAGTCTCGGCATCCTGGGCCGGATAAGAAATCGGGGAGATGCGCTGCATGTCGTGACGCACGCATCGGTGATATTTCTTGGCGTGGCGGCCGTGATGCTCGGGATGTTCCTGCAATCCGGTGCCAGAACGCTGCTGGACGTCGGGTTGTTCACGATATTCGGCCTGCTCCTGTGGCGTTTTCGCAGCCCCGCGGCGGCCTTCGGCTTGCTGCTGGCCTCCATCATGCGGTTGCTCATCACCCTGGCGCAGACGCTGGATACCGGCGAAGTGACGGGTTTGAACATCGCGATCTGCGTCGTCGTGCTGTTTGCCGCGATCCGCGCGGTGGAGGCCACCCTCAAGCTGATTGGGCGTTTTGCGGATCAGGTCGAGTGACTGTTCAAAAAACTCTTCACCGCAGAGGACGCGAAGGACGCGGAGGAAGTTCAAGTGCGAAAAGGTGGATGACAAATCATCGTCTGACCGCAAGCGCACGCACAGGATTTGCGTGACCGGGTTTTTTGTGAATGACGCTGGCCTCTGCGTCCTCCGTGTCCTCCGTGGTGAGTGCGGGCAGGTTTTTTACGAAGGAGTCTGTTGTGAAGCCTTTTCCGGGAATCAAGGCCCTCGTATTCGACGCCTACGGCACGGTGTTTGACGTGTTATCGGTGGCGTCGCTTGCCGAGCAGATGTTCCCCGGCAAAGGGCAGGCATTGAGCCAGGGATGGCGCGCCAAACAACTGGAATACATGTTTCTGCGCACGCTGATGAATCGTTACGTGCCGCATGACCGCAACACCGAGGCCGCCCTGACTTTCGTAGCACGGCAATTGCAATTGCCCTGCGGACCGGCGCAGCGCGCCGCATTGATGGAGGCCTATCTGCACCTGCAACCATTCGCCGACGCGCTGCCCGCGCTCGCCGCACTGCAGGCATACCGTTGCGCCATCCTGTCGGTCGGCACGCCCGACATGCTGACGCAGACCGTGCGCAATGCCCGGCTGGAAAAACACTTCGAGCGTCTGCTCAGCGTGGACAGCGTGAAAGTCTACAAGCCGCATCCGCGCGTCTATCAGCTTGCGACGGAGGAACTGGGCGTGACCCGAAAAGAAATCGGCTTCGTCACCTCTAACTATTTCGATGTCGCGGGTGCCAAGGCCTACGGGTTCACGGTGTTCTGGATTAATCGCACTGGAGCCCTGCCCGACGAATTGGATTTGCTGCCGGATGCCACACTGGGCAATTTGACCGAACTGGTCTCAGCCCTCGCCGGATGACGGCGGTGGTGCTTGCTGACTCCGGTTCACCAGGTAAATTCCGGCGCCCACCATGGCCACTGCCACCAGGAAAGCGGGGCGCAGGGGTTCAGCCAGTACCACGGCGCCGGCGATGACGCCGAACAGTGGCGTGAGGAATCCGAATACAGCCAGCGGGCCGGCAAGATAACGTGTGAGCAGCCAGAACCAGGCCAGATAGGTAACAAAGGCCACGACAGCACCCTGATAGAGCAGGCTTGCTACTGCCATGGGTGTGATGGCAACCACGCCGGCTTCGCCGATCCACACGGACACCCAGGGCAATGTCAGGGCCGATATCGCGAGCTGGTAGAACAGCACTTTCGCCGCGCTGATGCGCGTGAGGCCTGTGGCGCGAATCCACACGATGGTGGCTGCCCACAGGATGCCGGCAATCACGCCGAACGCATCGCCGAGCAGGGACGCGCGCGATGCCGCAAAGCCATCACCGAATGCAGCCACCACACCGCTAAAGGCGAGCAGGATGCCGAACCATTGAGAGGGATGTAGCCGTTCTCCCGGCACGAAAAAGTGCAGACCCAGTGCCGTGAGGCACGGTGCGGTGTACACGAACACCACCATGCGAGAGGCGCCGGTGTACGAAAGCCCGGCGTAGACGAAGAGAAACTCGGCTGCGAACAGTGCGCCGGCAATGATGCCGGCCAGGAGAGTGCCATCGCGTTCGAAGAGCGCAATTCTGCGTACTCGCGCCCAGATCAGCAGGAGCGCCGCGGCCAGAATCGAGCGCAAGCCGCTTTGCATCACCGGGGAAATATCCGCGGCGGCAAGTTTGGTCATCACGTTGGTGAAGCCCCAGACGAGGCAGCACAACACCATGGTGGTAAAAGCGACGGAGTCCAGGGGCTTGCGAGACAAGGCGGTGGCGTCGGCGTGCAAGAGCGCGCACGATAGCTGTTTCGGGTGAGGCGCGATCTTGAGGCAGATTCGCATCTGGAGCAATATGAAAGCTCGCCTTGGCATGCAGGGCGTTTCGCGGAGAAGGCAGCATGAAATCGACGGCAGGCAACTCCTTATCCATTACCGGCATTGCCCATGTTGGCATCCGGGTGCATGACCTCGCCCGTTCGATGGCCTTTTACGAGTTGCTCGGCTTTCGCAAGACACTCGGTCCGATCGGACCGGAACCCGTGGCGATCCTTGAACATCCCTGCGGTGTCGAGATCAACCTTGTACTGAATGCACCGTCGCCGCAAACGCCGAACGTGCTCATGGATGTGCCGGTCAAGGCGCCCGGCATCACCCACCTGTCGCTTTCCTGTCCGGACATCGGCACGGCCGCGCTTGCGCTGCAAGCGGCAGGTTTTCCGCTGCGCGAAGGACCGGTGCGTTTTCCGAACGGATCGCAGGCGATCTTCGTGCGGGATCCCGATGGCGTGGTGATAGAACTCAACCAGGCGGATTGAGACTTGCACCGGTGCCGGTTGCCGGGGTGATCCGCTGGGGCTATGCGGCCAGCGCATCCATTTCTCGGGAGATTCTCCGGTATCCTAGACACTCTGCCATCCGCCAGTCGGGAGTCGATACTACTTGCCAGGGATGAAAACGCCAACGCCATCCGGGAATTCCGACGTTATTTCCTCGTATCACGAGCGCATCTATTACTGGTTGGCGATCGCGGGCGCAGTGGTTCTGTTTCCCTTCAGCCTGAACAATTTTCTGCAGGACCGCACGTTGCTGGGCGTTGGCACTCTGGTTGTTGTGTTGGTTCTGGCCATCAATGCGCGATCCATTGGCAGAGGCGGAAAACCGCCCGTGCCCGCCTGGCTGTTCTTCGCCCTGGCGATCGCCAGTGTTGGGATGTCGATCAAAACCCTGGGAGTGGTGGGACTTTTCTGGTGCTACCCCGCCATGGCGCTGATGCATTTTCTGCTCATGCCGCGGATGGCCAATATCCTGAGCGTCGCATTGATTGCGGTGGCTGCGCCGCTGACATTCCGGTATGTCGGGGCGGATATCGCCGCCCGGGTGCTGGCCACCATGGTCCTCTTGCTGGCGTTCAACAATATTTTTCTCGGCATCATCAACCGGCTGCAACGGCAACTCTACGATCTGTCAATTGCCGATCCGCTGACCGGGGCTTTCAACCGGCGCCACCTGCTCGAGCGCGTGGACGAGACAGTCGCCCAGCATGATCGTTACGGCCATCCGGTGTCTCCGATCACGATCGACGTCGACCACTTTAAAAGCATCAATGACGAACTGGGACACGGCGCCGGCGACAAGGTGCTGATCGCCTTGGTCCGCAAGATCCAAGAACGGCTGCGAAAGGGCGAAGCGCTGTTTCGCACCGGGGGCGAGGAATTCGCGGTCCTGATGCCCAACACAGGCATCCAGGATGCGGCGATCCTGGCAGAATCCCTGCGCAAGCTTGTGGAAGCCGAACCTCTCCTGGCAGGGCGCCCGGTGACGATAAGCCTCGGGGCTGCAACACGCGAGAAGAAGGAGCCAGTCGATCACTGGATGGCACGCTGCGACGCCGCCATCTATGCATCCAAATCCGGTGGGCGCAACCGGGTCAGTCTGGCGGACTCAGAGACGGGAGCAGTACCG
>JBJXFN010000167.1:0-11444 GCA_046155535.1 Burkholderiales bacterium
GCCACCACCTGGCCACTGTCCAACCGGCCGCTGAACCGCCTGATGATCGCGCAGGACAGCGGATCGGCGATCAAAGGCGCGGTGCGTGCGGATTTTTTCTGGGGTTTCGGGGAGGAAGCCGGGCAATTGGCCGGTCGCATGCGGCAGCGCGGACGCCTCTGGATGTTGTACCCGCGCGGGTTTGCTCCTCCGGGGTAACTACCGCCTTATCCATTCGCCGACGACCCTCAGCGGCCTGGGACTCCGACTTGCGGAATAACGTCCACGCGTAACACAACCCTGCTCCGCACCGGGCGGCCATCGATCAGGGCCGCTGAAAAAGCAGCGCTCCGGTAAGCCTGCGTCACCGCATCCTCGAACAATCCCTCGGGCTGCGCGTCCAGCACATCCGTGTCCGTCACTTTCCCGAATTCGTTGATACGCAATAACAAGGTCACCACCCCCGGCACCGCAGTTCCTGACGGCAAGTCGGGCGAGACGCGGTGCAGGAGTGTGGGAAAAACATCCAGTTCGCTGACGGAATGAAAAACCAGATCCGGGAGATCCGGCAACAAGGTATCCGGGCCGGTATTTTCGAAGGGGGTTTCAGGCAGGGGAGTAGCAATCTCGGCAACCACCTCCACCGGTAACGCCGCAGATATTTCCTGGGCTGGCTTCGGGATCCCGGCGGCCGGCAACGCAAACGGCAATGCCGGCACGTGCGCCGACACAAGCGAATCCGTCGACGCTAACAGCCTGCGCGGGGAATCCAGTGTCGCGCGCGGAGCGGTAGATCGATCAAACACCGTTTGCTCTAGCCGCGCCTCGATGGCAATGGCATTCGAGGGGGCTTTCGGCACCGGTTTCCAGGGCAGTCCGAATACGAAATAGGTGTGCAGGGTTGCCGAAAAAATCACCGCCAGCAACAATCGGCTGATCGCCGCGGGGGACAGCCCTGCCCGCCTGATCCTTTGCACTGACCGCGCCTCCGAAAATTCCGGGCAGGTCCCGAACCCGCCTGCCCGGACGAGCTTATTTCACCGGGCCAGCCGCCCTCGCGAGATGTGTTTCGATCTGATCGGGAGGAATGGCTCCCGGAACCCGCTTGCCGTCTGCAAAAAAGATGGTCGGCGTTCCATTGATCCTCTTCGACTGCGCGAACGCGACAATTTTGTCGACCGGATTGTCGCAGGTGCCCGCAGCCTTGGGACGCGTGCCTTTGAGCATATAGTCGTCCCAGGCTTTCACACGATCCGACGAACACCAGATAGATCTCGCCACCTCGGGCGCCTTGGGATGCAATTGTTCGATCGGGTACAAAAACAGATAAATCGTAACGTCATCGATTTTCTTCAGATCGTTTTCCAACCTCTTGCAATACGGACAATCGGGATCGGAGAACACCGCCACTTTGCGTGCGCCGTTGCCTTTTACCTTCTTGACGGCCAGTTCCAGCGGCAATTGCTCGAAGGGAAACACCAGTTTTTTCAGTTTTTGTTCCTCGATTTCGCGCTGCCTCGCGCCCGTGAGGTTGTTCATGGACGTCATTTCGATGAGGTTGCCGTCGATCAGATACCTCGCGTCCTCATCGACATAAACAATCTGGCCATCGACGACGATTTCATACAGGCCAAGGTGCGGCGTTTTCTGGATGCTTTCGACGCTGGCATTCGGAAATCTCTTGCCCAGTTCCGTGCGAATCGCGGCCTCGTCAGCGCGGGCCGCAGCCGACACCAGGACCAACGCAGCGAAGACAGTCAGGATGCTTTTTTGCATGATTCCTCAGTTGGAATGAAAAATGGGATGGTTCAAGAACAGATCCGTTTGTTTGACAGTTTATCCGAGCGCGCGGTTCACCAGCCATCGCTTCAAGGGCGCAATGCGATCGGTCGCCCGCAAGCCAAGGTTTCGCAGGCGCCGCAAGCCTGGCAGATCGGCGCCAAAGAGACGCTGCAAACCATCCGTCACACATTGCATGGCCAGGATATCCTCCGAGCGACTGCGTTCATAGCGCCGCAATAACGACTGCGCGCCGCAGTCGTCTTCCATTCCGCGTTGGGCAAGGATTCTGGCAAGGCAACCGACGTCCCCAAATCCGAGGTTCAGCCCTTGCCCCGCCAGCGGGTGCACCAGGTGGGCCGCGTCCCCCACCAGCGCCAGGCGCGGCGCAATCAGACGACGCACCCGCATCCACCGTAGGGGAAAGCCGGTCGCGGCACCCAGTCCCGTCAGCTTGCCAAGAGTGCCTGTGCATGCTTGTTGGACACGCGCCGCAAGTGACTCGGCATCCAGACTGAGCAAGGTTTGCGCCTGTTCGCGTCCGGTGGACCAAACCATGGACATGTGCATGCCCGGCAACGGCAGCATCGCCAGCACTCCGTCCTCCCGAAACCATTGGTACGCAGTATTTCGATGCGGAAGGGAAATCCGGAAATTGGCCACCACGCCGGTCTGGGCGTAGTCACGAACCTCGGGAACCAGACCGGCTGCCGCACGCAATGTGGAATCGGCGCCATCGGCTGCCACCAGCAATCGGGCGTCCAGCGATGTTCCGTCCGAGAGCAGGCAGGTGGCGCGACCCGTCTTCGCCCAGGAGACACTCTGGAATTGCGCGCTCTGCCTGGTGACGCGCGTGGTCTGTGCATCAAGGGCCCGGGCCAGAGCCTGGCGAAGATTCGACTCTTCTACAATCACTGCCAGCTCTCTGACTTCGCTGCGATAAGCACTGAACGCCAGCCGGGAGGCTTCGTCGTCCCCGACTACCCGCATGTCGTGAACCGGCGTGGTTCTTTCCTGCGCCAGTTCGTCCCACACGCCGCATTCCTCCAGCAACTGACGGCTACGCTGGCCCAGCGAGTACACGCGCGTGTCAAAACCGTTGACCGGCATCGGGCGCGCCACACCCGGCTCCACCAAGGCCACCTTGCATCCGGATCGCGCGGCCGCCAATGCCAGTGCCGCGCCAACCGGTCCGCCGCCCACAATGCCAATGTCGACTATCACGTTTGCAGTCTACCTTCTCGTCAAACCGGGCAGCTTTCTTGACAAGGCACCACCCCCTCAGTAACCTTGCGCACCCTTTCCGGGGGTGGCAGAAAACTTCCCGACAATCCGGGAATTGCCATGGTTTTGCAGGGATGGTGGGTCGCCGAAAAACAAGGCCTCGTGGCCGCGGTGAACCTGCCTTGCCGGTACATCAGCAACCTCTCAGAGCAGTTGGCAGGTTTCCGCAATACCCATCGGGCGAATGAAAGTTTTGGTGATATAGCTCAGTTGGTTAGAGCACAGCACTCATAATGCTGGGGTCGGTGGTTCAAGTCCACCTATCACCACCAAGAAGCGGGAGAGGGCCTGCCGGCGGGCAGGCCCTTTTTCCTTCCCGACTCTGTACCGGTCGACAGACCACCACCACCCGCAAAACGCGGTAGACTTTTAACGTCCTGTTTTATTTGGAGATAGATGTCGCGGACCGCGGCGGGCGCAAAATCCGTTTTGCTCGACCCCCGCCCGACGTGGCACCCACCATGACAAGTATTGGACCAATTGTTCGATTCATTGTTTTCGCGACGTTGCTGACACTGTGTGCCGCGGCATCGGCAATGCGCAACTTCCCGGAAAATGCCCGACGCGGCGAAATTACCGGCCAGCAGTATCCGGCGCTGAAAATCGGCGACAAGGTCTACCGGCTTGCGCCCGGCGCAAAAATCTACGATCGGCAAAACATGATCATGATTCCGACCGCATTGCCGAAGAAAAAATTGCCCGTGCTCTATACCATCGACTTCAATGGACATCTGTCCAACGTGTGGTTGCTGACCGATGAGGAATTGCGGCGCTATGAGCCGGTCAAGTAAGCCTCCATGAAGAAACTGTATATCCGCACGTTCGGTTGCCAGATGAACGAATACGATTCGGACAAAATGGCTGAAGTTTTGCATGCGCAAGGTGGATACGAGCAAACTCAGGACCCGGCCGAGGCGGATGTCATTCTTTTCAATACCTGCTCCGTGCGCGAAAAGGCGCAGGAGAAAGTCTTCCACGATCTTGGGCGGATTCGTCCGCTCAAGCAGGCCAATCCGGCACTCATCATCGGGGTAGGTGGCTGTGTCGCCAGTCAGGAAGGCGCCGCCATCGTCGGTCGCGCACCGTATGTGGATCTGGTATTCGGCCCGCAAACGCTGCATCGGCTGCCAGGAATGATTCTGGAAAGACAGCGCAGCGGCCGGGCGCAAGTGGACATCAGCTTTCCCGAAATCGAGAAGTTCGACCATCTGCCCCCGGCCCGGGTCAACTCCCACACGGCATTTGTGTCGATCATGGAAGGTTGCAGCAAATACTGCAGCTTCTGCGTCGTGCCTTACACCCGGGGAGAAGAAGTCTCGCGTCCGCTCGAAGACGTGTTGACGGACGTGGCGGATCTTGTCGATCAGGGGGTCAAGGACGTCACCCTGCTCGGCCAGAACGTCAACGCCTATCGGGGTGCACTCGATCAGGGCGGCAATGCCGATTTCGCGCTCCTGTTGGAGTATTTGTCCGAAATTGCGGGTCTGGAACGGCTGCGATTCACCACTTCCCATCCGAAGGAATTCAGCCAGCGCCTGATCGACGCCTATCGGAACATTCCGCAGTTGACGGATCATGTGCACCTGCCGGTGCAATCCGGATCCGATCGGGTGCTCGCCGCGATGAAACGCGGCTATACCGTGCTGGAATACAAGTCCATCGTTCACCGGCTGCGCGCATTGCGCCCGGAAATTTCGGTGGCAACGGATTTCATCGTTGGTTTCCCGGGAGAAACCGACGGGGATTTCGAGCAGACCCTGCAGCTGGTCGAAGATCTTCGATTTGATGCCAGCTACAGTTTTACCTATAGCCCAAGGCCAGGCACGCCGGCCGCGACATTCGGCGACCAGGTCGCGCAAGAAGTCAAACAGGCGAGGCTCGCGCGCCTCCAAGCGGCGCTGGACGCCGGCGCGCGCAGAATCGCCGACACCATGATTGGCTCCTTGCAAAAGGTGCTGGTGGAAGGCAAGTCCAGAAAGAACCCTCTTGAACTGACGGCCCGCACCAGCAACAACTGGGTTGTGAATTTTCCCGGGCCTTCGCGCCTGATCGGGAAAATGATCGATGTGCGCATCGTGGCGGCAAAGGCCCACACACTGCGCGCCGAAGTCCCCGTAACGGAACCCGCTTGAATCCTGTCGAACTCTCGTTCACACCTGTGGACAACGACCGCCTCGCCAATCTGTGCGGCGCGCTCGATGAAAACCTCAAACAGATCGAATCGGCGCTGGACGTCTCCATTGCCCGTCGTGGTGAAAGTTTCCGTGTCTCCGGCGACCCTGACCAGACGCGACTGGCCGCCCAGGCACTGCAACGATTTTACGGATTGGCGAAACACAATCTGGGCGTGGAAGAGATTCAGCTTGGCCTGATCGAAATCTCCGGCGCTGTTGCCGGCCCCCAGACTCAGGACACCCTGACGCTGCACACGCGGCGCCGCGATCTGCACGGGCGGACTCCGCGTCAGATTCAATACATCCAGCAGATTCGCGAGCACGACATTACTTTCGGCATCGGCCCCGCCGGCACCGGCAAGACCTACCTCGCCGTGGCATGCGCTGTCGACGCATTCGAGCGGGACGCCATCAAACGCATCGTGCTGGTGCGGCCGGCCGTGGAAGCCGGGGAACGGCTGGGGTTTTTGCCCGGAGACCTTGCCCAGAAAGTGGACCCTTACCTGCGCCCGCTTTATGACGCGCTCTACGATTTGATGGGTTTCGAGAAGGTCGCGAGATTGTTCGAAAAAGCCTCGATCGAAATTGCACCGCTTGCCTACATGCGTGGCCGCACGCTGAACCACTCGTTCATCATTCTCGATGAAGCGCAGAACACCACGCCGGAACAGATGAAAATGTTCCTGACCCGCATGGGTTTCGGCAGCAAGGTTGTGGTCACCGGAGATGTCACGCAGATCGATTTGCCCAAGTCCCAGAAAAGCGGCCTGAACGAGGCGCGCGCGATTCTCGGTGAAGTCCGCGGCATTGCGTTCACCACGTTCCTTGCCGAAGACGTGGTGCGCCATCCGCTCGTCCAGCGCATTGTTCATGCCTATGAGCGCATGCACGAGCGACCGGAGCAATGATCCCGGACACGGCAAGGCGCCAGGCTTCGCGCAACAGTTCCGCAACGCCCAAACTTGCCCTGGCGATACAAATCGCCACCCGCGCCCATTCCCTGCCCTCACGGTATCTGCTCAGAAAATGGGTCCGGTCAGCCTTGTTCTGCGATGCCCAGGTCACCGTTCGTCTGGTCGGCAAGGTGGAAGGCCGCCGCCTGAATCAAGACTTCCGGCGCCAGAATCACGCCACCAATGTCCTGACCTTTGCCTATCCGGATACGCAACCCCTGTCCGGAGACATCGTCTTGTGCGCACCGGTCATCGCGGCGGAAGCACGTCTGCAGAACAAGGCACTTCGCGCGCATTACGCCCATCTGGTGATCCACGGCATGCTGCACTTGCAAGGTCACGATCATCAAAGTCCCCGCGAGGCCGCGAGGATGGAAGCGATCGAGACGGCACTGGTTTCCGGCCTGAGGTATGCTAACCCCTACGAAACCCGGTCAACGGTGAACAGCGAACGGTAAAAACCCGCTGGGTTACCGTTCACCGATTGCCGTTCACCGTTCACGCCCTCGAATCAACGAATGGAAGAAGAAATCCACAAACCAACCCTGCTTGAGCGGCTGGGCGCACTGCTCATGCGCGAACCCGAGGACCGCGAGCAGTTGATCGAACTTCTGCAGCGCGCCTACGAGCGCAATCTGCTGGACGCCGATGCGCTTGGGATGATCGAAGGGGTGCTGCAGGTATCTGAAATGCAGGCCCGCGACATCATGATTCCCCGTGCGCAGATGGATGTCATCGATATCGGCGATCCCCCTGACAAGTTCATTCCCTGGGTCATCGAAACCAGTCATTCGCGATTTCCGGTCATCGGCGAAAACAAGGACGATGTCATCGGCATCCTGCTGGCGAAGGATCTTCTGCGTTATTACGCCGGCGAGGAATTCAAAGTCCGCGACATGCTCCGGCCGGCGGTTTTCATTCCCGAATCGAAGCGGCTCAACGTTCTGCTCAAGGATTTTCGCAGCAACCGCAATCACATCGCGATCGTGGTGGACGAATACGGCGGCGTGGCCGGATTGGTCACCATCGAGGATGTGCTCGAGCAGATCGTCGGCGAAATCGAAGACGAGTTCGATTTCGACGAAACCGAGGACAACATCATCCTCGACCGCAACGGCCAGTTCCGGGTCAAGGCCCAGACCGAAATCGCGGATTTCAACCGCAGCTTTGACACCGATTTCAGCGACGAGGAATACGACACCGTGGGCGGCCTGGTGCTGGACCACCTCGGCAGGCTGCCCAAGCGCGGCGAGCAGTTCACCGTGGGCAGGTTGAATTTCAAAGTGCTGCGGGCGGACAGCCGGCGCCTGCACGCGCTGCTGGTGGAAAAAATCCGGACAGAAAGTGCCGGCTGAATTTCCCCGGCGCCCTGCGCGTCGAGGCCTGTCCCGCACGAAGTTGAAAATTATTGCGCTGGTCCTGGGTGCCGCGACGGTCCCCGGTTTTGCACCTTTCGGTGTTTTCCCGCTTTGCGTCTTGACGCTCGCCGGCCTCCTGTTGCTCTGGAATCGCTGCGGCAACTCGCGCGAGGCGGCGACGATCGGATTCGCCTTCGGGCTTGGTCTGTTTCTCGCCGGCGTGAGCTGGGTGTATGTCAGCCTTCACGACTTCGGCGCAATGGTCTGGCCGCTCGCCGCCGGCGTTACCCTTTTGTTCTGCATGTATCTGGCGTGTTTTCCGGCGCTGGTGGGCGCGCTGCTGAGTCGATGCCCGGCCAGCCTGGGGATGCGTTCGGTGTTTTTGTTTCCCGCCCTCTGGGCATTTTCAGAGTGGTTCCGCGGCTGGTTTCTGTCCGGCTTTCCCTGGCTCGCCATCGGATATGCCCAGGTGCCGGCCAGTCCCTTGGCGGGATTTGCGCCTGTCCTGGGCGTTTTCGGCGTGTCTCTGGTCACCGCGTTGACTGCCGGCGCGGCGGCCTGGCTGGCAGAGGAAAAAATTCTCTCGCGGCTGAAATCAAACGACGGAAGTGCGGGCTCTTTCCCCTGGGCGGCCGCAGCAATCCTGATCGGCATGCCGATTCTGGGTGCCGGCTTGCAGCGCGTCGAATGGACCCGACCTCTCCCCGGCGATCCCATCACCGTGGCGCTGGTGCAGGGAAACATCACGCAGGATCTCAAATGGCGGCCGGAGCAGGCCGCCGCGACACTGGACACGTACGCGAATCTGGTGCGTGCGTCGCAAGCCACGTTGATTTTGCTCCCCGAATCCGCGCTCCCCATGTTCGATGTCGACGTGCCAAAACCTTACATGGATGCACTTGCCGCACATGCGCGCCGGCATCGCGGCGACATTCTGCTGGGAATACCCGAACTCGATTCGGACCGCCGTTATTACAACAGCGTCATCAGCCTGGGAACGACCGAGAACCCCCCATACCGCAAGGTCCATCTGGTGCCGTTCGGGGATTATTTCCCGTTGCGACCCGTGCTGGGCTGGGTCATGAAACTGATGGACATCCCGATGTCGGGATTTTCTCCCGGCGAAAAATCCCAAAAGCCGATGCAGGTTGCCGGGCAGAAGATCGCCGCGAACATTTGTTATGAAGATGCCTTCGGTGAGGAAATCATCCGCCAATTGCCGGAGGCCAGCCTGCTCGCAAACTTCACCAACGACGCGTGGTGGGGAAAATCGATTGCCTCGCGGCAACATTTGCAGATTGCACAAATGCGCGCGCTCGAAACCGGCCGACCCATGCTGCGTGCCACCAATACCGGCGTCTCCGCCATCATCGGCCCCGACGGTGACATCGTGGCCGCGGCGCCGGAATTCGTCACCACCACGCTGAACGGCACGGTACGGGGCTATCAGGGCGCCACGCCTTACGTCAGAGTGGGCAACTTCGGGTTCTGCGCAATTGCGGCTCTGATGCTTGCGGCAGCCTTATGGCGCCGGCGTTCGCCACGGTCCGCGTGACACTTGCCTACTGCATGTACGCGAAGCCCTGGCCTTGCAGTTCGATGATTTCGGCGTCGGCCATGGGAACGATGGTGACGAATCCGTGGATGTCCGCGGGTTCGAAGCCCCGCCGCTTCGCCGCCACCCGGCACATGCGAATGTCGATGATGCCCCCGACAGTCAGGCTTTGTGCCCGTTTCATCAACGCGGTATGCCGGGCGTAATTCGCCAACGCAAACAGGCCGATCTCATCGCCATGCAGCACGATGACGATCTTGCTGTCGAAGGGATCGGCTTCGTTCAGCACGGACAGGAAACTGGCGCGGTCCAGCACGTTTTCCAGCTCGACCGCCGTTTTCACCGCGACGTCATAGACGACTTTTTGTTTGCGGTAAGTCTTCTCCACCGCGGTCGCCCGCCCCCAGGGCGCCGGGGTTTCTGCAGACATCGCAGCCGGCACCAGACTGCACAACACCATCCAGACAACAAGCCGGAGATTCATGTTTTGGGTTTTCCGTGATGCGTTTTTCATCGGTGGTTTTGAGTACAATCGCCACTTTTCCACAAGCCGCCTAGATCCTGTATTTCTCGCAGGATTTGCCCATGCCGACGTTTCAGGAAGTGATTCTAACGCTTGCCCGTTACTGGGGTGGACAGGGATGTGCCCTGCTGCAACCCTACGACATGGAGGTGGGCGCCGGCACCTCGCATACCGCGACATTTCTCCGCGCCATTGGGCCGGAACCCTGGCGCGCGGCCTACGTGCAACCTTCGCGGCGCCCGAAAGACGGCCGTTATGGCGAAAACCCCAATCGCATGCAGCACTACTACCAATATCAAGTGGTGCTCAAGCCTTCGCCACCCGACATCATCGAGCTTTATCTGGGCTCGCTGCAGGCGCTGGGCATCGACCCGCAGGCGCACGACATCCGCTTCGTCGAGGACGACTGGGAGAATCCCACGCTCGGAGCCTGGGGCCTGGGCTGGGAAGTCTGGCTCAACGGTATGGAAGTCACCCAGTTCACCTACTTCCAGCAAGTTGGCGGACTGAATTGCAAGCCGATCACCGGAGAAATCACCTACGGCATGGAACGTCTCGCGATGTACCTGCAAGGGGTGGAAAACGTCTTCGACCTGACGTGGACGCCGGGCCTCACCTATCGCGACGTGTATCACCAGAACGAAGTGGAACAATCGACGTACAACTTCGAACACTCCAATGTCGAAGTCCTGTTCCAGCATTTCAACGATTATGAATCGGAAGCCCGGCGATTAATGGCGGCACAACTCGCGCTGCCCGGTTACGAAATGGTGTTGAAGGCGGCACATACCTTCAATCTGCTGGATGCGCGCGGCACAATATCGGTAACCGAGCGCGCCGCCTACATCGGTCGCATCCGCAATCTGGCGCGCAGCGTGTCCCAGACTTATTTCGACTCGCGGCTGCGAAAGAGCTTTCCCATGTCGACGCCGGATCAATTGCACAGACTCGGCATGAACGTTGCGGCCATGCAACAAGCGCTCATCGAAAAAGAAACGGCACCATGAGCGCGACGCTGCTGGTCGAGTTGTTCACGGAAGAATTGCCGCCCAAAGCACTGCGGACGCTTGGCGAGGCCTTTGCGTCCGGCATCTTCATCAGCCTCCAGGCGAGCGGATTGCTGGGGGCAGGCTCGGCGGTACGCGCATTCGCCACCCCCAGGCGTCTGGCAGGAACGATTTCCCGCGTTCTGGAATCCGGCGTGAACCGGCAGGAGACCCGCAAACTCATGCCCGCCAAGATTGCCTACGGTGCCGACGGAAAACCAAGTGCCGCGCTCCTCAAGAAACTGGAAAAAGAGGGCGGTACCGTTGCCGAACTCGCAAAAAAATCAGAAGGTGCGGAGGAGTATGTATTTCTCCACCGGACCATTCCGGGCGTGACGCTGGTGGCGGGCCTGCAAGCCGCCGTCGAGTCCGCAATTCGTGGCCTGCCAATCCCGAAGGTCATGGGGTATCAGCTCGCCGACGGCACAACCACCGTGCAATTTGTGCGCCCTGCACATGGCCTCGTGGCGCTGCACGGAGAAAAAATCGTTGCGATCTCCGCGCTCGGGCTCCAGGCGGGCCACACCGTGCACGGCCACCGCTTCCAGGGCGCGCGCGACATCGTTCTCGCCCAAGCCGACGAATACGAAACAAAGCTGGAGACCGAAGGCGGCGTGATCGCCGACTTCGACACGCGCAAGGCGGCCATTGCGCGGCAGCTCGACGAACTGGCCGTGTCCCTGAAGGTCTCTCTGGGTCCGCGGGAAACCATCACGCCTTTGCTGGATGAAGTCACCGCCCTCGTCGAATTCCCGTCCGTGTACGTCGGCACATTCGAAACGGAATATCTGGC
>JBJXFN010000202.1:0-7776 GCA_046155535.1 Burkholderiales bacterium
GCGGCGGACAGGATGTCCTTGTCGTAACGCGCGCGTTCGTGGTCGTCGAAACGGCGGATCGCGCCGGCCAGGGTGTCGGCCACCGGGTCCGGTTTGCGTTTTTCCTTCCGGTAGATTTTGTAGCGGCTGTCGTGCGGCACATTGGTGAAATGCACCTTGCCGTCGGTATCCACATGGCGATAGATGTCAGCCTGCACAATTCCGGCAGATAACGCCCAAACCAGTAACCCGGCAAGGATGGCTTTCACGATGGAAGGTATACCAGCAACATTTGCGCCATTTCCCCCGGCACATTCGGTGGATTGGAAACATTCCTCCATCCGGTAACGGAAGGGCCAGGAAAAGGTTTAGGCGGCTGGCGGTTTGCGGGGCACCAGCACCGTGGCCAGCGCCGCAATGACCAGCATCAGCGCAGCGTAGTCGCTCCAGGCCGGGATCTCGCCCAGCATCAGGCTGCTGCTGAACACCCCCACAATAGGAATCATTAGCGTACTCAGCGCCGCGATGCCCGCCGGTGCCGAGGCGGCGATCCGGAACCATGCCCAGTAACAGAAAATCGATACCAGCAGCATGTTGTAGACAAGACCCATGGTGGCTCCCGGGCTGATCGGTTGCCAGCTTCCACGGTCGATCATCAGTGCGCCGGCCGAAATCGGCAGGCCGCCGACCAAGAGCTGCCAGGCGGTGAGTGCGGTGGTGCCCAGATTGATCGGAAAGCGGCGCATCAATACCGTTCCCAGAGCCCAGGAAATTGCGGCACCGATCACCAGCAATGCGCCCAAGGGCGCAACCTGTACGGCGTGCAACGAGCCGCCGATGAGTAGCGCCATGCCCGCCATGCCGAGCGCAACGCCCGCGATGCGACGGCGCGTGAGTTTTTCGTGCAACAACCACGCCGACAGCAGGACGACCCAGAGTGGAAAGCTGTAAGCCAGGATGACGCTGCGACCCGCGGGCAGCAGTTTCAGGCCATAGGCGACCAATACATTCCAGAGTGTCATGTTCAGCAGGCTGATCAGACACAGGCGCCGCCATTGGCCGGCGGGCACCCGAAGCGAATGCCGGTTGAGCCTGGCGATCAGGAACAGTCCCGCCGCTCCGGACAATGTGCAGGCGGCGCGAAAGGTCCAGACGGGGATTTCCGCGATGGCGAGTTTCATCATTGGCCAGTTGAATCCCCAGGCCAGCGTGAGCAGTGCCAGCAAGGTCCACAATGAACGGGGCAGGGTAGATGGCGCGGTCATGGTGGAAGGTCGCGATGCATCACGAGGATGGGCGCAGTGTAGACCAGCGTAGCGAGGCCGGGTCGCAGGGCGCCGATGGTATGATCGGGCCGATGGTGAATCATCCGCTGGTCCGCTTTCTGGTCTTCTGGGGCGTGAATACCTTGTCCTTGTGGGTGGCCGACGATTTATTCGAAGGCCTCTTCGTCGAGTCCGTGCGTGCCCTGTTTATCGCGGGGCTGATGCTGGGTGTGGTCAATGCCTTCGTCAAGCCGATGCTGATCCTGCTCACGCTGCCGCTGTCGGTGTTGAGTCTGGGATTTTTCGTGCTTGTCATCAACGCGCTCATGCTGCTGCTGGTGGCCTGGGTGGTGCCGGGACTTTCTGTAGCGGGATTCTGGGCAGGATTTTTCGCTGCGCTGTTCGTCTCCTTCTTCAGCTTCGTGTTGAATGCCCTGATCGGATTCAACAAGGTCCACGTACATCGCATCCGATGAGGCGAGCGCAGCGTCCGCTGCATTGGCCGGACGATCCGGGACGGCGCCTGGCGGTCACGGTCATGCTGCCGTTTGCCGCCGGGTATTTCCTTTCCTATTTGTATCGCAGCATCAACGCGATCGTCGCCCCGGATCTGATCGCGGGTTTTGCGCTTTCCGCCGCCGATCTGGGCTTGTTGACCAGCGCCTTTTTCCTGACCTTTGCGGCATTCCAGTTGCCGCTGGGCATTCTGCTCGATCGCATCGGCCCGCGTCGCACCAACGGTGCGTTATTGCTTTTCGCGGCGGCGGGCGCCCTGGTGTTTGCGACCAGCGAATCGTTGTCGGGTTTGCTGGTCGGGCGAGCGTTGATCGGGTTCGGGATGTCGGCGTGCCTGATGGCCAGCATCAAGGCGGTCACCATATGGTTTCCCTTGCAGCGACTGCCCGCCACGACCGGGTGGGTCATGTTTGCCGGTGGCATCGGTGCCATGTTTGCCACCGTGCCCGTCGAATTTGCCAATCAGATCGTCGGCTGGCGCGGGGTATTCGCGATGGCAGCCGGGTTGACACTGCTGGTGTCGGCGGCGCTGTTTTTTGTCGCGCCGGAACGTGCATCGGCCGGTCGTGCGGAGTCCCTGGGGGAACAATGGCGCGGCGTCCTGCGGGTGCTGGGCAGTTCCGTGTTCTGGCGGGTGGCAGCGGTTTCCGCCGTGTTCCAGGCGGTCAACATGTCGATTCAGGGTTTGTGGGCGGGACCCTGGCTGTCGGATGTCGCGTCCTACAGCCGCCCCGCGGTGGCGATGAGTCTTCTTGGATTCGCCGCGGCCACCACTGCCGGTTTCCTGTTCTGGGGGTTGGTCGCCTCGCGGCTGGCGACCCGGGGAATTACGCCGCTGCGATTGTTCAAAATCGGCACCACGATTTTTGTGCTGGTCCAGATACCACTGGCCCTGGGCATCACGTTCGGTGCGTGGTTGTGCTGGGTCGTGTTTGGATTGTGCGGCACGGCGGGCAGCCTCGTTTACACGATTCTATCCAGGGCGTTTCCGGTGGCAATGACCGGACGCGCCAATACCGCGCTGAACATGCTGGTTTTTCTGGGCGCGTTTCTTGTCCAATGGGCGTTTGGTGCAGTGGTAAGTTTGTGGCCGCCTATCGAAGGCCACTATCATCCCGACGGATATCGCGCGGCGTTCGGCGCGATGGTGGTGCTGGAAGCGATCGCACTGGTCTGGCTGCTGCTTGCAGCCCGGCTGGTGGAGCCGGCGAGACAATGAAGCGATTGCCGGAAAACATCAACGAACAGGAGGCAAGCATGTGGCAACGGCAAACGATTACCTTCGTAATGACGGCAGGATTGTGGATGACGGGTGCCGAGGCGATAGCGCAAAGCTGGAGCCCGCCGGCGCCGGAAGCCCGCTGTCCGTCCAGATGGGGGGCGACGGATGAACGCGGGGCGGCCAATCTGGTCACTGCCGCTTCCGTCCTACGGGCTGCGAAACTGATCCGCAGTGGCGAAGTGGTGGAACTCGGGCGGGTATTGGCGGCGGACATGCCGTTTTTCGGGACGCGACGCTTTGATCTGCACACCAAGCGCACCGGCGGGCCATTCGGCACCAACAAGCGTTTCACCAATGAGGAGCTGGTGATTACCGAATTGGGGCAGGTCGGCACCCAGCTCGATATGTTTTCCCATCAGGAAATCGACGGACTGCTCTATAACTGCATCCGCACTGCGGACATCCAGACCCGCAATGGTTTCAGCAAGCTGGGCGTGGACCAGATCGGTTCGCTGATGACGCGCGGCGTGCTGATCGACGTGGCAGCCGCCAAGGGTGTGGACATGTTGCCGATGAGTTACGAAATCACGGTGGCTGACTTGCAGGACGCGCTCGCAAAACAAGGTGTCGCGCTGCAGGCCGGAGATGCCGTATTGATCCATACCGGGTGGGGAAAATTATGGGGGGTGGACAATGCCAAATACAACAGCGGTTGCCCGGGGATCGGCGTGGCAGCGGCGCAGTGGCTGGCCAAACAAGATCCACTGTTGTTTGGCGCCGATAATTTCCCGGTGGAAGTGGCGCCCAACCCGGACAAGAGTTTGAGCCTGCCAGTCCATCAAATTGCGCTCGTCGTAAACGGGATCTTTCTGTTGGAGAACATGAAACTCGACGAACTGGCGGCGAAAAAGGCCTATGAATTTGCGTTTGTGGCGCAGCCGCTGAAAATCAAAGGCGGCACCGGGTCGACCGTGGCGCCCATCGCAATCCGGTGAGCGCGCGCAGCATTTCGATCCCGGTTGTCGCACGGGGAGCCTGAAATGGCCCGGATGCGGGCCAACTCCCCGCTGCTGATGCCATGACATGGATTTTCCGGGGGGCGTTGCTGTTGTGGTTCCACTGCGTGGCGCCGCTGGCGGCCGCCGCCGAAGACGTGGCCGCTTTCCGTACTCAGGTGTGGCTCAATCCGGGCGCCTTTTCGTACCACTTCGACCGCTCCCAGAATTTTCGCGAGAACAATTTCGGCATCGGTGCGGAGGTGGCAACGGGACCGGACAGCACCTGGATGTTTGCCAGCTTCATTAACAGTGAGCGATCCCGCAGCCGCTTCGCGGGCTGGCAGTGGCGGCCCCTGCATGGCCAGTTTGTCGGCATGCAGGTGCACGCGGGCATTGTGGCCGCCGCCTTTGACGGTTATCCGCGCATGCGTGACGGGGGTTGGTTTCTGAGTCTTTTGCCCGTCGTTGCTCTGGAAGGAGACCGGCTGGGTCTGAATCTGAGCGTGGTGCCGACGATCGAGGACCGCCTGAACGGGGCAATCCTGTTTCAGGTGAAGTTTCGGGTCTGGTGAGACAGCTGTTCGACCAGGCGGGGTATTACGGACTCGGTTGCCTTGATTCCTTCAGCGATAGCCGGCGCGGCGCGATGAAAATCAGTGAGCCGCATGTGCGACAGTTGTGGCGTGATCAACACATCCGGCGGTTCTGCCGTCAGCCGGCTGCGTGTGATCTGGATCTGCATGATGCCGATGCTGCTGGTAATGATGTTGCGCACCGAGGGCAGGCTGCGATTTTTCGATTTCCCGCCAAGCAACAGGGCGAAACCGGACTGCAGGCGCGAGCGCACGCCGCCAGTGCCTCCTGCGGGAACGGCGCTCTTTTCGGTATGCCAGGCCCCGGGATGGCGAAAGTGCCTGCCCGCCATGTCCGAATTCAAGTCCACCGCGATGACAAAATCGGCGCCCATGGCTCGGCACATGGATACCGGCACGGGGTTGAGCAGGGCGCCATCGACCAACAGGGCGCCATCGCGTTGGACCGGCGTGAACAGGCCGGGGACCGCAATCGATGCCCTGACCGCCTGGATCAACGAGCCGGAACGCAGCCACAATTCTGCGCCGCTGACCAGATCGGTGGCGACCGCGCCAAACGGCTTGGGAAGTTTTTCGATTTCGATGTCGAAAAAATGACTGGCGAAAAAGTCGACCAGTTTGTCGCCCTTGATCAGCCCGCCATTGACGGTGATATCCAGCAGGTTGACCACATCGCGCCGGGTAAGGGTTTCCAGCCAATCCTGCAGGCGATCCAGCTCCCCGGCGGCGTGGGCCGCCCCGACCAGGGCGCCGATCGATGTACCTGCGACCACGTCGATCGGGATGCCGGCCGCGCTGAGCGCGCGAATCACGCCGATATGCGACCAGCCGCGTGCCGACCCGCCGCCCAGGGCCAGGCCCACCACGGGTTTGCGCATCACGGCCGGAACTTGTCTTCGAAGGCTGACACTTGCGCATTGCCGGCTGTACCCCCTGGGCCGGTTGCCATGCTAGTTCTCAACCGCTGATTTTGCGGACTTCGGCTCGCTGCGGAATGCGTTTTGCCAGGGCGTCCCGGAGTTTTTGGCGGATGTCGCGCAGCAGTTTCTCGGTCGTGGGCCAGTCGATGCAGGCGTCGGTGACCGACACGCCATACCGGAGCTGGCTCAGATCCGCCGGGATGCTCTGGTTGCCGGCGCCCAGATTGCTTTCGAGCATGACCCCCACAATGGAGCGGTTGCCTTCCAAGATCTGGTGCGCACAGTCGTTCATGACCAAGGGTTGCAGATTGTGGTCTTTGTTCGAATTTGCGTGACTGCAATCAACCACGATGTTGGCGGGTAATTTGTTCTTGGCCAGTTCCTTCTCCACCACCGCGACCGTCACGGAATCGTAGTTGGGGCCTTTGGTGCCGCCGCGCAGGACAATGTGGCCGTAGCGGTTGCCCTTGGTGCGAATCACCGAGACTTGCCCGGCCTGGTTGATGCCCAGGAAACTGTGCGGCCGTGAGACCGACAGCAGGGCATTGATCGCGACCAGCAGGCCGCCGTCGGTGCCGTTCTTGAATCCCACCGGCGTGGACAAGCCGCTGGCCATTTCCCGATGCGTCTGGGATTCCGTCGTGCGTGCGCCAATGGCGCTCCAGGTCACCAGATCTCCGAGGTATTGGGGGCTGATCGGGTCCAGCGCCTCGGTCCCCGCCGGCAGGCCCAGTTCGTTGATGTCGCGCAGCAAAGCGCGTGCGCGTTGCAGACCTTCGGCAACGTCGAAGGAATCGTTCATATGTGGGTCGTTAATCAGACCTTTCCAGCCGGTGGTCGTGCGCGGTTTTTCGAAATACACCCGCATGACCAGGAACAAGGTATCGGACACCTGTTCATTCAGCGCTTGCAGCCGCCTTGCGTAGTCCATGGCGGCCTCGGGGTCGTGAATGGAACAGGGGCCCACCACTACCATCAACCGGTGGTCCGTGCGGTCCAGGATTTTCTCCAGGGCCTGCCGGCCCGCGAGGACCGTGCGTTCGGCCAGATCGGTGAGAGGGACGCGTCGCTTGATTTCCTCGGGCGTCAGGAGCACGGACTGAGCCGCGACATTCAAGTTGTAAACCAGTTTTTCGTCCATGGTGATATCGCTTCCGGCTGTCAAGGCGTTGGGACCCGGAATTCTACGCAAACGTGACTGCTGCCGGAAGGCGGCTCTAAAGAATCTGCCCCGCCATCCGATAGCAAAGGGAGGCAATGACCGGGGATGTCGCTATGAAAACACGATACTTTCCAATCGCGGTGCTGATAATCATGGCGGGGCAGGCGACTGGCGCACAGTGGAAACCTGTCAGTGTCACGCCTGGACGATCCATTTTCCTGGACGTCGAGGTGCTTGAGCGCAAGGGGGACAGCGTGCAGGCCTGGGACTGGCAAAAATTTGCCAGCGAACAGACCGCCAAAACCTGGGAAGGGAAATTCTACTGGGTCAAATCGCTGAGCGACTACGACTGTGCCCGGCGTATGACCGCGCCGGTGCTCAAGGTCTATTTCGATGCCGAAGGCGCCGAGGTCAAGCGCTTGCCGCTGGAGGGCTTGCAGTTTCCTGCTGTGGTGGAGCCGGATTCCTTGCGCGAGAAATTGTTGAATCTGGCGTGCAAGTCGGCGGCTGCGGCCGTTACCCCTGATGCTGCGGGAAAGAAATCGCAGGAAAAAAAGAGCCCTGCGGTACCGACGGCAGTTCCAGCGCCAGCGCCGGACGCGTCCACGGGCAAAGAAGCCGCTAAACAACCCGCTGCCTTGAAAGAGGATGCACCTGGGGCGGCACCGCTCAAGGTCGCCATGAGTGCCAAACCAACTGGCCAAGATTCCCCTGCGGAAGCGGCCACCGAAGCGGCACCAAGCCACGCGGCGGCACATTTGTCCCAGCTACCCCGTCCGCGCGCCGCGCCCGCCAAAAGGGCATCGCGGCGGGCCACCCGGTCAAACACTACGGTTTGCGCCGATCCCGGTGCCGCAATGGCGTCCCGTGCCTCGATTGTGAGGAAATCCGACGCCGGTCATTCGGTCTCCCACGAGGCACATTGGACTTACACCGGGGACCTGGGCGCCGATCGCTGGGGCTCGCTCAAGCCGGAATATGCCACCTGCGCAAACGGCCGCCAGCAATCACCGATCGACATCAGCGATGGCGCCCGGCTGGAACTGGAGCCCATTACATTTTCCTACGCGCCGGCGGCCCTGCGCATCATCGACAACGGCCACACCATTCAGGTGAATATC
>JBJXFN010000216.1:0-3695 GCA_046155535.1 Burkholderiales bacterium
GCGACCATTGCCGGGCGAGTTTTTCCGCCCCTTCGCGATTCTCCGCGAGCAGCGCCTGGCCGACGTCACCGAATTGCGCACCCGACAAGGCGATCAATCCATCGCTGCCGCCCTCCGCAAACCAGGCTGTGTTCACTTCCGCGCGTCCGCGGTGCTGATTGGCCCGGTAGGCTCGGGTCAGCCACTCGCAAAGTTTCAGATACCCCGCCCGGGACGCGCAGAGCAACAAGGCCCGAAAGGGCTTGTCGCGATCGGCGTTGTTGCTGATCCAGACGTCACTGCCGATGATTGGTTGCAGCCCCGCACCACGCGCGGCCTGATAAAACTTCACCATCCCGAAGATGTTGCCGAGGTCTGTCAATGCCACCGCAGGCATGCCGTCCGCCGCTGCCTGGGCCACCGCCCCGTCGAGGCGCACGATGCCGTCGACGATCGAATATTCGCTGTGCAGGCGCAGATGGACAAACTTGGGTTGCATGCGCGGCATTTTACGCCCGAAAAACTTTCGCCCTCACCGCGAAAGCATGAATATCCTGCGTGCTGCGCACACGGGATTTTCGCGGCTCTGCGGTAAGTCTGTGAATTAGGTTGGTAAAATACGCGCCCGATCTGCCCACCTGCCTTGCATGCCTTTCATCAATCTCGCCGGTTATCGATTCGTTCCGCTGGACGGGCTGGACGCACGCAAGGCTGACTTCCGGGAAAAGTGCGCAAACCTTGCCCTGAAGGGGACGGTGCTGCTCAGCCCGGAAGGCATCAACCTTTTCGTCGCGGGGAGCGAGGATTCCAGCGCGGCTTTTGTCGAATTTGTTCATGCCGACCCAAGGTTTGCCGACTTGCGGTTCAAGCGCAGCGTGTCGTCCTTCCAGCCCTTTGACCGGATGCTGGTGAAGATCAAGAAGGAAATCATCACGCTACGGTCGCCGGGACCGGATCCGGCGACGCAGCGCGCCGCCGCGGTAAGCGCCGCCGAGCTCAAGCGCTGGCTGGACGAAGGCCGTGAAGTGGTGCTCATCGATGCTCGCAACGAATTCGAGGTGGCGTCCGGCAGTTTTGAAAACGCGATCGATCTCAGGTTGAAATCCTTCGGCGAATTTCCCGCCGCGGTCGATCGGCTGGATCCGGCCCTGAAAGACAAGATCATCGTCACGTTTTGCACCGGCGGCATCCGCTGCGAAAAAGCCGCGCCGGTCATGACCGGCAAGGGATTCAAGAACGTGTTTCAGCTGGAGGGCGGCATCCTGCAATATTTCGAAGACTGCGGCGACGCCCATTTTGCTGGACGCTGCTTCGTCTTCGATCAGCGAGTGGAACTGGACGGCAATCTGGCACCTGCAGTCACCGGCGCGCGATGAGCGGGTCTCGCGAGACCGGCCGGGCATGGGCGGTCATGGCCGCGATGGTGGTGCTCTGGGGATATTCCTGGGTGGCCTCCAAAGTGGCGCTGAAGCACGCCGGTGCGCTGGACTTCACTGCGATTCGTGTCGAACTCGGCGTTTTGACGTTGCTCGGTGCCATGTTGTGGACCGGAAGATCATTCCGCCCCCGCCACTGGCAGGCACTCATATTTATCGGTTGCATCCAGACCGCCGGCTTCCTGGTCCTCAAAGCCTGGGCGTTGACCGAGGGCGCAGCCGGCAAAACATCAGTCCTGGTTTTCATCATGCCCTTCTGGGTGCTGCTCCTGGCCTGGCCCGTGTTGCACGAGCAGATCCGCGGCTTGCAATGGCTCGCCGTGGTTCTGGCCGCCATGGGCTTGGTGTTGGTGCTGGAGCCCTGGTCATTGCACGCCCCGCTGTTCAGCAACTCGCTGGCGATTCTGGCCGGCATATGCTGGGCAATCGGCGCGGTGTACGCCAAGCGGCTGCACAATCGCATCCAGGTCGACCCGCTGTCCTTCACGTTCTGGCAGATGTTGATCGGCCTCGTACTGATCCTGGCCGCCCAGGCAGTAGCGCCCCGTCAGCCGATCGCATGGAACGCGGAGTTTATCGTCAACGCCGCATTCTGCGGCGCCCTCGCCTCCGGCACCGGGTGGCTGATGTGGCTCTATGTGTTGCAGCGCCTGCCCGCAGGCACCACCAGCCTTGCCACCCTGGCGGTGCCCGTCATCGCCGCGCTCGCCTCCTGGTTGCAACTGGGGGAACAACCGGGCAAATTTGAACTTGCAGGTATGCTGTTGATCGGGCTTGCCTTGACCTTGCTGTCCTGGCTGAGCATTCGCAGACACGCATCACCCGAACCCACGACCGGGCAGGATTGACCCATGCGCACCGTAAACTGGTACTTCGACTTTATTTCTCCTTATGCCTATATCCAGTGCATGAAATTTCCCGCGCTGCCAACGGACGTGCAACTGGTGGTCAAACCGTTGGTGTTTGGCGCGCTGATCGAAAAAGCCGGCACGCTCGGGCCCGCGGAAATTCCGGTCAAACGCACCTTTACCTACCGCCAGGGCCTCTGGCTCGCGGAACGCCATCAGGTGCCGATGAAACTGCCTGCGCGGCATCCGTTCAATCCATTGCCGGCGCTGCGACTCGCGCTGGTGTCGGGCGCTGAGATGGAAACCGTGCGGAAAATTTTCTCCTTCATCTGGGGCGAAGGTCGCGACACGTCGGACCCGGCCGAGCTGCGAATATTGGCGCGCTCCCTCGGGATTGAGGATGTGGAATCCCGGATCGGCGCCGAGGCCGTCAAGGCGCAACTCCGGGCAAACACGGACGACGCCTTGTCAGCCGGTGTGTGGGGCGTGCCCACATTCGTGGCGGACGGCGAATGCTTCTGGGGATTCGACGCCGGTCCAATGCTGCTCGATTATCTTGCCGCGCCGGAAAAATTCTCGTCCGGAGAGTACGCGCGCGCGTCGTCGCTTCCGGTCGGCATCTCGCGCAAGCGCCGATGAAACCACACGGCTCCCATGTTCTGCCCATCCGCGGATTGCGCTACCACGTGCGCACCTGGGGAAACGAGTCCGCGCCCGCCCTGGTCCTGCTGCATGGCTGGATGGACGTCTCGGCTTCGTTCCAGTTCACGGTGGATGCCTTCCGCCGCGACTGGCACGTGATCGCGCCGGACTGGCGTGGCTTCGGCATGTCGCAATGGACCCACCAGGGCTACTGGTTTCCCGACTACATCGCCGATCTCGACGCCTTGCTTCAGCACTTCAGTCCGGACACACCGGCCCGCCTGGTGGGTCACAGCATGGGCGGCAATATCGCCAATCTCTACGCCGGCATCCGCCCGGAACGCGTGGAGAAACTGGTGCTGGCCGAAGGCTTCGGGTTGCCCACGACGCGACCGGAAAAGGCGCCGGATCGTTACGGACAATGGTTGAGTGAAAATCGCCAACCACCAAGCCTGAAACCCTACAAGTCATTCGACGAAGTTGCGCAAAGACTCCAAACGAACAATCCACGCTTGAGCGACGAACGCGCCAAATTCCTGGCCCCACATTGGGCGGAGAAACGCTCCGACGGCCAGATTCATCTGCGCGCCGACCCTTGCCACAAGATGGTGAATCCTGTTCTCTACAGGATCGAAGAAGCCATGGCCTGCTGGAAGCGCATCACCGCGCCGACGCTGTGGCTGTGGGGCGATGGCGAGTGGGTGCTGAAATGGATGAAGGGCGACAAGGCCCTGATGGACAGCTACCGCGCCTGCTACCCATCGCTCAAGGAAGAAACCATTCCCGACGC